>NZ_WBKT01000149.1 GCF_008868175.1 Micromonospora sp. AMSO31t
CTCACCCGCGCCCGCCGCCACGCCGTGACAGGGACCGACGCGTATCGGCCGGCCGCGATCCGGCAGGATCGACGGGGACCGCACCTGTCAGCACCGAGGAGACCCGCTCATGGAGAAGCCCGAGGTTGGCCCGATCGAGGGCGCCCCGCCCGCCGATCTCGTCATCGAGGACATCACGGTCGGCGACGGCCCGGAGGCCCGACCCGGCCAGCTGGCCAACGTGCACTACGTGGGCGTGGCCCACTCGACCGGCCGCGAGTTCGACGCGTCGTGGAACCGGGGTGACACGTTCGAGTTCCCGCTGGGCGGCGGCCAGGTCATCGCCGGCTGGGACCAGGGCGTGGTCGGCATGAAGGTCGGCGGTCGGCGCCGGCTGACCATCCCGCCGCACCTGGGCTACGGCGCCCGGGGCGCCGGTGGCGCGATCAAGCCGAACGAGACGCTGGTCTTCGTGGTGGACCTGGTCGGCGTGCGCTGACCGGAGACCGTGTGGCAGGGCCGTCGGCGGCGCGCCGGCGGCCCTGCGGCGTCAGGCCGCGGCGCAGGTGACCAGATCGCGGGCCGACTCGCGGATCGGCAGCACCCGGTGCAGGCCGGTGGCCCGCAGCACCCGGGCGACCACCGGGTCGGGGTCGACCAGCACCAGCTCGCCGCCGCGGGCCCGCACCCGCAGGTGGGCGGCGACCAGCGCACGCACCCCGGCGGCGGACAGCAGGCGCACGCCGGACAGGTCCAGCCGCAGCACCGGCCGTGCCGGCGCGGCCCAGAGCGCAGCCCGGAACGCCGCCACGGTGGCGATGTCGATCTCGCCCACCGCCCGCACGTCCACCACGTGGTCGCTGACGCTCGTCGCCACGTGGAACCGGTCGCCGCCCTCTCGCATGTCCCCGAACCTATCCCCCACCACCGACAGTTCCGGCCGCTCGCGGGCGGGGTTCCGGGTACGTCCCGGGTGCGACCCTGAGCGGCCTCGGGGTCATCCCGCAGGGCCGCGACCGCGGCGGAGACACGCCGCCGGGGATTCCCGGCCGGGGCATCGGCGGGGAAGAATGGCCGGATGGCCGTTCCCCGCCCGCGCGTGCCCCTGCTGATCCGGCCGGTCCGTGAGCCGGCCACCGTGCCACCGCCGCTGGACGGGCCGTGGGCCCCCACCAACGTACGGCTCGACCGGGCCGACCTGCTGCCACTGCCCGACGGCGCGCACGGCCCGGAGGACGTGCTGATCGACCCGCAGGGCCGGGCGGTCAGCGGCGACGAGGACGGCCGGCTCTGGTGGTGGCCGGCGGACGCCCCGGCCGGCACCCGTCCCACGCTGCTCGCCGAGACCGGCGGGCGCCCGCTCGGCATCGAGCTGGACCCGGTCGACGGCGGGCTCATCGTCTGCGACGCCTACCGGGGGCTGCTGCGGATCACGCCGGACGGCGCGGTGCACGAGCTGACCGGGACGGCACCACCGGTGCACCTGGCCGACAACGCCGCCGTGGCCCGGGACGGCACGATCTACTTCACCGACTCGTCGGACCGGTTCCCGCTCTCGCACTGGAAGCGGGACCTCCTGGAGCACCGGCCCAACGGCCGGGTGCTGGCCTACGACCGGCGGACCGGGCGCACCGAGGTGGTGGCGGGCGGCCTCTACTTCCCCAACGGGGTGGCGCTCACCCCGGACGAGTCCGCGCTGATGCTGGTCGAGACGGCTACCCACCGGCTGCTCCGGGTGGACCTGCCCGACGGCCGGGCCACCGTGCTGGCCGACCTGCCGGCCTACCCGGACAACGTCTCGGCCGTCGGCGACGGGACCTACTGGATCGCGCTGCCCAGCCCCCGGCTGCCGATCATGGAGAAGCTGCTGCCGCATCCCCGGGTGCGCCAGCTCGTCGCCCTGCTCCCGGGGGCGGTGCAGCCGCAGCCCCGCCGCTACGCGCTGGTCGCGCTGGTGGACGGGGCCGGGCGCGTGCTGCGCACGCTGCACGGCCCGAGTGGGGCGTACCCGATGGTCACCGGCGTGCGGCAGCACGGGCGGCGCCTCTGGCTGGGCAGCCTGACCGCGACGGGCGTGGCCCGGGTGGACCTGGACTGACCGGCGCGGGGCCGGCCCGCAGTGTCTGCGGGCCGGCCCCGTGCCGTTCCTCCCCGGTGGTCAGCCGCCGCTGTTGCTCTTGGACGGGGCGGGGGCGGGCGACGAACCGCCGGCCACCGCGCCCGGGTGCGGCGTGGCGCTGTGCGTGGGCTTCAACCCCGCCGGTACGGGCAGGGCGCTGCCCTTGACGAACTCGTCCCAGCCGACGTTCCAGGCCGTGAACCCGTTGCCCTGGTCCAGCTTCACCTCGGTGCCCTTGACCGTCACCAGGTCGCCGACCTGCGTGATGCCCATCAGCCAGTCCGCGGCGGTGGCGGAGACGTTGGTGCAGCCGTGTGAGGTGTTGGTGAAGCCCTGCTCCCCCTCCGACCACGGGGCGGAGTGGATGAACTCGCCACCCCAGGTGAGCCGCTGGGCGTCGTCCACGTCGACCACGTACGGATCGGCCGAACCCCGGGTGTCGAAGGTGGTGTGGTCGAACTTCTCCATGATCACCATCTTGCCGCTGGAGGTGGGCGTGCTCGACTTGCCGAGGCTCACCGGCACCTTGCGGAGCAGTTTGCCGTCCTCGTAGACGGACATCTGCTTGGTGGCGTTGTCGATCTCGAGCGAGACCTGCCGGCCGATCTTGGAGGTCGCGCTGTGGTCGGCGTCGCCGATGGCGTCCTTGCCGATCGGCAGCCCCTGCAGGGCGCTCCGCACGCTGATCTTCGTGCCGGACTTCCAGTGGTCGGGCGCCCGGTATTCGACCTGCTTGCCGTCCGATTCCCACGACCAGGTGCCCGGCTGCGGCGGGTCGGTCTTCACGAACAACCGGCGCTGCACGTCCGCTCTGGCCTCTTTCGGAATTGGCGGATCGAATGCGACCACCACCGGCATGGCCGTCCCGTACGTCTGATTACCGGTGAAATAGAGCTCGCTGGTGACGGCCGGTTTGGTGGATTTCGCCATTGTGGTGAACGTCGTCTTCTGCGTGGTGGTCCGCCCGGAATCGCCGGTCGCGGTCACCTCCGCGGTGTACGTCCGCGAGTTCTCCAACGGCTTGTCCGGCACCCAGCCCGACCCGTCCTCACGCGGCTGCGCCGGCACCGGCCGGCCCTTGTCGTCGGTGAGCCTCACGGCGGTGACCTTGCCGCCGCTGACCGTGGTCCCCACCTCGGCGCTGACCGGCACGCCCTTCGTCCGGTCCGCCGGGGTCACGGTCACCGACGGCGCCGCGGCCGCCTTGCCGTGGCCGTGTTTCACGGCATCCCTCTGGCCGGCGGTGCACCCGCCGACCACCAACGGTGTGGCTGCGATGGTTACCGCCAACAGCGTGAATCGCCGCCTCACATCCATATTCCGCACCCCATTTCCGCTCCCCTTGGCTCACATTCTGTATGGCCCTCGGGACGGCGTGGCATATTCGGCGGAATTGCTTGGGGTGGCTGACTTCGCTTTCGACTCCGGCGTACGGAAATGGGAATTGGCGACGTCGACGGGCGGGACGTCACGGCGGCGACCGGGTTGCGCGGCGTGACGTGAACGACCGGTTCGGCCCCGGCCCCGCGGGGTGGCCGGGGCCGGGGCCGGGACTCAGACGTTCGCGACCAGCAGGGCGGGCTGTTCGACGCAGTCCGCCACGTGCCGGAGGAAGCCCCCGGCCACGCCGCCGTCGCAGACGCGGTGGTCGAAGGTGAGGCTGAGCTGCGTCACCTTGCGCACGGCCAGCTGCCCGTCGACCACCCAGGGCTTGTCGACGATCCGGCCGACGCCGAGCAGCGCCGCCTCGGGGTGGTTGATGATCGGGGTCGACCCGTCCACGCCGAACACCCCGTAGTTGTTCAGCGTGAAGGTGCCCCCGGTGAGCCGCGCCGGGGGCAGGGTGCCGGCCCGGGCGGCCGCCGTGGTCTCGGCGAGGGCGGCGGCCAGCTCCCGGGTGGTCAGCCGCTGGGCGTCGCGCAGCACCGGGACGACGAGGCCCCGGTCGGTCTGCGCGGCGATGCCCAGGTGCACCCCGGCGGACTGGACGATCCGCTGCCCCTCGGTGTCGACGTGGGCGTTGAGCTGCGGATACTTCCGCAGGCCGCTCAGGCAGATCCGGGCCAGCAGGGCCAGGATGCTGACCGGCGACTCCGGGGTGGCGGCGTTGATCGCGGCCCGGGTCGCCAGCAGCCCGGTGGCGTCCACGTCCACCCAGATGGTCACCTCGGGGATCTCCCGCCGGCTGCGGGAGAGCTTGTCGGCGATGACCTTGCGGATGCCGGTGAGCGGGATGACCACGTCGCCGTCGCCGGCCGGGGCCAGCCCGACGTGCGCGGCCGGGGCGTCCGGCACGGCGGCGAGCGGCGCGGCCGGCGCGGTGGACGCCGCCTCCACGTCGGCGCGGCGGATCACCCCGCCGGGCCCGGTGCCCCGCAGGGCCGCCAGGTCGAGGCCGCGCTCCCGGGCCAGCCGCCGGACGATCGGCGAGATGACCAGCGGCGCGGTGCGCGGCGGGCGCTCCGGGCCGTCGGCCGTGGGGCTGCCGGTGACCGGGGCGGTCGCCGGCGTGGCGTCGGGCTCGGGCGCCAGGGCCAGCCGGGGGCGTCGCCGCCGCCGGCCCGCGCCGCCGTGGCCGGTGCCGTACCCGATCAGGACGTTGCCGGAGCCGGCCCGCTCCTCCTCGCGGTAGGTGGCGTGCGGGTCGTCGCCGCCGTCGCCGTCGAGCGGGGCGATCGTGATGAGCGGCTGGCCCACCGGGCGGACCTGACCCGCCGCGCCGTGCAGGGCCACGACCCGGCCGGCGTACGGGCAGGGGACGTCGACCACGGCCTTGGCGGTCTCCACCTCCACCACGGTCTGGTCCACGGTGACCACGTCGCCGACGGCGACCCGCCACTCGACGATCTCCGCCTCGCTCAGCCCCTCGCCCAGGTCGGGCAGGAGGAAGTCGCGGGTCCCGGTCGCGGTGGTCATTTCGCTCATGCCGCCACCCACCGCTCGTCCGGCTGGTCGTCCCACTGGAGCCGGGCCACGGTGTCCAGCACCCGGTCCACCGACGGCAGGTGGGTGTGCTCCAGCATCGGCGCCGGGTAGGGGATGTCCAGCCCGGAGACCCGCAGCACCGGGGCGTGCAGGGCGTGGAAGCAGCGCTCCTGCACCCGGGCGGCGATCTCGGCGCCGACACCAGCGAAGCCCTGCGCCTCCTGGATCACGACGCAGCGGCCGGTCTTGCGCACCGAGGCGGTGACGGTGGCGTCGTCGAACGGCACGATGGTCCGCACGTCAACCACCTCCAGGTCCCAGCCCTCCTCGCGGGCGGCCTCGGCGGCCTCCAGCGCGACCGGCACCGCCGGCCCGTACGCGATCAGGGTGGCGTCGGTGCCAGCGCGGCGCACGACGGCCCGGCCGAACGGCTCCTTCCGGGCCGGCAGCTCCGCCTCGGCGCTTCCGAAGTAGAGCTTCTTCGGCTCCATGAACACGACCGGGTCCGGGTCGTCGATCGCCTCGCGCAGCAGCGAGTACGCGTCCTCGACGGTGGCCGGGGTGACCACCTTCAGGCCCGGGGTGTGCGCGTAGTACGCCTCGGACGAGTCGCAGTGGTGCTCCACGCCGCCGATGCCACCGGCATAGGGCACCCGGATGACGATCGGCACGCTGAGCGCGCCCCGGGTCCGGTTGCGCAGCTTCGCCACGTGCGAGGCGATCTGCTCGAACGCCGGGTACGCGAACGCGTCGAACTGCATCTCGACCACCGGGCGCAGCCCGGACATGGCCAGGCCGACGGCGAAGCCGACGATGCCGGCCTCCGCGAGCGGGGTGTCGAAGCAGCGCTTGTCACCGAACCGGGCCTGGAGCCCGTCGGTGATCCGGAAGACGCCGCCGAGCTGCCCGACGTCCTCGCCGAAGACGACCACCCGCTCGTCGTCCAGCATCGCGTCGGCGAGCGCGGCGTTGAGCGCCTTCGCCATGGTCATGGTGGCCATCAGGCGTCCCCCTCCTCGACGCGGGCGGCGGCCAGCTCGGCCCGGACCTGGTCCCGCTGCTCGACCAGTTGCGGGGTCGGCTCCGCGTAGACGTGGTCGAAGAGGCTGAGCGGGTCCACCTCGGGCTGGGCGTTCATCCGGTCGCGCAGCGCGGCGGCGTACGCCTCGGCCTCCTCGGCGATCGCGGCGACCGCGGCGTCGTCCAGCGCGCCCCGGTTCCGCAGGTACGCCTCCAGCCGGGCGATCGGGTCCCGGTCGCGCCACGCCTCGACCTCTTCGGCGTCCCGGTAGCGGGTCTGGTCGTCGGCGTTGGTGTGCGGCTCCATCCGGTAGGTGTGTGCCTCGACCAGGTACGGCCCCTTGCCGGCGCGGGCGTGCGCGACGGCCCGGTTGAGCACGGCGAGCACGGCCACCGGGTCGTTGCCGTCGACCTGCTCGCTGGGCACGCCGTAGCCGACGCCCTTGTAGGCCAGGCTCGGCGCGGCGGTCTGCCGGGACAGCGGCACGCTGATCGCGTACTTGTTGTTCTGCACGAAGTAGACGACCGGGGCCTTGAACACGGCGGCGAAGTTGACGCCCTCGTGGAAGTCGCCCTCGCTGGTGGCGCCGTCGCCGATGAAGGCCAGCGCCACGGTGTCCCGCCCCTGGTAGGACTCGCCGTAGGCGAGCCCGGCGGCGTGCACGCACTGGGTGGCGAGCGGGGTGCACTGCGGCGCGGTGAGCACGACGGTCGGGTCGTACCCGCAGTGCCAGTCGCCGCGGAGCAGGGTGAGCACCTCGACCGGGTCGATGCCGCGGGCGGTCAGCGCCATGGACTCCCGGTAGGTCGGGAAGACCCAGTCGGTGTCGCGCAGCGCCAGCACTCCGCCGACCTGGCAGGCCTCCTGGCCGCGCGAGGACGGGTAGACGGCGAGCCGGCCCTGCTTGGTCAGCGCGGTGGCCTGCACATCGAAGCGACGGCCGACGACCATCCGGCGGTACATCTCGCGCAGCGCCTCGACCGGCGGCTCCGGGTAGTCGTCCCGGGCGGGCAGCGGGGTGCCGTCCGGGTTCAGCAGTCGGACGGGCTCGGTGCGGGGCAGCAGGCCGGCCGACGGGTCGGGGACGGCCGGGGTGGCCGGGGTGGCCGGCCGGCGGGTGCGCGGGGATGCCCTGCGGACCGCCTCGGGTGTGGTCGTCACGGCGGGGACCTCCTGGACGTGTGGTGGCCCTATGCTTCCGCTGTCGGATGATTGACTCAACATCCGGGATGAACGCGGGACGAATGGCACCGGAAGGCGGTCCTCATGAGCCAGGAGACCGGAACCACACCGGGCACGGCGGGCGGAACGGGACGTTCGGCCGGGCCACTCGACGAGGTCGACCGGCGGATCCTGCGCGAACTGACCGAGGACGCCCGGCTGTCCATCCGTACGCTGGCGGAACGGGTGCACGTCTCGCGCACCAACGCGTACGCGCGGGTGGAGCGGCTGCTGCGGGACGGGGTGGTCACCGGGTTCCGCGCCCAGGTGGCGCCCGAGCCGGCCGGGCTGGGCACCTCGGCGTACATCGCGCTCACCATCGAGCAGAACACCTGGCGCGAGGTGTCCGCCGAGCTGGCCCGGGTGCGCTACATCGAGCACGCGGCGCTGCTCAGCGGCGAGCACGACGTGCTGGCCCTCGTGCGGGCACCGGACAACGCCACCCTGCGGGACGTGGTGCTGGACCGGGTGCAGAGCATCGCCGGGGTGCTGTCCACCCGGACCTGGCTGGTCTTCGAGGAGTTCGACGGGACGCTGAGCCCCTGGCAGTGACCGCCTACCGCTCCGGCGGGGCCTCCAGGCCCTCCCGGTCGGCCAACTCCAGCAGCGGCTCCAGCGAGAACCGGCGCTCGTCCAGGCCGGCGTGCGGGTCGCCCCGCTCGGCGAACCGGGCCGGCATGCTGACCACGTCGAAGTCCTCCGGCCGGGCGTCGTCCAGCTCCGCCCAGGAAAGTGGCGCCGAGACCAGCGCCCGCGGGGTGGGCCGGATCGAGTACGCCGAGGTCACGGTGTGGTCGCGGGCCATCTGGTTGTAGTCGACGAAGACCGGCCGGTCCCGCTGCTCGCGCCACCAGGTGGTGGTGACGAGATCGGGCAGCCGGCGCTGCATCTCCCGGCCCAGCGCCAGCACCGCGCGCCGGCAGTCGCCGAAGCTCCACCGCGGCTCGATGGACAGGTAGACGTGGATGCCCCGGCCGCCGGTGGTCTTCGGGTAGCCCACCAGGCCCAGCTCGTCGAGGAACGCGCGCACCTCGTGGGCGACCGGGACCACCTGGGCGAAATCCACGCCGGGCATCGGGTCCAGGTCGATGCGGAGCTGGTCGGGACGCTCCACGTCGCCCGCCGAGACCGGCCACGGGTGGAACCGCAGGGTGCCCAGGTTGACCGCCCAGATCACCACGGCCAGCTCGCTCGGGGCCACCTCGTCGGCGGTCCGGCCGCTGGGGAAGGTGATGTGCGCGGTGCGCACCCAGTCGGGCGCGCCGGCCGGCAGCCGCTTCTGGTAGAACGCGTCACCCTTGTTGGTCTGCCGGGTGGCGATCGTCGCGCCCTCGAAAACGCCGCGGGGCCAGCGCTCCAGCATGGTCGGTCGGTCGCGCAGCGCCCGCAGGATGCCGTCGCCAACGGCGAGGAAGTAGCGGACCACGTCCAGCTTGGTCAGCCCGCGTTCCGGGAAGTAGGGCTTGTCCGGGCTGGAGACGCGGACCAGCCGCTCACCCACCCGGATCTCCTCGGCCGCCGTGGTCGCCACGCCTCACACCGTACGACGCGGACGGTCGCGGCGCGGGGATGTCGTCACGTGATCAGCAGGACGCCGACGACGATCAGCGGCACCGAGACGAACAGGAAGATGCCGACGCCGGTGAGCACCCGGCCCCCGCCGCCGTCCTCCCGTTCCGGAGCCAGGCCGAAGGTGGACCGGGCCGGCAGCATGCCGATCCGGCTCAGCGTCAGGTCACCGGTCATCCCGATCACCGCGCCGACCAGCATGAACGCCACGCCGAGCCGATGGACGAAGTCGCCGCCGCTGACCCCCACCCAGATGCCCACCGCGATCCCGATCGTCACCACCGCGATCAGGAAGAGCACCAGCGCCTCCCGCAGACCCCTGATGACCGTCGCCACGCGTCCGCCTCCCCGCCACCGGGCCCACGCCGGTGCCGGACGACATTCTGCCCGGTCGATGCCACCCCGCGCCGCCCGCGCGGCGTGGCGGTCCCGGGACACGCTCGTGGCCGGGCGGGCGCACCCACCCGGCCACCGGCGCGTACGGTCAGCCGTTCTCCTTGTGGAGCCGGTCGCCGAGCATCTTCTTGCCCTGGTCGGCGGCCTTGCGGTTGGTCTCCTGGATCTTGCGGAACCAGGTCGCGAGCTCGGTGTCGCCCCGATCCTCCGCGTCGGCGATGTACGTCTCCATCTGCCAGACGTGCTGCAGTGACATCTGCACCGTGTGGATCAGGTCGTAGTTCTTGTCCTTCACCGGGCTCATCGGCTCTCGTACCATCGTCGCCACGGCACCCTCCCCTGGGTCGGCTTCGCCCGCTTCCGGGCCGACCGCGCTTACCCGCCCGGCCGCCGTTCACGCCCCGGGTGTGCCGGCCGCCACCGACCGGCACGGTTACCCCCGGGAGACCCCGGGTACCGGAGGCCGCATGGCGGAACTGGCAGCGCTCTGGATCGTCCGGCACGGCGAGAGCACGGCGAACGTCGCGGCCACGGCGGCCGAGGCGTCGGGCGCCGAGCTGATCGAGCTGACCCACCGGGACGCGGACGTGCCGCTGTCGCCCACGGGCGAGGAGCAGGCGCGGGCGACCGGACGCTGGCTGGCCGGGCTGCCCGAGGCGCGGCGGCCGGACGTGGCGGTGGTGTCGCCGTACCTGCGGGCGGTGCGGACCGCCGAGCTGGCCCTCGCCGGCACCGGCGTGCCGGCGAGCCGCGACGAACGGTTGCGCGACCGCGAGCTGGGCATCCTCGACGGGTTGACCGGCCAGGGCGTCCGGCGGCGGTACCCCGACGAGGCGGCGCGCCGGGACCGGCTCGGCAAGTTCTACTACCGCCCGCCCGGCGGGGAGTCCTGGACCGACGTGGCGCTGCGGCTGCGCGCGCTCCTCGGCGACCTGCGCCGGGACCACGCCGGCGGCCGGGTGCTGCTGTTCGGCCACGACGCGCTGGTGTTCCTGCTGCGGTACCTCGTGGAGGGGCTCACCGAGGCGGAGCTGATGGCGCTGACCGGGGAGCACGTGATCGCCAACTGCTCGGTCACCGGCTGGTCGGCCGACACCACCGGCCGGCTGACGCCGGACGTGTTCAACGACGTCACCCACCTGCACCGGCAGGGGGCGCGTTCGACCAGGGAGGACGAGGTCCATGCCGAGCCGGTCTGAGGTCATCACCCCCGCGCTGCTGCGGGACTGGGCGCTGCCGGTGCCGACCGGCGGCAAGGAGGCCCGGGGCACCGTGCTGGTGGTCGGCGGGTCCCGGTTCACCCCCGGCGCGGTGCTGCTCGCCGGGGTGGCCGCGTTGCGCGCCGGGGCCGGCGTGCTGCAACTGGCCGCCGCCGAGTCCACCGCCGCCGCGCTCAGCATCCAGGTGCCCGAGGCGCTGGTGGTCGGCCTGCCGGAGACCGCCGACGGCGCCGTCCGGGGCGATCCCGGCGACCTGCTCGACGGCCTGATCGCCGAGGCGGACGTCGTGGCGGTCGGCCCCGGCCTCAAGGACATCGACGCCACCCGGGCGCTGCTGCACGTGGTCCTCGACGCGGCCGGCCCGGAGACCGCGCTGGTGCTCGACGCGTACGCCCTCGGCGCGCTCAGCCACGAGCCGGACCTGCTGGTCGGCTCGGGCCGCAAGGTGGTGCTCACGCCCAACCTCACCGAGGCCCGGCACCTGCTCGACCGGAAGCCCGGCGACGACCTGGACGCCGAGGCCGTCCACCTGGCCCGCCGGTACGACGCGGTGGTCTCCCTCTACGGCCACATCGCCACTCCCGACGGGCGGGCCTGGCGCGAGGAGAGCGGCGACGCCGGCCTGGGCACCTCGGGCAGCGGCGACGTCCGCGCCGGGCTGCTCGCGGGGCTGCTCTCACGGGGCGCCGAGCCGGCGCAGGCCGCCTGCTGGGCCGCGTTCGCCCACGCGGTCAGCGGGCAACGCCTGGTCCCCCGCTACGGGCGGATCGGCTTCCTGGCCCGCGAACTGCTCGACGAGATCCCCTACACGGTGGCCACCGTCTGACGGGTGTTGTCCGACGGTTCAGGTGTGTGTAACACCACACCGGCTCCCGTCGCTGAACCCTCGAAGGCGGGCAGCCTGCCCGTCTTCCGCCGGCCCGCTTCCCGCCAGGGAGTGGGATCCGGCCGGGATCGGCCCCCTGGGAGTCTGTGTGAAGAACCTCCGTCGCAAGACACTGGCCGCCGCGTCCGCCACGACGCTCGGCGTCGGCCTCGCCCTCACCGGCGGGCTGGCACCGGCGGCGGCCGCCGGACCGGACACCTCCTATCTGGTCCTCGCCCCGCAGGGCGCCAACACCAGCAAGGCCGCCGCCCGCGTGGCGGCCGCCAAGGGCACCGTCGTGGCCTCCTACGACCGGATCGGCGTGCTCGTCGCCCGCTCGACCAACCCGGACTTCGCCACCCAGGTGGCGGGGGTGGGCGTCGAGTCGGTCGCGTCCACCGCCGGCCTGGGCACCGCCCTCGACGAGGGCGAGACCGTGGAGGTCTCCGCGGCCGACGTCGCCGCCGCCACCGGCGACCCGACCAAGGAACCGCTCTACGGCCAGCAGTGGGACATGGACATGATCCACGTGCCGCAGGCGCACGCGGTGAACAACGGCAGCCCGAACGTCGTCGTCGGCGTGCTGGACAGCGGCATCTCCAGCACCCACCCGGACCTGGCGACCCAGATCGCCAAGGACAGGAGCACGTCCTGCATCGGCGGTGTCACCAACACCACCGAGGCGGCGTGGAACCCGACCACCAGCGACCACGGCACCCACGTGGCCGGCACCATCGCCGCCGCCGTCAACGGCGTCGGCGTGACCGGCATCGCTCCGGGCGTCAAGGTCGCCGCCGTCAAGGTGGTCAACGACGACGGCTACATCTTCCCGGAGGCCGCGGTCTGCGGGTTCATGTGGGCCGCCGACCACGGCATGCAGGTCACCAACAACAGCTACTACATCGACCCGTGGGAGCTGAACTGCCGCAACGACGCCCGCCAGCGTCCGGTGTGGCAGGCCGTGCAGCGGGCGATCCGCTACTCGCAGTCCAAGGGCGTGCTCAACGTGGCGTCCGCGGGCAACTCGAACTACGACCTGGCCCACAAGATCACCGACACCGGCAGCCCGAACAACGGGACGCCGGAGACGCGGGAGAACCTCACCAACGCCTGCCTCGACCTGCCGGCCGAGGCGCCGGGCGTGGTGACCGTCTCCGCGGTAGGCCCGACCGGCGAGAAGAGCTACTACTCCTCGTACGGCCAGGGCGTGGTGGACGTGACGGCACCGGGTGGCGACACCCGGTACCGGACGCAGGGCGCGCGGTCGACGTCGACCGACGCCATCCTGTCGACCACCTTCAACACCGCCACCCGCACCAACGGGTGGGGGTACAAGCAGGGCACCTCGATGTCCGGCCCGCACGCCGTCGGCGTCGCGGCGCTGGCGTTGTCGGCGCACCCGGGGATGACCCCGGGGCCAGCTGGCGTCGTTCCTGGAGCGCACGTCGGTCGCGCAGTCCTGCCCCGAGGGCGTCTACAACCCGGTGCCGCTGCTGGGTGACCGCGTACGACGCCACCTGCTCCGGTGGGGCCCGCAACGGTTCTACGGCGCCGGCATGGTCGACGCGTACAACGCCGTGAAGTAGCGGCCGCACCACCCCGTTGGGGCCCGGCGACCCGTCGCCGGGCCCCACCTCGTTTTTCCTGGTCGGGGGCGGGGTAGAGGAAGCGACATCAGCCGACTCTAGGAGGTAACCGGTGTCCACCGACGCGATCGTCCTGCTCAAGGAGGACCACAAGGAGATGCGCCGCCTGTTCAAGGCCTTCCAGGACGCCGAGGAGGGCCCGGCGAGCGAGCGGCAGAAGCTCGTGAAGCAGATCCTCGAGGCGCTGACGGTGCACACCTACCTCGAGAACGAGGTGATGTACCCGGAGGTCCGCAAGCTCGTGCCGGACGTCGAGGACGACATCCTCGAGTCGTACGAGGAGCACCACGTCGCCGACGTGCTCTGCTTCGAGCTGTTCACGATGGACGCCGACGACGAGCGCTACAACGCCAAGACGACGGTGCTGATCGAGAACGTGCTGCACCACGTCGAGGAGGAGGAGCAGGAGTGGTTCCCCAAGGTCCGCGACGCGCTCGGCCGTAACCAGCTCCAGGAGATCGGCCAGCGCATGATCGACCTGCGCCCGAAGGCGCCGAAGACCCCGACCGCCCCGAAGGCGCTGAAGAAGTCGCTGGACGCCGTCGTCGCCTGACGCACCACGAACGGCGGGACCCGGCCGAGGCCGGGTCCCGCCGTTCGCCGTGCGGGTCAGCTGCCGGAGCCGGGCTCGGCCATCTTCCGGTGCTGCTCCGCCTTCAACCGGTCCGGGACGATCTTGCCGGCGGCGGTCTGCACCTTGTTGAGCAGCGAGCCGGCCGACACCTTGTGCTCCCCCTTCATGAGGGCCTCGAAGGCGTCCTCGGCCACCGCGCGCGGGTCGTCCTTCTTCCCCTGGCCCACCCGGGTGTCCTCCATGTCGGCCCGCGCGAAGAACCCGGTGTCGGTCGGGCCGGGCATCAGCGAGGTGACCGTGACGCCGGTGTCCTTCAACTCGTTGCGCAGCGCCTCGGCGAACGACTGAACGAACGACTTCGAGGCGTTGTAGACCGCCTGGAAAGCCCCCGGCATGGTCGCGGCGATCGACGAGGTGAACAGCACCCGCCCCTGGCCGCGCTCGACCATGGCCGGCAGCAGCCGCTTGGCCAGGTGCACGGTCGACCGCACGTTCAGGTCGACGATGTTCAGCTCGTCGCTCAGGTCGGTGCCGCCCACGAAGTTCCCGCCGGCGCCGCGGCCGGCGTTCAGCGCCAGGGCGTCCACCGGACGGCCCAGGTCCGTCACGGCCCGCGCCAGCTGCTCCACCCCGTCGGGCGTCGCCAGGTCCACCCGCACGGGGTACGCCTGCGGGCCGCTGTCGCGCTGCAGGTTCCGCGCCGCCGTCGCGATCCCCGGGTCCTCGGCGGCCACCACCACGTCGTACCCGTGCTCGGTGAACTGGGCGGCCAACTCGTACCCGATGCCGCTGGACGCGCCCGTCACCACGGCGAGCGGACGGTCGCTGGTCGGTGTGCTCATCCTCCGGTCTCCCTCCCCGGACGCGGGCCGCACG
>NZ_WBKT01000150.1 GCF_008868175.1 Micromonospora sp. AMSO31t
TCCGCTCGACTTGCATGTGTTAAGCACGCCGCCAGCGTTCGTCCTGAGCCAGGATCAAACTCTCCAACAAAAATCTTTGCTGAACAATCATCCTGACAACAAAAGTGTTGCCAAAGGAATCCCAACCGAATCAGACCAAAGCCTGACCAGTCCGGGGTATAAATCAATTTGGCACTGGCTTATCAAGCACCCTGTTGAGTTCTCAAAGAACAACCACACACCATCCGGAAACCCCGCATCAGCAGGACCCCGTCCGGGGCATTTCGTTCGTCCTACACCCGCCGCTCCCGCGCCGGGCACTTTTACTACGTTACCTCACCGTCTCTGCCGTGTCAAACCGTGTGTCCCGGTCTGTCACGCTTCGTACGGGCCGGCGCCGCTGAACACGCGCAGCGGCGAACCGCTGTGTTTGGTCATCGGATTTGGCAGGACGGCCGCCGCGGTTTCCCGCTCGCTCGTCCGTGTCCCTGCCGATCGTCAACCTTACCCGGTCGGTTCCGCTCCGCCAAATCCGCCCTGCGGCGTTTCGGCGAGCCCCACCCGGTCCGGCTCCGCCGAGGTGCAACCCCGTCGGCGCCGGTGCCGTTCCCCGGTTCGGAGCTCCGGGATGTTCGTCCCGTTTGCCCCGTTCCGCGTTGGCAGAGAGAAAGTTACGCGGCCTCGGGTTTGATCGTCAAATCCAGGGGTAGCGTCCCGCGTCACATCATCACCGCAGGACTATCTTCCCTGCTCGGCGCTGCTGCGGCGGCGGTTCCCCGCTCCCGGCCAGGGCCGGGCGGCCCGCGCACAGGAGATGTAGCGCTTCGGAGGGCCCGCCGCATTCCCGGTCGCCGCGGCATCCGGCGACCGGGTGGTCGGGCAGCGCGACGCTCAGGCGGTCGGCCGGCGGGCCGCCAGCCAGCCTCGGATGCCGAGCACCCCGACGGTCGTGCCGATGGCCAGCGAGGCCGCGATGAGGAGTGCGTGCACCCAGAGGAAGCTGGTCGGGCTGCCCTCGCCGACCGTGCCGGCCGACCACGCCCGCGGGTCGTTCCAGATGGCGACCGCGAACCTCGGCCAGATCACCCAGGTCCAGACCCCGACCCCGACCAGGAACAGCGACCAGCCGCGCGACAGCACCATGGCTGGCCAGTATGCCAGCGGGACGTCTCCCCAGTTCCGGTCAGGCGCGCGAGGACCGGAGCGTGCGGAAGGTCAGCGAATAGCGCAGCGCCGGCACGGGCGGGATGCTGTGCTGCCACGCGGTCCGGGCCGCCCCGGTGAGCGCGTACCCGGAGCGGGGCGCCAGCTCCAGCTCGTACACCCGGCGGTTGTCCCCCGTGCCGCGCTGGAACCGCAACAGGCACGCGGAGCCCAGCGAGAGGCCGACGACGGTCGGCCCGAAGGCGGGTGCGTCGCGGTGCCAGCCGATGACGGAGTCGGGCGGATAGCGGGTGACGAGGGTCTGGGCGAGCGCCTCGGGGTCGACCCCGGCGAGCGCCGCGCACCGCTCGCGGACCCAGCGCAGCGCCACCGGCAGCGCCTCCGTGGCCGTGAGCTGGAAGGAGCCGTAGTCGTAGTCGTAGCCGTAGTGCCGGACGGTGCGCCGAGCGATCTGCCCGTGCATGCGGACCTCCCGGAAGTCGAGCGCGTCGAGGGTGGCGACCAGGGAACGTTCCTCGTCGTCGTCGACCAGGTCCGGCTGGTAGGTGAGCCCCGCCGGCCGCTCGTGGATTCCCCGCATCCTGCCCACCTGGCGACCGTAGCGGCGGGCCGGTCCACGCGCCGCGCGAATCCGGCCCGCCGCCGGTGGTCAGGAGCAGGTCACCGCCCCGCCGATCGCCGGGTTCGCCCGGTCGTGGTGGTGGACGACGCCGGCCGGATCGGTCATCGAGCCGCCCCAGATCGCGCAGCCGGCGCCGAGGTAGCCGTGGACCGGACCGGCGGCGTAGCGCCGGCTGCCCTCGTCCAGGCCGAAGGTCGTCCACTCCGGGTCGAGGTAGACGCGGGTCCCGGTGAGCGCGCCGACGTATGCGGACTTGAGGGTGACCGTGCAGCCGTACCCGGTGAGGGGGTTGCGGAGAAGGTGGACGGTGCCGAGCCGCGCGCCGGTGGCGGTGTCGTGGATCGGGTCCTGGTCGACTTCGGTGAAGCCGAGCCCGCAGAGCGCCTCCGGGGTGTACGGGTTGACCACGGCGGCCCGCGCGCCGGTACCCGCCACCGCCACCAGGACGGCCGCCCCGGCCGCCGCCATCCCGATTCGTCCAATGACCCGCTGCATCTGCGCTCCCTTTCCTCGTGCCGATCGGATGCGGGATCAGAATGGTGTGGCCGCGGGCCCCACCGAATGTGCGGGATGGACACTCCGGCCTGCTTGCCGGTGTGCCGGGCGACCGCGATACGGCCTCCACCTCGGCCGATGCGGCCGAGCGATCGGTGAGAGTCGATTATGAGCTATCTCGCAGAATCACTCTACGGTGAATTCGGAATTGTCTTCGTGTTTCCGCGATTCGCCCATCGGGCACTGTTCGGAGTGGCGACACGACGACATCCGGAGGTGGCACGATGCAGCCGTTCAATCCGTGGATCTGGCGGGACCCGTCGGCCCTGGCGGGCGGCTACGAGCAGACCCGCCCGGACGACGTGCCGCGGCAGCGGTCGGAGGGCGCCGGCGACAACGGCCCCGACGCGCCCGGGCCAGGCACCCCGATCGACCTCACCGGCTACCGGGTGGAGGCGACCGACGGCCGGATCGGCGCGGTCGACCGGGCGAGTGAGGACGCCGGCGCCGGCTACCTGGTGGTGGACACCGGGCCGTGGATCTTCGGCCGGAAGGTGCTGCTGCCGGTCGGCACGGTGGCCCGGGTCGACCACCTGGAGCGCGCCGTGCACGTGGACCGGACCCGGGAGCAGGTCAAGGAGTCACCGGCCTTCGACCCCGACGACTTCGGCCGCGCCGAGTACCGCGAGCAGGTCGGCGACTACTACGCCGAGAGCTACCGGCGGGACTGAGCAGGACGTTCCGGTCTGCGCGCGGGGCGGAGAACCGGTTACCGTGTCAGGCATGGTCCGGCCGAGCACCTGCGCCCCGGAGACCCTCGACGGTCTCCCGGCGGCTGCCGCTCCGGTTCTCCCGGCCCGTGCCGACGACGGTCGGGAGCAGATCCTCGACGTCCTCCGTGCCGGTGGGCTGCGGTTCCGCGCCGGCGGGCGATGGCGGCGCTCGCACTGACGAGCCAACCCCACTGATCCGGGCACACCCCGGGTCACTTCCGCGCGCCCGCGCGTCCTCCACCGAACAGCCACGAGAGGCGTACGACCATGTCCGCAGCACGGATGCTCACCGGTGACCGCCCGACCGGGCGGCTGCACCTCGGCCACTACGTCGGCAGCATCGCCAACCGGGTGAAGCTGCACCAGCGCTACGAGAGCTTCTTCATCATCGCCGACCTGCACATGCTCACCACGCGGAACAGTCGCGAGGACATCGAGCAGGTCTCCCGCAACGCCCGCGAGATGGTCACCGACATCCTCGCCGCCGGCGTCGAGCCGGACCGGGCAACCTTCTACCTCCAGTCGGCGATCCCCGAGGTCGGCGACCTGAACACCCTGTTCCAGAACCTGGTCACGGTGCCCCGGCTGGAACGGGTCCCGTCGCTCAAGGAGATGAGCCGGGACGCCGGCAAGGAGGAGATGCCGTACGGGCTGCTCGGCTACCCCGTCCTCCAGGCCGCCGACATCCTCTGCGTGAAGGGGCAGGTCGTGCCGGTGGGCAAGGACAATGCCGCGCACGTGGAGGTGACCCGGGAGATCGCCCGGCGCTTCAACCACCTCTACGGCGAGGTCTTCCCCGTACCCGAAATGATCATGTCGGAGACGCCCACCCTGGTCGGCACCGACGGCGCCGGGAAGATGAGCAAGAGCAGGGGAAACGCCATCGCGCTCTCCGACGACCCGGCCACCGTGCGGCGCAAGGTGATGGGCATGTACACCGACCCGAACCGGATCCGCGCCGACGTGCCCGGCACGGTCGAGGGAAATCCGGTGTTCGCGTACCTCGACGTGTTCCACACCGACCGGGCGACGGTCGCGGACCTGAAGGCGCGCTACCGGGCTGGGCGGGTCGGCGACGTCGAGGTCAAGGAGGAACTGGCGGGCGCGCTCAACCGGTTCCTCGACCCGGTGCGGAAGCGGCGCGCCCGGTTCGAGGGGCAGCCCGGCCTGGTCGACGAGCTGATCGTCGAGGGCACCGAGCGCACCCGCGCCGAGGTGCGCCGCACCCTGGTCGAGGTCCGCCGGGCGATGGGCCTGACCAGCGCGTACACCCAGGTGCGGCGGCGGGCCGAGCGCTACCGCAAGGCCGCCGGCACGCCGGCCTGAGATTCCGGGTACGCCGGCCGGCCGGCCCGGGTACGGCCTTGCGCCGCCCCCGGGCCGGCCCGCTAGGCTGCTCGCATGACCAGCTCGCACGCGTTCCCGACGGCGTCCCCCGACGTCCTGTTCGGCGCGCTGCGACGCCGGCGGTCCCGCGACCGCCTGCGCTGAGCATTCCTCACTGCGACCGGCGGATCGAGCCGCCGGTCATCGCCGATCGTCCTCGGTCCGCCCGCATCCCCATCCGGTGATCCGCGTGCGGCGGATCCGAGCGAGATCGGCGTACCCATGGATCTGGAGAAACTGCTGACCGACCGGCTGGCGCCGGCGTTCGCGACGGTGGCCGGCGCGCCGGTCGACCCGGTCGTGCGGCGCTCCCAGCGCGCGGACTTCCAGTCCGACGCGGCGCTGGCCCTGGCCCGGCGGATCGGTCGGCCGCCGCGCGCCGTCGCCACCGAGGTGCTGGAACGCGCGGAGCTGGCCGACCTGTGCAGCGCGGCGGAGGTGTCCGGTCCGGGTTTCCTCAACCTGACCGTCGCCGACGAGGCCCTGGCCGGGCTGGTCTCCGCGCTGGCCACCGACCCGCGGCTCGGGGTGCCGGCGACCACCGCGCCGGAGACCGTGGTGGTCGACTACTCGGCGCCGAACGTGGCGAAGGAGATGCACGTCGGCCATCTGCGATCGACGGTGATCGGCGACGCGGCGGCCCGGCTGCTGGAGTGGCTGGGGCACCGGGTGGTGCGGGCCAACCACCTGGGCGACTGGGGCACGCCCTTCGGCATGCTGATCGAGCACCTGGCCGACCTGGGCGAGGCCGAGGCGGCGCAGGAGCTGTCGATGGGGGACCTCGACTCGTTCTACAAGGCGGCCCGGGCCAAGTTCGACGCCGACGAGGCGTTCCGCGAGCGGTCCCGGTTGCGGGTCGTGGCGCTGCAGGGCGGGGACCCGGCGACGCTGCGGCTGTGGCGGCTGCTGGTCGAGCAGTCCGAGCGCTACTTCCTCACCGTGTACGACCTGCTCGACGTGACCCTCACCGAACGGGACTTCCATGGCGAGAGCAGCTACAACGACCTGCTCGGCCCGGTGGTCGAGGAGCTGGACCGGATCGGGCTGCTGCGGTGCAGCGACGGTGCGGCCTGCGTGTTCCCGCCCGGCTCGGTGGGCCGGGACGGCGCGCCGCTGCCGCTGATCGTGCGCAAGTCCGACGGCGGGTACGGCTATCCGGCGACCGACCTGGCGGCGATCCGGCACCGGACCGGCACGCTGGGCGCGACCCGGCTGCTCTACGTGGTCGGGCTGCCGCAGCGGCGGCACTTCGAGATGGTCTACGCCGCCGCGGCGCAGGCCGGTTGGCTGTCTCCGCCCGCCCGGGCCGAGCATGTCGGCTTCGGCTCGATCCTCGGGCCGGACCGGCGGATGCTGCGCAGCCGGGCCGGCGGGTCGGTGAAGCTGGTCGGGCTGCTGGAGGAGGCGGTGGCCCGGGCCACCGCGCTGGCCCGGGAGCGGAACCCGGAGCTGGGCGAGCGGGAGGCGGCCGAGGTGGGCCGGGCGGTCGGCATCGGCGCGGTCAAGTACGCCGACCTCTCCAGTGACCGGCACAAGGACTACGTGCTCGACTGGGAGCGGATGCTGTCGCTGGACGGCAACACCGCGCCGTACCTGCAGTACGCGTACTCCCGGATCCGGTCGATCTTCCGGCGGGCCGGCGTGGCGGCCCGGCCGGAGGCGGGAATCTCGCTGGCCGAGCCGGCCGAGCGGGCGCTGGCCTTCGAGCTGGTCGGCTTCGGTGCGGTGGTCGGCGCGGTGGCGGAGAACCTGGAGTTCCACCACCTGGCCGGGTACCTGTACCGGCTCGCCGCCGCGTTCAGCGCGTTCTACGAGCGGTGCCCGGTGCTGCGGGCCG
Source organism: Micromonospora sp. AMSO31t (assembly GCF_008868175.1). Lineage (GTDB taxonomy): Bacteria > Actinomycetota > Actinomycetes > Mycobacteriales > Micromonosporaceae > Micromonospora. The sequence continues at coordinate 6,257 of NZ_WBKT01000150.1, forward strand.
ACGAGCCGGTCCGGGAGAGCCGGCTCGTGCTCTGCGACCTGACCGCGCGGGTGCTCGCGCAGGGCCTCCACCTGCTCGGCATCCGCACGCCGGAGCGACTCTGAGGGCGGCTGGTCCGGGGCGGCGCCCGCGGCTCGTCAGGTCTCCTGCTCCAGCACCGTGAGCATGGAGCGCACCACGGAGGAGCGCCAGCCGCTGCCCATGGTGCGGTGGGCGACCGCCTGGAACGGGCTGTCGAGGTCGAACCCCGAGTGCTCCATCAGCATCCGGGTGCCCCGGCCCTCGGGCTCCAGCCGCCAGGTGACGATCGAGTCGAGTCCACTGCCGCTGCGGTCCGCCCAGGTGATCTGGAGAAGCCGTTCCGGCTCGACGGCGAGGACCTCGCAGTGGATGGTGCCGGCGAAGCGCAGCGCCGGCATGGGCTTGGCCTGGAAGGTGAACCGGTGGCCGACGACCGGCTTGAAGTCGTTGGGCATCAGCCAGCGGGCCATCAGGTCGGGGTCGACCAGGATCCGCCACACCTGCGCCGGCGGGTACGGCAGGAACTGGTCGACCTCGATCTTGTCCGGTCGGGTCACGCCGGCTTCCCCTCGGTGGCAGACTCCTCGGCGACCAGCGCGGCGAAGTCGTTCATCCGCTCCCGCCAGAACCGTTCGTAGGGGGTGAGCCAGTCGCGCAGGTCCATCAGCGGCTCCGGCTCCAGCCGGTAGAGCCGCTTGCGGCCGCTGCGCCGCTCGGTCACCAGGCCGGCGTCGCGGAGCACCTTGAGGTGCTCGGAGACGCTGGGCCGGCGCATGTCGAACGAGGCGGCCAGATCCTGGACCGACTGCGGGCCGCCGTCGCGCAGCAGCCGGATGAGGTCACGCCGGACCGGGCTGGCCAGCGCGGCGAAGACGTCCACTCCGGTGGCGGAGGACACTGAACCCCCTGGAGGTCACCTGGCCCGAAACCGGTGCGACCCGGCACCAGAACGATAGCCGCCGGTCAGCGGCTCCGGTAGCGGGTGATCGCCAGGCCCGCGAAGACCACGACCAGCGCGATGATCCAGATCAGCGCCCGGGTGACGTAGTAGCCGCTGCCGTGGCCGAGCAACGCCTCGGCGGGCGCGCCCTGGGTGAGGGTGCGGACGGCGTTGACCACGACCGTCACCGGCTGGTGCTCGGTGAACGCCCGCAGCCAGCCCGGCATGCTGGCGGTGGGCACGAAGGCGCTGGACGCGAAGCTGACCGGCATCACGATGAACGAGATGCCCTGCGCCGCCTGGACGCTGCCGGCCAGCAGCCCGACCGCCACGAAGATCCAGACGAAGGCGAGCCCGAAGAGCACCAGGAGGCCCAGCGCGCCGAGCGCGGCGACCCAGCCGGTGTGCACCCGCATCCCCACCGCGAAGGCGACCGCGATGGTCGGGACGAGCACCGCGACGGTCATGGCGAGGTCGGCCAGCACCCGGCCGGCGAGCACCGCGCTGCGCGGCATGGGCAGCGACCGCAGCCGGTCGAAGAGGCCCCCGACGTGATCCTCGGCCACCCCGAGCGCGGTGCCGATCGTGGCGAACATGATGCCCACCGTGAGCAGCCCGGACGCCATGAAGTCGACGTAGCGCATCGTGCCCGCGACGATCGCGCCGCCGAACACGTACCGGAAGATCAGCAGGAACGCCACCGACTGCACGATCCGCAGGATCAGCAGTTGCGGCGTACGCCGGTAGATCCGCAGGGCACGCCCGGTCAGCACACCGACGCTGGGCAGCAGACGGGCGCTGCGGGCCGGCTGCGGCGCGGCCCCGGCGGTCATCGGACACTCCTCGACGCGGTCTCGGGCGCGACGCCCGCGGCGGACCCGGGCGGCCGCGGCTCACCGCCGCGGGGCTCGGTGGCCGGGGTCGACCCGGTCAGCGACAGGAACACCTCGTCGAGGGTGGGCCGGCGCAGGGCCACGTCCTCGACGTGCACGCCCAACTCGCTGACCTCGTGCAACGCCTCGCGGAGCCGCTCCGGGCCGGAGTCGACGGCCACCGAGACCATCAGCGAGCCGCGGTCGACGGCCGGCTTCTCGGCACCGATCCGGGTCAGCGCCCGCACGGCCGCGTCGAGATCCTCCCGATCGCGGACGTGGATCTCGACGATGTCGCGACCGGCCCGGCTCTTGAGTTCCTTCGCCGTGCCGGAGGCGATCACCTGCCCGTGGTCGATGATCAGGATGGTGGTGGCGAGCCGGTCGGCCTCCTCCAGGTACTGCGTGGTCAGCAGGACATCGGTGCCGTCGGCGGCGAGCGCCCGGATGGTGTCCCACAGCTCGATCCGGCTCTGCGGATCGAGCCCGGTGGTGGGCTCGTCGAGCAGCAGCACCCGCGGACGGCCCACCAGGCTGGCGCCCAGGTCGAGGCGGCGCCGCATGCCGCCGGAGTAGCCGCGGACCAGCCGGTCGCCGGCCTCGCCGAGGCGCAGTCGCTCCAACGTCTCCTCGGCGCTGGCCCGGGCGGTGCGCCGGTCCTGCCCGAAAAGCCGGGCGATCATCTGAAGGTTCTCCCGCCCGGTCAGCGCGGGCTCGACCGTGGCATGCTGCCCGGCCAGGCCGATCAGCCGGCGGACCCGGACCGGCTCAGCCGCCACGTCGAGGCCGCAGACCCGCAGCATGCCGCCGTCCGGCCGGACGAGCGTGGAGATCATGCGCAGGAAGGTGGTCTTGCCGGCGCCGTTGGGGCCGAGGATCGCGGCGACCTGGCCGGACTCCAGGCGCACGTCGAGCCCGTCGAGGGCGACGACCTTCCCGAAGGACCTGCGGAGGCCCACGGCCTCGATCATCAATGGCATTGCACTCCCTCGCGGATCGAGGACCGGGAGCCCGTCGGGTGAAGCCGACCCGGTGCGCGTCGGCCTACTGGCCGCCGGGCGCCGACATGAGAACGAAGCCGTTGCCGTCGGGGTCGGCGAAACTCGCGTCCCGACCCCACGGGCGGGCGTTGGGCCCGTCGACCGTGACGCCGGCGGCGCGCAGGCGCTCACAGTCGCCGTCGAGGTCGTCGCTGAAGAGCTGGACGCCCTTGAGGCCGCCCACGGGCACACCCAGCACGCTGGGCAGCAGCGCGAAACTGACCGGCGACCCCTGGGGTGCCACTTCCAGCCAGCGCATGGGTCCCATCCGGGAGTCCTGTGACACCTCGAAGCCGAGCCGCTCGACGTAGAACTGCTGGGCGGCGTCCTGGTCGGACACGGGCACGGTGACCAACTTGATTCCCTTGATGCTCATGCCGGCGACGATAGGTAGGGAACTTCCTACCTGTCAAGCCGGCCCGCCTCACCGGACCCGCCACGTTCTGCCCGGTTTATCGCACGGGCCTCGGGCAAGCGGCCTCGGTCGCAGCAGGGTCGAAACGGGAAGAATCTGTCGGAGGCAGCGATGCGCCGCTCACCATCCCCGGCCGAGGCGAGAGTGACCATCGAGCGCCCGGTCGCCGACGTCTTCACCTTCTAGCGCGACCTCCGGAACCTGCCCCGTTTCCTGGGCGACGTCATGGCCAGTGAACAGGTCGGGCCAGCAACGTTCCGATGGACAATCCGGGGACCGCTCGGCGTCACGCTGAACTCGACGGTCAGGCTCACCGAGGAGCGCACGAACCAGTTGCTCCGGTACGAGACCACCACCGGGCCCGGGATGCGGACCCGATGGACCGTCCGGTTCAGCCCCGGGTCGCAACCGGACCGGACCGAGGTCCACGAGGTGCTGGCGACGCCCTTCGGAAGGCTGGGCCGCACGGCGCTGACCCTGGTCGGGAAGCCGCCCGCCGCCGAGGTGGCGGCGAACCTGCGCAGGCTCAAGCAGCTCCTGGAGACGGGGGAAGTCACCGACACCGAACACGCGGTCGCCGGCAAGTTCGGGCGGAGAGTGGTCGAGGATCACCGCCACCCCGATTGACCACGGCCTCGGGGCGCCGACGAACAACACGCCGGAGGAGATCAACCGCTGCCGCTTGACCGCCGCAGTGGACGGGACTCCGCGCCTTTCCGCTCACTGGTCACTCCTCCACGAGCACGTCGGCCGGATCAGGTGCCGACGTGCCCGTTGCCCCGCTCCGCCAGGACCCGACCATCTTCGAGCCGGATCGTGTGGCCGGGAAGCACCAGGGACGGCTGATCCCCGACCCGGTGGTGCCGCCGGTAAAGTCCTTGGCGGGCGGCAGGAGAAGCACGACGGCGACCAACAGCGCGGGCGACGCCACGAGCCCCGTGACGGTGCCCACGGGCTCCACCCACGCGGGTATCAGCTGGCGAGCGACCGCGTTGACGATCCGGCTCCAGTTCCTGCCGGCGAGATTGACCAACGCCAGCAGCAGGGTGACGAGTGCGACCAGCGACACGACCAGACCGACGCCCATGAGGAACACCATCGGCAGGGCGGCGAACGCACTCGGCGTGCCCACCCGCTCGTGCGCCTTGAGGTACGCGTCCTGGTTGACCCTCCGCTGCCACCTGCCCCAGCCGTGCCACGCCGCTCAATGCCAGCAGCAGGCTGGACCCGACGACAACGAGGGTGGGCCCCCGTCGCCGGATCGCTTCCGTCCCGGAATTCCCCGTGGTCATAGAAGGGATGCTTCTGCCCGGCACGCCGATTCGATGCCAGCGGACCTCCTCGTCGCGCCGGCGTGGGCGGCTGTGCGGGCGGTCAGGACTCTTGTGCTGGATGGTCCGACTCAGAAGGGAAGCTTGTGGACAGCGATGCGCCCCTTTCCATCCACGAAGGCCACCCAGTGCCGTCCGGCGAGACACTGGGCGATGACGCATAACCTCCTGTCTTGCGGATCCGCCGGGACTTGCCGCTGTGAAGATCAACTTCAAGGACCTCCCCCGGGCCGTTGAAGGAGACTGTGACGACCGCTTTGCCACCTCCCGGCGCCAGGGCCAGATCAGGAAATCCCCGCAGCTCCGGCCCCACCTGCTCCACGCCTGCCCGCTGCTTCGAGGTGCTCATCAACCGCCAGACGCGCCGCTCGTCAGGGACTGGCTGCTCAGGCGGAAGCTCGTTGGTAGCAAGGAAGATGACGCTTCCGTCGCCACCGGCAGCGGGGGACTTGGCTGACTTTCCCGACCGGCAGGAATACTTTTCCCAGTCCGTGAAGTAGGTTCCGACGGGATTCCCAAGTGGTTGAATCTCCCAACAACCGTCCTTGCCTGTGCTGACATAACCGCTCCGACCGTCGTCGCCCAGAGCAACATCGGCCGCAGGCGGCACGTCCAGAAGAGGGGCGAACGCCCCCGTGGTTTCCGAGTAGGAAATCAACCGTTCGAAGCCGTCGCACGCCACCCCCAACCCCAGCACGCCCGGCTTCATGAGGAACAGGAAATCAAGCGGACGGAATTCGGCAGTGCGCGGGCACAGCCCAGGACAAGGCCCGGCGATGATCCCGATATCAGCAGGGCCGCGGATTGCCGGCTAGGGCCTGGGCGGGACTATCGCACGGTCGTCTCGATGGGCGGTGACCCATGACAGCAAGAAGGACGAGTCCGGTGGGGTGTCTTCAAGGACGCCGACCGTGCGTCACGCGTGCGGCTGCCTCCTGCTTCCGCCCGCGGTTCTCCGCCGGTGCCGTTCTCGACATGCTCGTCGAATACATCGGGCTCGCTGATGCCGTCGTGCTTCCACCCGGCTGCCCCACCTTGCTCGCGCACGAAGGGCAGTAGTGGGCTCACTCGTCGTGGTAGCGGGGGTCGGCGGCTTCCTCGCGGGCCCAGTCGCGCATATTGCGGTAGCGCTCGACGGTCTGCCACGGTTCCTTGCGGACGAAGTCGCTGCCGATGGCGTCGTAGAGGGTGCAGGCCTGCCTGAAGTACCGGCCGTGGGTCAGCGCAAAAGCGAAATGGTTCCAGAGGATGGGTGTCAGGGTTGTGGTCTCGTAGTCGTCATGCCAGAACGACTGCTCGGCCGCGTCGTAGGTCTCTGAGGCGACGTCCGGGCGCTGGTAATACCGGGTTTCGCCGTTCTCGCTCTCCCAGCGGAAGTTGCGATGCACCTTTATGATCAACAAGGGAACATTGGTGGCGGGGCAGGCCGCGGTTCGCTCCCGGGCGAACCGGAAGGCTTCGTCCCAGCTGCCGCCCCACTTGGGCAACAGGCTGTCGAGCATTGTCTCGTGCCCAAACAAGTGGGACGGATCGATCTCGATAAGTCGATTGAATCGCCGCCAACGCTCCTCGGCTGGCAGTTGACAGTTGCGGCTCAGGGAGATCTTGTAGTGCCACGCCTCGGCCAGCGCCGGATGGCGGTCCAGGGCCTGATCGAGGAGATTCTCGGCGAGTTCCAAGCGCTGGAACCAGACGGGCCAGGCTTCCTTGGGCACGGTGCTGGCCCGGCCATCGCCGCGGGCTTCGCCGGCCCAGGAGATCGCACGGGCGCCGCCGATGAGTAGCGGCAGCGGATCATCCGGCTGGGCCCGTATCGGTCCGTCGATCCACTCCTCGACCCCGCGGGTAGTGGCAGCCACCTCGACGTAGTACATGAAGTGCTCTTTATCGGCCGCCGCGAGGATTCTGCGGGCCGCGCCCCACTCCCGATCCAGCAGCGCCTCGCTCAAAAGTTCTGACTCGTCGTCGAGGAAGCCGCCGATCGCTAACTCGTCGGCGCCGCCCGAAAGCTCCTGCTTCTTCTTGAAGAACCGCACAGCGGTGCAGAGTAGGGGGCGTCTACCGCATTGCGGATCATGCATTCGGTCGGTGTCCGGCGGGACAAGGGTCTGCAACAGCGCCCAATGCCATCCGCTCATCGGCAGATCCGGATGCCGTCGGCGGTCCGGGCCAGTGGCGGTAGCGGAGGTCTGCAGCGCGCCTCGGCAGCGCGCGCCTGGTCAGAACTTCGGCTCGACCGATGAGGGCAGCATGTCGGCCCACTTGCGTAGTACGTCGACGGCCTGGTCCCGGAGGGCTCCGTCGGCAACCTCTTCGCGCAGCGACCGGCGGTCAGCCGGCAGGGCGACCTCGCGGTAGAACTGAAGGTCTTCGAAGCCGTAGGTGGCTACGTCGTGGCTGCTGGCTCCGAAGATTAGGCGGGGGATGCGTGCCCAGTAGCAGGCCATGAGGCACATGGGGCAGGGCTCGCTGCTGGCGTACATGATTCCGTCTTCGAACAGGTGCCGCCCTAGGTTCCTGCCAGCGTGGCGCAGGGCCATGACCCGCGTTCGGCAGTCGCTGCAACGCACCGGCGGTGAGCTCCGGTTCGGGCCGGTGAAGACGGACGGCTCGGAGCGGGCTGTGGCTCTGCCGCTCAGCCTGGTCGACGTGCTGCGCGGTCATCGGGCGCTGCAACGGACGGAGCGGGAGGCGGCCGGGGACCGCTGGCGAGAGCATGGACTGCTGTTCACCACGAAGATCGGCACTCCGATCGAGCCTCGCAATATCAATCGGCACTTCGACCAGTTGTGCGAGCGGGCGGGAGTCCGGCGCATCCGGGTCCATGACTTGCGTCATTCGTGCGCGACGCTGCTTTACGACCAGGGCGTGCCGCTCGAACGGATTCAGGACGTGCTCGGGCACAGCTCACCAACGGTCACCAAGTCGATCTACGTGGAGGCGACCCGGCGGGTGCAGCAGGACGCGGTAGACCGCCTCGGCTTCCTCTTCGACGCGTAGGCGTAGGGGTCAGCCATGGGGGTCGACACGATCAAGGGCCGGTCTCCCATGATGGAAAACCGGCCCTTGACCTGCTGTGCGCCCGAAGGGACTCGAACCCCTAACCTTCTGATCCGTAGTCAGATGCTCTATCCATTGAGCTACGGGCGCTTGCTGCTCGGCCAGTCTACACACCGGCTTTCGCGCGGAGACTCCGGGATTCGAACCCGGGAGGGGCTTTAAGACCCCAACCGCATTAGCAGTGCGGCGCCATAGACCAGACTAGGCGAAGTCTCCCTGGTGGCCCGGAGACCACCGCGCCCGAGGATACAGGCCGACACCCACCGGGGGCAAAGCGACTACCGGGAAGGTCCCGCCCCCCGCGTTTTCGTCGTGTGCCACGTCACGCTCGGGTCTACGCTCCATCGATATGCAGGAGCAGCCGCCGAGCGATCCGCCCCGTCGCGAGCCCGCCGCCCAGGGCCGGCG
>NZ_WBKT01000151.1 GCF_008868175.1 Micromonospora sp. AMSO31t
GGCCTGACCTACCGCTGCCGCCAGGCGCACACCGCGATCCCGGGCTGGGAACCGCCGAACGTGCCGGCCCTGTGGCTCCAGCTCTGACCGGACGGGTGCGGCCACGCGCCGCGTGCGCCGCACCCACCCGGTGTGCCCCCGACCGGCGGCCCGGCCCGCGCCGCCCGCTCGCCGCCGCCCTGCTGGCCGTGCTGCTGGCCACGGCCGGTTGCACCGGCCAGCCGGCGCCGACCGCCGCCACCCGCCCCGGGCCGGCCGCCGAGACCGCGACCAGCGGCATCGACGCGCTCTTCCTCGCCATGATGGTGGCGCACACCGAGCAGACCCTGGACATCGTGAAGCTCGGGCTCGACCGCACCACCGACACCGAGATCCGCACCCTGATCGCCGCCGTCCGGGCCACCGAGACCGACGAGCTCGCCACCATGCGGGGCTGGCTGCGCGAGGCCGGCCCGTCCGCGGCGGCGGCCGCCGAGCGGCACGACCACTCCGGGCACAGCGACGCCGCCGCCGGGCTGGCCCGGCTGCGGGCCGCCCCGCCCGGCGAGGCCGACCGGGTGCTGCTCGACGTGCTCGGCGCGCACCAGCGGACCGCCGCCGAACTGGCCCGCGCCCAGGTCCAGGCCGGCACCAGCGCCCGGGTACGCGACCTCGCCGGCCGGATCGAACGGTCCCGCTCCGCCGAGGTCGCGCTGCTGGCGAAACTGCGCGCCCGGTGACCCGGACGCCGGTCAGGCGGGCAGCGACCGGGCCACCAGCAGCGCCACGCCCAGGCAGCCGAAGGCGGCCGTGTTCAGCACCGTCCGGACCACGTTCCCGCGCACCCAGGCGCTCTCGAACGTCGCCCGCAGCTCCGCCGGGTCGACCAGCCGGGCGGCCCCCGCCTCCAGCCGGTCGTTGAGCGGCACGTTCACGGCGGCGGTCACCGCGAGCACCAGCACGTAGAGCGCCAGGCCGGCGATCAGCCAGGGCAGCGGCCCGCGCAGCCGGGCGGGCAGGTGCAGCAGGACCGCCGCGAGGGTGCAGACCAGCGCGCCGCCGAAGCAGAGCGCGAACCAGCCGTTGAGGATGGCCTGGTTGATCGACCGCATGCCGGCGACGAACGCCCGGTCGTCGACCCGGGCCAGGCCCGGCATCACCGCGTACGCGAAGGCCGCGAAGAGCCCCGCCGTCAGGCCCGTCGTCACGGTGGCCAGCAGCAGGACGGCGGCCCGGATGTTCGAAGCGGTCATGGGCCCATTGGACACCGGGAAGCTCCATGGCCGGAACGCCCCGAACCATACGCGAGCGTCTACGCTCACCGGGTGGACGTGCTCGCCGACGTGCTCCGCGGGCTGCGGGCCCGGGAGGCGTTCCTGCTGCGTACCGTGATGGACCCGCCCTGGTCGATCCTGGTCCGCGACGCCGCGCCGCTGAGCGTCACCACGGTGGTCCGGGGCAGCGCCTGGGTGGTGCCCGACGGCGGCGCGCCCGCGCTGCTGCGTCCGGGCGACGTGGCCGTGCTGCGCGGGCCCGACCCGTACACGGTGGCCGACCACCCGGAGACCCCGCCGCAGGTGGTGATCCACCCCGAGCAGCGGTGCACCACCCTGGGCGGGCAGGAGCTGACCGAGACCATGGCGTTGGGCCTGCGCACCTGGGGCACCCGGCCGGACGGCGGAACAGCCCTGCTCACCGGCACGTACGCCAGCAGCGGCGCGGTCGGCGCCGGCCTGCTCGCGGCCCTGCCGCCCCTCGTGGTGCTGACCGCCGCCGACGGTGACCTGCCGGTCGTCGCGCTGCTCGCCGCGGAGCTGGACCGGGACGGACCCGGGCAGGAGGCGGTGCTGGACCGGTTGCTCGACCTGCTCGTCATCGGGGTGCTGCGCACCTGGCTGGCCCGCCCCGGCGCGCAGCCGCCCGGCTGGTACCGGGCCTACGCCGACCCGGTGGTCGGCCACGCGGTCCGGCTGGTCCAGCACGACCCGGCCCGAGCCTGGACGGTGGCCGGCCTGGCCGCCGCCACCGGCGCCTCCCGGGCCGCGTTCGCCCGCCGGTTCACCGAACTGGTCGGCGAACCGCCCATGACCTTCGTCACCAACTGGCGCCTCGCGCTCGCCGCCGACCTGCTCCGCGACACCGAACTGACGCTCACCGCGGTCGCCCGCAGAGTCGGCTACACCAGCCCTTTCGCGCTCAGCGTCGCCTTCAAGCGGGTCCGCGGCGTCAATCCCCGCGACCACCGCGCCACGGCCTGAGCCCGGCCCGTCGCCGCCGATCCCGGTAAACCGGCCGCGCGCTGTCGCAGCCGATGGCTACGCTTCCTGCCGGACGCCGCCCCACCGCACGTCAACCCCGCGCCTCACCGGCGCGCGGCGCGGCCAGCGCCCCCGACCGGACCTGAACCAGGAGACTGTTTGTGACCCAGCAACCTGTCGCGACATCGAACAAGCTCGACGCCGCGGTGCTCAAGGTGGCCGGCGTCGTCGTGCTCGGTGCGATCATGTCGATCCTCGACGTGACGGTCGTCAGCGTGGCGCTGCCGACGTTCCAGAACGAGTTCGACGCCTCCTACGCCCGGGTGGCGTGGACGATGACCGGCTACACCCTCGCGCTGGCCACGGTGATCCCGCTCAGCGGGTGGGCCGCCGACCGGTTCGGCACCAAACGCCTCTACATGGTGGCGCTCGCGCTGTTCACCATCGGCTCCGGGCTGTGCGCCACCGCCGACTCGATCGGTGAGCTCATCGCCTGGCGCGTGGTCCAGGGCCTCGGCGGCGGCATGCTCATGCCGCTCGGCATGACGATCATGACCCGGGCCGCCGGCCCGCACCGGATCGGCCGGCTCATGGCCGTCCTCGGCATCCCGATGCTGCTCGGCCCGATCGGTGGTCCGATCCTCGGCGGCTGGCTGATCGACACCGCCAGCTGGCACTGGATCTTCCTGATCAACCTGCCGATCGGCGTCGTCGCGCTGATCTACGCCCAGCTCGCCCTGCCGAAGGACAACCCCGAGCCGTCGGAGTCGTTCGACTTCCTCGGCATGCTGATGCTCTCGCCCGGCCTGGCACTCTTCCTCTACGGCGTCTCCTCGCTGCCGGAGGCCGGCACGGTGCGCGACAACAAGGTGTGGCTGCCCATGCTGGTCGGCGCCGTGCTCGTGGTGGCCTTCGTGTTCTACTCGTTCCGGCCCCGGCACCCGCTGCTCGACCTGCGGCTGTTCCGCAACCGCAACCTGAGCATCGCCACGGTGACCCTGTTCGTCTTCATCATCGCGTTCATGGGCGCGGGCCTGCTCTTCCCGAGCTACTTCCTGCAGATCCGTGGCGAGTCGACGCTGACCGCCGGCCTGCTCATGGCGCCGCAGGGCCTCGGCGCGATGCTGACCATGCCGATCGCCGGCATGCTGGCCGACAAGGTTCCCGTCGGCCGGACCGTGCCGTTCGCGCTGGTGCTCATCGCCGCCGGGTTCTTCACCTTCACCCAGGTCGACCCGCACACGTCCTACTGGCTGCTCTGCGGCTCGCTGTTCGTGATGGGCCTCGGCATGGGCGGCACCATGATGCCGATCATGACCTCGGCCCTGAAGACGCTGCACGCCGCCGAGGTGGCCCGCGGCTCGACGCTGGTCAACATCCTCCAGCAGATCGGCGGCTCGGTCGGCGCCGCGGTGATGTCGGTGATCCTCACCAGCCGGCTGAACGGCTCGGAGGTGATCCCCGGCGTGACCGACCCGAGCGGCAAGCCGGTCACCGAGGCCAGCCTGGCCATCGGTTCGCAGCTGCGGCCGGAGCTGCTCCAGCAGTTCCCGGTGCCGCCGTCGCTGATCGAGCGCGGGCTCGACTTCGCGGCCGGCTCCTTCGCGACCACCTTCTGGGTCGCCTTCGGGCTGGTGCTGCTCACCTTCATCCCGGCCGCGCTCCTGCCGCGCCGTCGCGAGCCGTCGCACCTGCTCGACGGCGGGACGGGCGAGGAGCAGCGTCCGACCCCGGTGCCGATCCACTGACCGCCGGTCGGGCCGCGGGGGCGTCGCCCCGGGCGGCCCGACCCCGGTCCGGCTCGCCGTCGCGGGGCCTGACGCCGATCGGCGTCAGGCCCCGCCGGCCGTCCGGCCCCCGGTGGCGCGCCGGATGTCGAGCAGGTGGTGCTGGGCCTCGTGGACCGTGTGCCGGCCGAGCCAGCGCAGCGTCCGGGCCTCGCGCCGGGGCCACGGGTAGACGCCGGTGCGGGCCAGTTCGGTCGCGCCGAGCGCCGCGAAGCGGGCCGCGAAGCCGTGAGCGGCCGTGGCCAGGTCGGCGAGGACGACCTCCGGGTCCTGCATGTTGTAGCGCTCGCTGACCACCAGCTCGTCGCGGCCCATCGGCGGGAACTCCGGCTCGTCCACGCGCAGCGCCAGGGCCAGCCGCTCACCCTGCACGCGGAACACGTCCCGGACGTGGCAGGCGTACTCCAGCGGCGACCACACCTCCGGCGCGGGCCGCCGGCGCGGGTCCGGCGCCCCGTGGAGGGCGGCCGGATAGCGCCCGGCCAGGTCGTGCAACCGTTGCGGCACCTCCCCGTCGTCGAGCGTGGAATAGACGAACAGGCACTCGTCACACCGATCCACGCGCTCAGGGTAGGTGGCGCGGGGGCGTACCGGGGGGCACGGTGCCCCCGGTGGGAGGACGGTGCGCCGAAGCCGCCCCGGCCGCGGACGCGGCGGCGGAGGATGAGCGGGGCGGCCGAGGGTCCGGGGGCGCCCGCGCAGGACGAGAACGGGAGCCGCCGATGACCGCCAACCGGGAGATCGTCGCGGACGCCTTCGCCGCCTGGTCCGCCGGCACCGGCGGCATCACCGGCATCTTCGCCGAGGACATGCGGTGGGAAATCACGGGCCGCTCCAGGGCGGCCGGGACGTACCATCCGGCCCGCCAGTTCGTCGACGAGGTGCTGACCCCCTTCGACGCGCGCTTCACCGCCGAGGACCCCTTCCGGCCCGTGCTCATCCGGGGCATCCACGAGGACCCGAGCACCGACACGGTGATCGTCGCGTGGAACGGCGCGGGCACCACCACGATCGGCACGACGTTCACCGACACGGTGGCCTGGTTCCTGCGGATGCGGAACGGCAAGGTGGTCGAGGGGACCGCCTTCTTCGACAGCACCGCCTTCAACGAGCTCTGGCAGGACGTGCCCGCGTAGCCGCCGGTCCGCCGCGGCCCCGCGGGTGGACCTCGACGAGACTGGACGGCATGCTCACGACGGTCGCGCCGGTGACGCCGGGCCAGGACGCGTTCGCGCGGGTGGCTGCTCTCTTCGACGACTACCGGGTGCACTACGGCCAGGCGCCGTCGGCTCGGCGCACCCGCGCCTGGCTGCACGACCAGGTCGCACAGCGCCGGCTCGCGGTCGCCGCTGCCGTCCGCGCCGATCAGATCTGCGGTTTCATCACGACGGCGATCACCCCGGCGTCGCTGCTGCTGGGAGCCGCGTGGTTGATCCGCGACCTCTACGTCCACCCGCGCCATCGGCGCAGCGGTGTCGCGAAGGCCCCAACCTCACCCTTGCCGCTGATTGAACTCGTGCCGCCGCCGTTACATCGACGTTAACTGCTATACCAATCATCGGTGTGCGGCTATATGATGCCGATCAACAGATCAGCAACGCCTCACAAAACATCAGCTTCAGCACATTTCTCCTGCCTGCCGGCCGTCACGCGTCCGAATCCACCCACGCCGACGGCCGATTCCCACCGCCTGTGCCGCGCTTTCACCGGTCATTGTCCGGCGCCGTGGAAAAGGCCTCACGAAAAGGGTGGAACGGAAGGGCGGATGATGGCGGGGGTGCCGTCCTTGGTCATCGGTATCGCGTCCTCGGCCGCGGAACGCCGGCAGCTGGCCCAGCTGCTCGGCGGCACCGAGACGTTCCTGATCGTCTCCAGCGCGCACCAGGCGCGACGGTTCCTCGACCTGCTCCGCGCGCCCGGTGTGACGCGCCCGGCCACCGCCCGCGACGCGGTCCCCATCCACGACCCGGTCGCCGCCGGCGACGCGGTCGCCGACGACCCGCCGCCGGCCGGCCCGCCGGTGTCCGGTCTGGACGTCGACTCCGACCGGCGCGTCCTGCGGTGGCGGGAGCGTGAGGTCGGGTTGACGCCGCTGGAGCACGACCTCCTGGTCTGCCTCGCCCGCACACCCGGCCAGGTCTGGACCTACGCGCAGCTGCACCGGGCGGTGTGGGGCAACGACCACCTGGGGCGCGGCTCCGACATGCACTCGGTGGTGCGCCGGGTGCGGCGCAAGCTCGGCCGCGTGGGGGCGGTACCGACGATCCTCGCGGTACGCGGCATCGGCTTCCGCCTCGCGTCGTCCTGACCGCGCACGCGGCCCTCGGCGCGCGTGCCGAGGGCCGCGCCCAGTTCTGGTCAGAGCCGTGAACGCGGTCCGGCCCGCCCGGTGAGGAACACCGGGCGGGCCGGACCTGACGGTCGGCGGTCAGAGGTCAGCAGCGGATGGGGGACAGGGTGAAGTCCTCCACGGTGGGCGTGGTGTTGTTGATCTTCGTCTGACGGGTCTGGGGCTTCCAGCCGTCCTTGGCGACGATGATGCTGAGCGGGTTGTTGCGCCGGTCCATCCAGTAGGCGTACTTGCCGTCGGCGTCGGTGGCGAACGTCCAGGACATCGCCCACGAGTCGACCTGGACGACCGCGCCGGGAAGCGGTGCGACGGCGCCCTGGCAGCTCCGGCCCGAGACCGTACCCATCAGCTTGCCCCAGCTGGTCGGCGGCTGCGCGATCATCGTGACCGCCACCGGCGGCACGGTGTACGGCGTGTTCTCCTTGATCGCGACCGACGCCGAGTAGGTGCCCGGCTGGTCCACGTTGGCCGTCATGCCGACGGTGACCGTGACCTTCTCACCGGGCGCCAGGGTGACCTTCGACTTGTCGATGGTCAGCCAGCTGACGTCCGCCGGCCCCTCGGCGCACTCCTCGAGGCCGGGCAGCACCTCGCTGTCCTTCGTGGCGTTGAAGCTGCCCGAGGAACCACCGATCTTGTAGAAGCCGCACGCCGCACCACCGCGGTAGCGGGGGGTGTTGGCGTTGGGCAGGTTCGCCCACGAGTCGGTGGCCGGGTCGTACGCGAAGCCGGCGTTGGTGATGGCGCCGCCCTGCGAGCCACCGACCACCAGGAGCTTGCCGTTCGCGACGGCGAACGAGCTGGCCCAGTTGTCGGCCGGTGCGTCCGCGACGGCGGTCCAGGCGTTGGCGCCGGAGTCGAACGCGTAGCTGGCCTTCTGCGCGACGGAACCGTCGTTGCCGCCGGTGCAGTAGACCGTGCCGCCGATCCCGCCGCAGGACGCGAACGCCACCGACTTCGGGTAGTTCGGCAGGGTCTCCCAGGCGTCGGTGCCCGGGTCGTAGCGGACCACCGAGTTGGACATCGGCAGGCAGCTGGCCGTGGTGCAGCCGCCGACGGCGTACAGCTTGCCGTCCGCGACGGCCTGACCGGCGGCGGCCCGCGGCGCGGGGTTGTCGGCCTTCTTCGTCCAGGTGTTGGCCGCCGGGTCGTACGACCAGGTGGTGCCGTCCGGTCCGGCGGCGCCCCAGCCGCCGGTGGCGATGATCTTGCCGTCGACGACCCCGACCGTCATGGCGTTGCGGGCGGCGGGGAGGTCGGCGATCGCCGTCCAGGTCTGGGCGATCGGGTCGTACACGTAGTTCTTCGCGCTGGACGTCGTGCCGTCACCGCCGGCGATCGAGTAGATCTTGCCGTCGAGGTTCACCACCCGGTTGTCCATCACGTTGGCCGGGTAGTTGGCGATGGTCGTCCAGGGCTCCGCCTGGGGACCGGCCGGCGTGGCGGCCGCGGTGGCCGACTTGCCGGACGGGCGGGCGCCGAGGGACGTCGGGGTGGTGAGCCGCTGCACCGGCGCGCCGGTCGAGCCGAGCAGCTTCTGCTCGGACAGCTGGGAGCCGTCGGCCCGCTGCAGCACGAACCCGCCGTCCTGCTCGCTGAACTCGGCGGTGACCGGGGCCCCGCCCGTGTTGGTCACCGTGAAGGTCCTGGTGACCTTGCCGGTGGGCATCCGGACCGTGCCGGTCACCGACGTCGGCTGCACGGCCAGCCGGCCCGCGGCCAGCTGGAAGTTCGCCGCCGTCGCCCAGTCGGTCTCGACGACGACCTGCTTGGTCTGGCTGACGTAGTTGCCGGCCCTGGCGGTGAACGGGTGCCGGCCGGTCAGCGACGAGAACATCCAGTAGAAGCCGGCGGGGAGTTCGGTGTCGTCCGGGGTCGCCACCGTGGTGGCCTTCTCCGCCGGGCGGTCGTCACTCGTGACGGTGGCGCCGTTGACGTAGCCGTTGTCGTTCTTGTCCCGGACGTGGCCGAGCACCAGGCCGCCGTCGACCGGCTTGCAGACGATCTTGCTGCCGATCAGCACATTGTCGACCTGCCACCACCATTCCCAGGAGGCGTCGTAGTAATGGAACCGGACCTGGACCTGCGCCTGGCCCGCCGCCTGCGGGATGGGCACCTCGGTGACCTTCGGCCCGCGCACGTCGGCGGCCTGCCGGAGTACGTTGCTCCACGTGGTGCCGCCGTCGAGGCTCAGGTCGACGTCCGCCCGGTCGGAGCTCAGCCAGTTGAAGTCCTGGTTGAACCGGATCACCGGTGCGGCGACGTCGGTCAGGTTGACGACGGGGCTCACCAGCGAGGTGTCCTGCCGGCCACCGCTGCCGTAGTCGTCGCTGTCGATGATGGCGAACCCGCCCGAGCCGCCGGTCAGGTTGCCCCGGTCACCGCTGTCGGTGAACTTCCAGACCTGGCCGGTGCCGGCGTTGTCCACGACGGACCAGCCGTCGGGCACGCTGGCGCCGTCGAAGGTCTCGTACTCGCCGTCGGAGCTGTTGGTGTAGCCGGGCGCCGCGGTGCACGCGTTCGGATCGACCGGCACAGCGATGTTGCTGGTGGTGTTGCCCGAGCCGACCACGACCTCCTTGGTCAGGGTCGGGTAGCCCGGGTACTGCGACTCGACCTTGAGCCGGTAGGTCGCCCCAGCCGGCAGCTTCAGGCTGTAGCGGCCGTTGGCGGGGGTGGTGTAGTCGGAGACGGGCAGACCCTCGACGCTCACCTTCGCGTAGAGCGGCCAGCCGTGCCCGGAGCCGTCGGTGACCTGACCGCTGACGGTGACGCTCGGCACGGCGGTCAGCGCGACGTCGAGCGTCGTGGTCACGTTCTTGGTCACCGTCGCCGAGAGCGTCCTGGTCTGGTAGCCGAACGCCGAGACGGTGACCTGGTAGTCGCCGGCCGGCAGCAGCGACGAGTACGTCCCGTCGGCGGCGGTGGTCAGCGAGCGGGTCGCCGGACCGGTCAGGGCGATGGTGGCGCCGGCGATCGGGGCGCCGGTGGCCGAGTCGGTCACCTTTCCGGCCAGGGTGCCGTTGTCGCCGATCGGTGCGGCGTTGAGCAGGGCGAGCGCGTCCAGCCGGCCCTCACCGTAGACGTTGTTGTCGTCCGTGGTGCCACCGCACTGGGTGTCGGCCTTGTCCACCGCCGTGTCGTTCAGCAGCGCGCGGGTCGCCGTGACGTCACCGACGAGCGTGGGCGCCGCCGACCAGAGCAGCGCGATCGTCCCGGCGAGGTGCGGCGCCGCCATCGACGTGCCGCTGTAGCTGGCGTAGGAGTTGTCCGGCACGCTGGACCGGACGTTCACCCCGGGGGCCGACAGGTTCGGCTTGATCTCGCCGTTCTGGCCGGCGCCGCGGGAGGAGAAGCTGGCGATGTTGTTGTTGATGTCGTACGCGCCGGCCGAGTAGTTGCTGGCCAGGCTGCCCGGCGAGCCGCTGGTCTGGCAGGCGGGCCCGTTGTTGCCGTTGGACCAGGTGCCGAAGATGCCCGAGGCGGTCCAGGCGTCGGTCACGTCCTCCATGAACGGCTCGGTGGAGGGCAACGTGGTGCCCCACGAGTTGTTGATGATGTTCGGCCGCTTGCTGGCGTCCGGGTTCTGCCCGTTGAGGTCGGTGGGCTCCAGCATCCACTGACCGGAGGAGATCAGGGCGGCGTCGGTCGGGCAGCACCCGTTCGCGGCGATCCACCTGACCTCGGGGGCGACGCCGATCTGGTTGGCGCCGTCGGAGCCGGCCATGGTGCCCATCGTGTGCGTGCCATGGCCGTCCTCGTCGCACGGCGCGGTGGCACAGGTGCCGGCGGCGTCGAACCAGTTGTAGTTGTGGTCGAAGGTGCCGTCACCGTTGTTGCCGCGGTACGAGTTGACCAGCGCCGGGTGGTCGAACTGGACGCCGCTGTCGATGCTCGCCACGGTGATGCCGGCGCCCTTGACCCCGTACTGGGACCAGACGTCGTCGGCGTTGATGTTCGCGATGCCCCACTCCAGGGCGTTCACCGACTTCTCGTCGGTGCCCTGGGTGACCTCGGGCAGCTTGTACTCGACCGGGGCGTAGATGCCGTCCACCTCGGTGTGGGCGGCGAAGTTCTGCGCCATGGTGAGGGAACCGGCGGTGACCTTGATGGCGTTGGTCGCCCAGAAGGTCTGGTACTTCGTGCCCGAGCGGTCGAGCTCGGCGCGGATCTTCGCCTGGCTGTCGGCGGCGGTCTTCTTCAGCGCGTCGGCGACCGCGGTGCCCCGCTTGGCCCAGTCCTTGGCGGCACCGGCCTTGCCCAGGTCGGCCTTGGCGCCGAAGTGGATCCAGAAGTCGCCCTCGCTCTTGCCCTGGAGCTGCCGGGTGACTTCGGGGCGGATCTTGTCGCCGGCGGATGCGCCGGTTCCCGTTCCGGTCTGCGCAGCCTGTGCGCCTGTGCCGGTGGCGGCCATGGCGGTCGCGGCGAGAACCAGGGCCGCGCCCGCGCTCACCAGCCGACCGGCCAGGCCCCTCCTGTGTGGACGTCTCAGCATCGGTGCTGCCTCCTCCAGAACGACCCGCGGATGGTCGAGCCATGGCGGAAGGCGCAGGAGACCCCTCTCCCGTCGGATCACATCGGTTTGAACGAGCCCCCCAAGCCCCCTAGGCGCCGTGCGGGTCTACGCCGGCTGCCTGAGTGGACACTATGATCGACAGGAAAGCGCGATCAAGCACTCTACGTGAGCAACATGTCACCAACAGGCCCCCGTCGGTCGGCCCGGTTGACATTGACTGTCATGGCGATTCTCGAGAGCGGCAGTTTCTGCCGCTCGTTGCTCCGGGCGGGGGTGACGATGACCGAGAAGGACACGAGCGGGGCCACCGGTGGCCTCGACCCGGTGGACCATCCGTTCCCGCTGGTGATCGGGGTGACGGCGTCACCGGCCGAACGGATCCGCCTCACCGAACTCCTCGACGGCGTCGCGCCCCTGCTCCTGGTCGCCGACCTCGACGAACTGCGCAAGCTGCTCACGCCTGCCGGGTCACCGGCGGACCCCGCCGCGCCGCCACCGCCGGCCGCCACCCCGACCCCAGCGGCGCCGGACGACACGCTGGTGATCGACGCCGCCCGCTCCACCGCCCGGTGGGCCGACCGGGAGATCGTCCTCACCCGCCTCGAACGCGACCTGCTGGCCTGCCTGACCACCGAGCCGGTCCGGGTCTGGAGCTACGCCGAGCTGCACCGCTCCGTCTGGCACGACGAGGGGCTGCACCACAAGGCCGACGTGCAGTCCCTGGTCAAGCGGCTGCGCCGCAAGCTCGACCAGCTGGGCACGGGCGTCACGGTCGTCGCGGTGCGCGGCGTCGGACTCCGGCTGACCGACCACCGGCACCCCCGGGCGCAGGGCACCGGCCAGCCGCCGAACGGCCGCTAGGACCCTCGCCGCGGGTGGCCGCCTACGTCGGGGAGCGTACGGATGTACCCGCCCTGGCGTACCGCGAAGGCCCTCCACGTCGGATGGCACGCCACCCGCGCGCTGACACCATGACTGGCCGATGGACGCGTGTACCGGCTCGCGGCCGTGTCCGGCCACAAGGGAGGGCGGAATGGGACCGAATCGGATCAGCGAGGCGGGCGGCGCGGCACCGCCGCGGGCGGCGGCTGCCCCGGGCCGGCGCTGGGGCTGGTGGGGCATCGTCTTCGTGGTCGCCTTCGTCGCCAGCATCGTCGCCGGCAGCGCCCTGAAGGTGGGAGAGAGCCTCTACCTGCCCGACGCCTCGGTCGCGCAGCTGCGTGACTTCTACGCCACGAGCGCCGTGGCGGTGCTGGCCCAGTCGGCGTTGCAGATCCTGGCGGCGGCCGCGCTGTACCGGTTCGGGTGGCGGCTGCGCGCCGCCCTGCGGGCGGACGGCACCCGTGCCGGTGCAGTGCTGGGTTGGGGGACCGCGATCACGGCGGGTTCGCTGCTCGCCTCGGTGGTGTGCGGGCTGGTTCTGCTGCTGGTCGCGGCGCGGGCCGGCGACATGACCGTCTCCGGTCTCGGCCGGGCCGCGCTGGTGCTCGGCGGTGCGGCGCACCTGCTCGGCGCCGGCCTCCTGATCACCGCGGCCCCGGCGGTCGCGCGGCGTTCCCACCGGCGGCCGCGCTGGGTGTTCGCCTACGGAAGGGTGGTGGGACCGCTGGTGGCGGCCTCTGCCCTCTCGATCCTGGTGCCGCCGCTCGTCCGGCCCGAGCCGGCGTTCCGGCTCCTCGCGGCCGTCTGGCTCGTCGGCGTGGGCGTCGGCGTCCTGCGGAGGGCCTTCGACGAAGTGGGGCAGGACGTGCCGGCGTAGCGCCTAGGCTGGCGGGAGGAGGTGGGAGCGGTGGCTGCTGGCGGTCCGGACCGGTCGACGGCGAGGCGGAAGCGCCTGCTCCTGGCCGGCCTGCTGGCCGTGGTGGGGCTGATCCTGCTGCTGCTCGGCCTCACGGTCGCCAACGGCGCCGTCGCGGGCGTCGAGGTCGTGCTGGCCCTGCTGCTCCTGATCGGCAGCTACGCGATCCAGTACGCGGCCCGCCGCGACACCCTCTACCGGGACGGGCGGCGGCGGTGAGCGGGTCGGCCCCGGAACCCCGCTAGGCTGGCCGGCGTGGATCAGGAAGACCGGATTGCGCTGTTCCTCGACTACGAGAACCTGGCGCTGGGTGTGCGTGACCATCATGGCGGCCGGGCGTTCGACTTCCGCCCGATCGCCGACGCTCTCGCCGAGCGCGGCCGGGTGGTGGTGCGCCGCGCCTACGCGGACTGGTCGTACTTCGACGAGGACCGGCGGATGCTCACCCGGTCGCACGTCGAGCTCATCGAGATACCGCAGCGGATGGGCGCCTCCCGGAAGAACGCGGCGGACATCAAGATGGCCGTCGACGCCGTCGAGCTGGCCTTCGAGCGGGGCTACATCTCCACGTTCGTGATCTGCACGGGGGACAGCGACTTCACGCCGCTGGTGCACAAGCTGCGCGAGCTCAACAAGCGGGTGATCGGCGTCGGTGTGGAGAACTCCACCTCGGCGCTGCTCCCGCCCGCCTGCGACGAGTTCCTCTTCTACGACCGCCTCGAAGGGGTCGACGTGCCGCCCGCGGCCGGCCGCCGGGGTCGGGCGGCCCGCACGGTCGAGCCCGAGACGCCGCCGCCGGCCGAGCCGCGGGCCGAGGTGCCGGCCGAGGTCGCGCCGGCCGGGGAGGAGCCCGCGCGGGACGTCGACACGCTCGCCGTCCTGGTGGCCCAGACCGTGGCCGGCATGCAGGGCAGCTCCAGCGGCGAGGTGACCGCCTCCGGCCTGAAGCGCACCCTGCTCCGCAAGGACCCGACGTTCAGCGAGTCCGACTACGGCTTCCGCACCTTCGGGGAGCTGCTGCGTCACCTGGCGGGGCACAACGTCATCGAGCTTGCCGCGGGACCCGCCAAGGGCGACCCGGAGGTGTCGCTGCCCGAGCGGGGCGACCGGGAGGTGGCCTTCGCGCTGCTGCGGTCCGTGGTGGTGGACCTGGCCGGCGAGGGCGGCGCGGTGGCGTTGTCCGGGCTGAAGGACCAGCTCCGCCGGGCGCGGCCCGACTTCAGCGAGAAGAAGCTCGGCTACCGCAGCTTCCTCCAGTTCTGCAAGGCGGCCGCCACGAGCGGCGCCGTGGCGCTGCGGTGGAGCCCGGAGGCCGAGGACTACCTGCTCACCCCGCACACCCCCTGACGAGCCGGGTCGCCCCGTTCAGGTCCTGCGGCACAGCAGCGGGTCCAGCACCGGCAGCCGGAGCGGATCCAGGCAGATGCCCGCCAGGGCGGGTTCGCTCGGGGACGGCGAGCCGGTCGGGGTCGCGGTGGG
>NZ_WBKT01000152.1 GCF_008868175.1 Micromonospora sp. AMSO31t
GTTGAGTGGGTGCGGTGGCGCAGGGTTTTCAGGCGGTGGAGGACGTCGGTGCCGCCGCGGCCGAAGTGGTCGTGCAGGGCGCGGTAGTCGGCGTACAGCTCGTCGTAGGCGTCGGCGCGGGCCGCGTCCGGGTGCCAGGTCTCGCGGCGCGCCGCGCCCATGGCCGCCGACGCGCTCTCCACGTCCGGGTACGCCCCGGCGGCCACCGCCGCGTGGATCGCCGCGCCCAGCGCTGCCGGGTGCGCGGCGTCCACGATGTGCAGGGGGCGGCGCAGCACGTCGGCGTAGATGCGCAGGAGCAGCCGGTTGGCGGTGAGCCCGCCGGCGGCGGTCAGCTCGTCGACGGGTACGCCGGCGGCTTCGAACGCCTCGACCACGGTGCGGGCGCCGAACGCGGTGGCCTCCAGCAGGGCCCGCCAGATGTCCTCCGGCCGGGTGGCCAGGGTGAGCCCGACCAGCACCCCGCTCAGCTCGTGGTCCATGAGCACCGACCGGTTGCCGCTGTGCCAGTCGAGGGCGAGCAGCCCGTGGCCGCCGACGGGCTGGTCGGCGGCGAGCGCGTCCAGCAGCTCGTGCACGGACACGCCGCGCCGGGCGGCCTCCTCGGCGTAGCCGCCGGGCAGGGCACGCTCGACGTACCAGGCGAAGATGTCGCCGACCCCGCTCTGGCCGGCCTCGTAGCCCCACCGGCCGGCGGTGATGCCGCCCTCCACGACGCCGCAGACGCCGGGCACCTCGTGGCAGGTCTCCGCGTTCATGATCAGGCAGGTGGAGGTGCCGAGGACGGCGAGCATCCGCCCGGGCGCGACGGACCGGGCGGCCGCCGCGGTGACGTGGGCGTCGATGGCCCCGGCGGCCACCGCGACGCCGGCGGGCAGGCCGGTCCAGCCGGCCGCCTCGGCGGTGAGCGCGCCGGCGCGGGTGGCCGGGGGCAGCAGCGGCCCGTCGGCGGTCTTCGCGAGCAGGTCGGGCAGGTCCGGGTGCAGCGCGGCGAGGAAGTCGGGGGCCGGGTACCGGCCGTCCTGGCGCAGCCCCTTGAAGCCGGCGGCCGAGGCGTTGCGGGTCGGGCGGCCGCAGAGCCGCCGGACCAGCCAGTCGGCGGTCTCGACCCAGCGCTCGGCGTGGCGGAAGACGTCCGCGTCCTCCTCCAGCAGCTCCAGTGCCTTGGCGAGCTGCCACTCGGCGGAGACCCGGCCGCCGTAGCGGGCCAGCCAGGGCTCGCCGCGGGCGGCGGCCAGGGCGTTGATCCGCTCGGCCTGCCGCTGCGCCGAGTGGTGCTTCCAGAGCTTCGGCCAGGCGTGCGGCCGGTCCCGGAACTCGGGCAGCTCGGCCAGCGGGGTGCCGTCGGCGCGGGTGGGCAGCACCGTGCAGGAGGTGGCGTCGAGGCCGACGCCGATCACCTCGGCCGGGTCGATCCCGGCGGCGCGGACGGCGGCGGGCACGGCGGTGCGCAGCACCTCGACGTGGTCGGCCGGGTCCTGCAGCGCCCAGCCGGGCGGCAGCGCCGGCCCGCCGGGCAGCCGCTCGGTGATCACCCCGTGCCGGTACGCGTGCACGGCGCTGCCCCGCTCGGCGCCGTCGGCCACGTCGACCACCACGGCGCGCCCGGAGAGCGTGCCGAAGTCCACCCCGGCGACGTACCGGCCCACCCGCTGCTCCTCCCCGAACTGGGAGGATCACGCTAGCCGGTCAGCGCAGCGGGCGCTTGAGGTGGTAGCGGTGCACCTCGGTGCTGCCCTGCACGTTGTTCACGTCCTCGGCGGCGGAGACCAGCTCCCAGCCTTCCCGGCCGACCCGGTTGAGGTGCGCGATCGCGGTGTCGCCGTACGCTGTCACGTCGTTGCGGGACCCGTCCGGGCCGTACCAGACGAACGTGACGTGGAAATTGCGGCCCTGCCCGTGATAGCGGCGGACCAGCAACGCGTACTCCCAGGCAACCATTCGTCCATTATCAACGGTGGCCGTTCCGGCCGGGAACACGGGTGGTGGCGGAACGACGACAGTGCGGTGTCAGGCCGGGGCGCCCACCGCGGCCAGCTCGTCGGTGATCAGCGCGGCCAGCCGGTCCAGGCCCACGTCGATCTCCTCGGGAGTGACCGCGCTGACGGACAGCCGCAGCGCGTTGACCGGGGCGCCCGCGTCGTAGAAGTGCGCCATGGGCGTCCAGAGCACGCCGTACTCGCGGGCCGAGCGGTGCAGCAGCGCGTCGTCCACGCCGAACGGCACGGTGACCACCACGAAGAACCCGCCGGCCGGGACGTTCCAGCGCACCGGCCCGCCGGCCGGGAAGCGCCGGGCCAGCCCGTCGGCCAGGTGCCGGAGGTTGCGGGCGTACGCGGCCCGTTCCCGGGCGGTGGCCGCCACCAGCGAGCAGTCGTGGGCCAGCAGCGCGCCGCCGATCACCGCCTGGCTGACCGGCGAGGTGTTCACGGTGACCATGCTCTTGATCTTGGCGAGCTGGTCGGCGAGCGGGCCGACCGTGCCGTCGGAGCCGGCCACCCGCTGGTCGGCGACGACGTAGCCGACCCGGGCGCCGGGCAGCACGGTCTTGGCGAACGAGCCGAGGTAGACCACCCGGCGGCGGGTGTCCAGCGCCTTGAGGGTGGGCAGCCGTTCCGCGCCGGCGGCCGGGAACAGGCCGTACGGGTTGTCCTCGATGAGCAGCAGGTCCTCCTCGGCGGCCAGGTCGAGCAGCCGCCGCCGCTGGGCCAGGTCCATGCGCACGCCGGACGGGTTGGCGAAGTCGGGCATCACGTAGCAGGCGCGCGGGCGCAGCCCCTCGGCGCGGGCGCGGTGCACCTGGGCGCGCAGGTCCGCCAGGTCGATGCCGTCGGGGCCGCCGCCGACCGGGCGCACCGGCAGGTCGACGAGGCGGGCCGCGCCGGTCAGCCCGACGTACGTGGGCGCGACCGCGAGCAGCACGTCCCGCGGCCCGGCCCGCAGCGCGCGCAGCACCAGGAACATCGCCTCCTGGCAGCCGACGGTCACCACGATCGCCTCCGGGTCGACGGTGAGCCGCTCGTCGACGGCCAGGTTGCGGGCGATGAGGTGGTGCACGATGCCCTTGGTCCGGCCGTACTGGAGCAGCGCCCGGTCGACCTGCGCGCGGCTCAGGCCCAGGTCGTCGGCGAGGTGCCGGCGGAAGGCGTCCAGGTGCTCGTGCAGCACCGCGGAGTCGAAGAACTCCTCGTAGGGTCGGCCGGCGGCGAGCGACACCGCGTCCGGGTAGTGCTGCGCGACCTCGTTGAGGAAGTTCATCGAGTTCAACGCGGGGTCGTCCACGCTCGGGTGCAGGGCCGAGACGGCCAGGTCCACCGGCTCCACGTCAGCCTCCGATCAGGGTGCGCAGCTCGCGGGCGGCGGCCGGGTCGGCGCAGCCGCTCAGGATGAACGCGTCGCGCAGCTCGGCGGCGAGCAGCGCCAGGGCCGCCTCCGCGCCGGCCCGCCCGCCGGCCGCGAGGGCCCAGAGCATCGGCCGGCCGACCAGCACGCCGGCCGCGCCGAGGGCGAGGGCGCGCAGCACGTCCGTGCCGCCGCGCACGCCGCTGTCCAGCAGCACGGCGCACCGGTCCCCCACCGCGGCGACCACCTCGGGCAGCACGGCCGCGCTGCCCGGGGCGCCGTCGAGCTGCCGGCCGCCGTGGTTGGAGACCACCACCGCGTCCACGCCGAGCTCCGCGGCGCGGGCCGCGTCGCGCGGGTCCAGGATGCCCTTCACGAGCAACGGCACCGGGGTACGCTCCCGCAGCCACGCCAGGTCGGCCCAGCTCAGTGCGGGTACGAAGACCGCGCCGGTGTGCACGGCCACGGCGGACACCCCGGGCGTGCCCTGGTGGGCCAGGTCGTCCCGGCCGCCGGGCAGGTTCGCCGCCGTGACGTGCGGCGGCAGGGCGAAGCCGTTGCGCACGTCGCGCAGCCGCCGGCCGAGCACGGGCACGTCGACGGTGACCATCAGCCCCGCGCATCCGGCGGTCAGCGCCCGGTCCAGCAGGTCGGCGACCATGGCGCGGTCGCGCAGCCAGTAGAGCTGGAACCAGACGGTGCCACCGACCTCGGCGACCTCCTCGATCGGCGTGCTGGCCAGGGTGCTCGCGACGTAGGGCACGCCGGCCGCGCGGGCCGCCGCCGCGAGGCCCACCTCGCCGTCGGGGTGCAGCAGTTTCTGGTACGCCATCGGCGCGACCGCCACCGGCAGCGCGAACCGGCCGCCGGGCAGCGGCGCCTCGGTGGCCGGGATGTCCACCCCGGCCAGCATCCGGGGCAGCACGGCCACGCGATCCAGGGCGACCCGGTTCGCGGCGAGGGTGGTCTCGGTGCCGCTGCCGCCGGCCACGAAGTCCCACACGTCGGCGGGGAGCGCGGCCCGGGCCAGCTCGGCGAAGTCCGCCAGGCTGGCCGGCGGCACGAACGCGGGTCCGCCGGACTCAGCCGGTCCTCGCCCCGCCGCCGGGTCGAGCGGGTGAGGCGTCGCCGGCGCCGGGTTGCTCGTCCGGAGGTCAGCCATGGTCCGGTCCGACCGCCGCCGTGCCGGCGGCCGATCCGGCCGGGGTGAGGCCGAACCGTGCCCGCAGGAAGGCCGCCGCCTGTTCCTGGGCCTGCCGTCCGGCGTCGAACACCCCGGGCATGGCGAAGAAGCCGTGGACCATGCCGGCGTACCGGGTGGCCTCGGTGGGCACGCCGGCCTCGGCGAGCCGCTCGGCGTACCGCTCCCCCTCGTCGCGCAGCGGGTCGTGCTCGGCCGTGATGACCAACGCCGGTGGCAGGCCGGCGAGGTCCTCGGCGAGCAGCGGCGAGGCGAGCGGGTGGGCGGCATCGCCGGGGTCGGCCAGGTAGTGCCCGCGGTACCACTCGACGGAGTGCCGGTTGAACAGCAGCGGGTCCTGCTCGCCGGCGGGCGCCCGGCCGGGCCGCTGGTCGGTGTTCGGGTAGACCAGCACCTGGGCGGCGAGCCGCGGGCCGCCGTCGGCGCGGGCCAGCAGGGTGACCGCGGCGGCCAGGTTGCCGCCGGCGCTGTCCCCGCCGACGGCCAGCCGGTCGGGGTCGACGCGGAACTCCTCGGCGTGGGCGGCCAGCCGGCGCACCACGGCGTGGCAGTCGTCCACGGCGGCCGGGAAGCGGTGCTCGGGGGCCAGCCGGTAGCCGACGGTCACCGTCTGGCAGCCGGCGAGGTTGACCAGCCGGCGGCAGATCCCGTCGGCCGTGTCCACGCTGCCCAGCGTCCAGCCGCCGCCGAAGAAGTAGACGAGCGTGGGCAGCGGGCCGTCGCCGGCCGGCCGGTGGACGCGCACCGGCAGCGGCCCGTCCGGGCCGGGTACCTGCGTGTCGCGTACCTCGTGCACCGGCTCGACCGCGCCGGCGCCGGCGCGGATCGCGGCGAGGTCGGCGGCGCGGGCCTGCGCCAGGGTCTGGGTGTAGAGGGGCGCGGTGCCGGCGGCCGCGCGCGCGGCCCGCCACGCGACCACCTGCGGGTCGAGGGTCATCGGGCCTCCCCCGTGGTGACGAAGAGCTTGTCGATGCCGCGCAGGAACAGGCTGCCGCTGTAGGTGTAGGGCTGGGTGACGGCCAGCCCGGGGAAGCGGGCGAAGAGCCGGGGCAGGGCGAGCCGGCCCTCCAGTCTGGACACCGCCGAGCCGAGGCAGAAGTGCAGCCCGACGCCGAAGGCCAGCGACGGCGGGCCCGCGCGGTGCGGGTCGAAGCGGTCCGGGTCCGGGAAGCGGGCCGGGTCGCGGTTGGCCGCGGCGATCAGCAGCAGCACGTTCTCGTCCCGCCCGACCGGCACGCCACCCACCTCGGTGTCGTGGGGCGCGGCGCGGGCCAGGAAGTGCACGGGGCTCTCCATCCGGAGGACCTCGTCCACGCAGCCCCGGGCCAGCGCGTCGTCGCCGGGCAGCGCGGCGACCACGTCCGGGTGGGCCAGCAGCAGCGGCAGGCCGTTGCTGAACATGTAGACGGTGGTGACGAAGCTGGCGTTGAACAGCACGATGAGGTTGCTGATCAGCTCCTCCTCGGTGAGGTCGACGCCGCCCGCGTCGAGCACCTCGACCAGCCCGCTGATCAAATCCTCACCCGGCTGCTTCCGCCGGTGCGCGATCAGCTCCCGGTAGTAGCCGCGCAGCTCGTCGGCGGCCTGGTTGGCGCGGGCCAGCCGCTCCGGCGTCTTGCCGGCCACGTCCATGTACTCGTCGATCCAGTCGACCCGCTGCCGGTACCACGCCAGGTCGGCCTCCGGCAGGCCGATGAACTCGGCCATCACGAGCGCCGGGACCGGGTACGCGAAGTCGGCCACGAAGTCCACCTCGGTGCCGTCCGCGCCGGCCTCGGCCATCCGGTCCAGGCGGTCCTCGACGATCCGGACGATCACCGGTTCCAGCGCGCCCAGCCGGCGCGGGGTGAAGGTCTTCGCGAAGACGGCCCGCATCCGGGTGTGGTCCGGCGGGTTGACGAACATCATCGAGGTGAGGAAGGTGCGCAGGATCTCCTGGTCCTGCCAGCCGGGCGGGGCGCCCTTGTACCAGCCCGGGTCGCGCAGCACCCGGTCGACCAGGTCGTAGCCGCCGGCAACGGCCGTGATCGTGCTGTGCTCGGCCCGCTTCGGGACCGCGTTGATGGGCCCGTGCCCGTGCAGTGCGGCGTACCACGGGTACGGGTTCTGGCGGCCCTGCTCGCTGTACAGGCCGGTCAGGATCTCGTCGACGTCCACAGTTTCCTCCCCAGGAAAGACGGTGGGGGCGGCGTGGTGCCGACGCCGCCCCCACCGGTGTCACAGACCGAGCAGTCGCAAGGGCACGGCGTCGGCCATCGCCTGCGCGCCGGCGTCGTTCGGGTGGATGTGGTCCCCGGCGTCGTACGCCGGCAGCAGCCGGCTCCGGTGCGTCGGGTCGCGCAGCACGGCGTCGAAGTCGACGACGCCGTCGAACTCCGCCTCGCCGGTGCCCCGCAGCCAGGTGTTGACCGCCTGCCGGGTGGCCTCCTTCTCCGCGGTCCACACGCCCGGGCCGCCGTTGCCCTCGTACGGGGTGATCGTGCCGGCCAGGCTGGTCAGGCCGCGCTCCTGCACCTGCCGGTTGAGCTGGCGCAGCGAGGCGATGATGGCCTCGGCGCTGTCACCGTTCATCCAGATGTCGTTGATGCCCAGGTGGGTGACGACGGTCCGCACCCCGGTCTGCGGGAAGACGTCCTCGTTGAGCCGGGCCAGGGCGTTCGGGCCCAGCTCGTAGTAGCCGGGGAAGTCGCCCGCGCCCGGCTCGGTGCCCTCGTGGTTGAGCCGGTTGCCGGAGAGGCTCAGGTTGAGCACGCCCGGGGTGCGCACCTCGGGACGGGCGTCGATGAGCCGCTTCGCCAGCAGGTCCGGCCAGCGCCGGTCGGCGTTGACCGTGCTGCCGTTGCCGTCGCCGATCGAGTCGCCGAGGACGACCACCGAGCCGGGGCTGAGCCGGCGTTCCACGTCGATGCCGGAGAGGAACATCCAGCAGCAGTTGGGCCGGGTGGTGAAGCCGGCGCCGCCGGCCGCGGTGGTGAGGTCGGTGGCGCCGATGAAGTTGGTGACCCGGGACTGCCCGTGGAAGGTGACCGGCCCGGTGAGCACCGGGAAGTACAGGGTGACCACCAGGTCCTCCTGCTCCGCCACCCGGTACGGCAGCGGGTCGCTGAGCAGCTCCGCGCCCTTGTTCATGGTGGCCGAGGAGGCGCCCTGGAAGGTCAGCTCGCGGACGCTGGCCGGGTCGATGTCGGACAGGTCGTCGGGCGTGGCGGTGTTGGGCCGGGCGACGGTGGCGTGGCCGACCTTGACGGCCTGCTCGCCGTAGAGGTTGGTCAGCCGGACCCGGAGGCGGTCGCCGCCGACCGTGGTCTGCACCGGCATCCGGATGCTCTGGTTGTTCAGGCCGGTGTTGGTCAGGCCGACGGTGTTCCCGCGGGTCACCGCGGCGGCCCAGGTCCCGGCCCACTCCGCGCGCCCGTGCCGGGCGCTGTCGGTGTCGGCGGGGCCGGCGCTCGCGGTGACCGCGGGGGTGCCGGCGATCAGCATCGTTGCGGCGGAAGCTATGACGTGCCATCTCTTCGGGGTCGGCATTGATCCTCCATCGTTGGCAGCCCCGGGCTGCGGCGCGATCGGCGCCGCCGCCGGGCGATGGACCGGAAACTAACCGTCGACGGTGACGAGCGTCAATCAACCTGATCGACATGATCAAATGTCTTCGGGGTGCCACCGAACGCCGTTCGGGCGCTGTCCTCTGGGGACGCCGGATGCCTAGGCTCGGCAGTGGCGGCGGTGCGGTCGCCAACCCTGGCACCGGCCGTCGCGTCCCGGCTCCGACCTGCCCGGACGCCGTTCCCGGACCACGATGGGGGCTGCCCGATGACCGACCGGCCGAACTACGTGCACGAGGCGCTGGACCTGCTCGCCGGGTTCGGCGACCGGGAGGCGCTCGTCGGCGGGGGCCGCCGGCTCACCTACCCCGAGGTCGCCGCCGAGGTGCGCGGCCTGGCCGGCGCGCTGCTGCGCCACGGCGTGCGCCCCGGGGACGCGGTGCTCGTGATGCTCGGCAACACCGTGGACGGGCCGCTGCTCCAGCTCGCGCTGCACCTGCTCGGCTGCCGGAGCATGTGGGTCGCCCCGGTCACCTCCCCACGGGAGGTCGACGAGTTCGTCGCCCTGGCCCGCCCCGACGCGTTCGTGCACGACCCGCGCGACCCGCTCGGCGGGCGGATCGCGGGCGGGCTGGCCGGCGTACCGGTGCTCTGCCTCGGGCCCGGCGGCGCCGGACCGGACCTCACCGCCACCGGCGGCGAGCCGGCCGACCTGCCCGCCGCGCCGCCCGCGCCGGAGTCGTTCCTGCAGACCAGCGGCACCACCGGCACCCCGAAGCTGGTGCACCACCGGGAGAGCTTCTACCGGCAGATCCTCGCCCTGGCGGCCGACTTCCGGGCCGCCGGCTTCCCGCTGCTGCGGCACCTGTCGCACTCGCCCATGTGGCTGGCCAGCGGCCAGATCACCACCCTGTTCAACCTGTTCACCGGCGGGGTGCTGTTCCTGCGCGAGCAGTGGGACCCGGCCGCGTTCATCCGGACCGTGGACGCCGAGAAGCTGACCTCCACGTTCGTGACCCCGCCGATGCTCTACGAGGTACTCGACCACCCGGCCCTCGACGGCGCCGACTTCTCCGCCATGTTCATGTTCAACGTGGGCGCCGGGCCCGCCGCGCCCGCCCGGCTGCGCCAGGCGATCGCCCGCTTCGGCCCGTGCCTGCGCATCGTGTACGGGCTCAGCGAGGCCGTGGTGATCTGCGCCCTGCCCGGTCTCACCGAGGACCCGGAGCACCCGGAGCGGCTGCGCTCGTGCGGCCGCCCGTACGGGGACGTGGCCGTGGAGATCCGCGACGCCGACGGCCGGGTGCTGCCGGCCGGCGCGGACGGCGAGGTGTGGGTGCGCACCACCCTGAGCTTCGCCGGCTACCACGGGCAGCCGGAGCTGACCGCCGAGACGCTCGTCGACGGCTGGGTCCGCACCCGCGACATCGGCCACCTGGACGCCGACGGCTACCTCTACCTCGTCGACCGCCTCCAGGACCGGATCCTCACCCGGCAGCGCAGCTGGCCGATCTACTCCCGCCCGATCGAGGACGTGCTCGCCGCCCACCCCGAGGTGCGCGCCGCCGCGGTGATCGGCGTGCCCGACCCGGTCGCCGGGGAGCTGCCGCACGCGTACGTGGTGCCGGCGCCGGGGGCCACGGTGACCGGGGCGGAGCTGATCGCGCTGGTCACGCGTGAGCTGAGCGAGACGTGGGCGCCCGGCGCCGTGGAGTTCCTCGACGCGCTGCCGCTGAACCGTTCCGCGAAGGTCGACAAGCGTGCCCTGCGCGCCCGGTACGCCGCCGTTCACCCGGCCGACGCCGAGTCGCTGGGCTCGGCCGTCGGCAGCCCGGCGTGACCCCGCGCCGGGAGCTCTACACGCTCGTCGGCGCCGACCTGCTGTCCAACCTGGGCACCCGGATCTCGGTGGTGGCGATCCCCTGGCTGGTGCTGGAGACCACCGGCAGCCCGACCCGGATGGGCCTGGTCGCGGCGGCGGAGACCCTGCCGTACATGCTGTCCAGCGCCCTGGCCACGCCGTGGGCGGACCGCTTCGGCGTACGCCGTACCTCGGTCGCCGTCGACGCGGCCAGCGCGGCCGCCATGGCGGTCGTGGCGCTGGCGCCCTGGCTGGGGTTCGGCACGCTGCTGGTGCTCGTCGCGGTGGCCGGCGGGCTGCGCGGCATCGGCGACCGGGTCAAGCACGTGCTGTTCAAGCCGGCCGCCGAGCGGGCCGGGGTGCCGCTCATCCGGCTCACCTCCGCCTACGACGGGCTGGCCCGCGGCATGACGCTCTTCGGGGCGGTGCTCGGCGGGCTGCTCATCGACTGGGTGGGGATCACCCGGGCGATCTGGATCGACGCGGCCACGTTCGCGGCGTGCGCGCTGATCATCGGCCTGCTGGTCCGGCCGCCCGCGCCGGCCCAACCGGCGCCCCGGGAGAGCTACCTGCGGGCGCTGCGGGGCGGCTTCGCCTACCTGCGCACCGACCGCACGCTGCTGACCATGCTGATCGTGGTCTCCGCGTCGAACATGTTCGCCAACGCCAGCGTCGCCGTGTGGATCCCGCTGTGGGTGGACCGGGTGCTCGGCGACCCGGCCGGGTTCGGCCTGCTGCTGGGGGTGTTCTCGGCCGGCGCGCTGCTGGGCAACCTGCTCTTCACCGTCGCCGGCACCCGGCTGCCCCGGCGGGCCACCTTCGCGCTGGGGCTGGCGCTCAGCGGCGCGCCCCGGCTGCTCGCCCTGGCGCTCAGCGACGACCTGGTGGTCGTGCTCGTCGTGACCTTCGTGTCCGGCATCGCCATCGCGGCCGTGAACCCGCTGCTCGGCGCGGCGCTCTACGAGCGGGTGCCGGAGTCGTTGCAGACCCGCGTGCTCGGCATCTCCGGCTCGGTGGCCTTCCTCGGCCTGCCCGTCGGGGCGCTGCTCGGCGGCTGGTCGGTGGCGGTGCTCGGGCTGACCCCGGCGCTGCTCGTGATGGCGGTGGCCTGTCTGGTGCTCACGGTGGCGCCGCTGCTGGTGGCCCGCCCGCCGGCCGACCGGCCGGCGGCGGAGCCGGTGGCCTCCACCCCGGCCTAGCGGTCAGCGGTAGCGAAGCTCCACAACGCCGTTGCCGAACCGCCGCTCGGTGATCAGGTCGAGGTCGAGGCGGGTGCCGGCCGGGAAGAGCGGCCGGACCGTGCCGCCGGTCTGTCAGAATCTCCCGTCATGCAGGGGGAACAGGTGACCGCGTTGCTGGCAGAGTTCCGCGCGGCCGGGCTGAGGGCCTGGGTGGCGGGCGGCTGGGCGGTGGACGCCCTGGTGGGGCGTGTGACCCGCCCGCACGGCGATCTCGACCTCGCGGTGGACGCGGCACAGCAGGCGGACCTGCTGGCGCTGCTCGGGCGGCTCGGCTTCGCGATCACCGTGGACTGGCTGCCGGTCCGGGCCGAGCTGACCGCTCCGGACGGGCGCAGGGTCGACCTGCACCCGGTGGTGTTCCACCCGGACGGCAGCGGCGTGCAGGCCGGGTTGGACGGGGCCGAGTTCCGCTACGCCGCCGACGGGTTCGCCAGCGGGGCCGTCGGCGGGCGGGCGGTGCCCTGCCTGTCGGCGGCTCAGCAGCTGCGCTTCCGCACCGGCTACCCGCTGCGCGACGTGGACCACCACGACCTGGCCCTGCTCCGGCCGCTGACATCCGCGGGCTGACCCTGGACGGGGGCCGGTGTCGGTGCGTCGGCGTAGGGTCGGCCCATGGCCACCTGGGACGACGTCCGGCGGATCGCGCTCGCCCTGCCGGAGACCACCGAGCGGGGTTCGCACGACGACCTGCCCGCCTGGCGGGTGCGCGACAAGCTCTTCGTCTGGGAGCGCCCGCTGCGCCGCGCCGACCTCGACGCGCTGGGTGACGCGGCGCCCGACGGCCCGATCCTGGGCGCCCGGGTGCCCGACCTTGGCGCCAAGGAGGCGCTGCTCGCCGACGACCCCGACGTCTACTTCACCACGCCCCACTTCGACGGCTACCCGGCGGTGCTGGTCCGGCTCGACCGGATCGGGGTCGGCGAGCTGACCGAGCTGGTCACCGAGGCGTGGCACGCGCGCGCCCCGAAGCGGCTGGCCGCCGCCCACCGGGTGGAGACCGCATGAGCGGGCCGGTGGCCGGGATCGTCTTCGACATGGACGGCACGCTCATCGAGTCGCACGAGGTGGTGCCCGCGGCCTACCGCGCGGCGGTGCGGGCCGGCGGCGGGCCCGAGCACACCGACGCCGACGTCATCGCGGGCTACTCGCTCGGCTCGCCGGCCGAGCTGCTGACCCACCTGCTGGGACGGCCGGCCACCGACGCCGACCTGGCCGAATACCACGCCCAGCTGGCCGCGCTCGCCGAGCGGGTCACCGTCTACCCCGGGGTGCCGGAGGTGCTCGCCGAGGTCGCCGACCGGGTGCCGGTGGGCCTGTTCACCGGCGCGAGCCACCGGGCGGCCCAGATCCTGCTCGACCGGGTCGGCCTGCTCGGCCGCTTCCGGGTCGTCCTCGGCGGCGACCAGGTGGCCCGTCCCAAGCCGGCGCCCGACGGCGTCGAGCTGGCCTGCCGGCGGCTGGGCGTCGCACCGGGCCGCGCCGCGTACGTGGGTGACTCGCCGTTGGACCTGCGCGCCGCCCGGGACAGCGGCGCGGTGGCGGTCGCCGCGGCCTGGGGCCACCAGTACGACCCGACGGAGGCGGCCGACCTCAGCGCGGCCCGGCCCGGGGACCTGCTGGCGCTGCTCGGCTGACCGAGCGCCGGCACCCGTCGGGGTCACGGCTCGGGGACCGGCCCGGGAGTTCACCCGATGTTCCCGGCCGGACCGTCGCCGACCATGGCGGGGTGGGTATTCGGCACGCGCCGGTCCGGCGACCGGTCCTGATCCGTTCCGCCGCCGGCACGGAACGGGTCGAACTGTTCCTTCTCAGCGCGGTGCTCTGCATCGGGGTGACCCGCGCCGTCCTGGCGGCGGCGAACTATCCCCAGGTCGGCTCAGGCGGTCTGCACGTGGCACACGTCCTGTGGGGCGGGCTGGGCATGCTGACCGGCCAGCTGCTGTCCCTGCTCTTCCTCGGTCCCCGGGTCGCCCGCCTCGCCGCCGTGGTCGGCGGCGTCGGCTTCGGGCTCTTCATCGACGAGGTCGGCAAGTTCGTCACGGCGGACAACAACTACTTCTACGAGCCGGTCGCCGCCATCATCCACGGCACCGTCGTCCTCGTCTGGCTGGTGGTCCGCCTCGGCGTGCACCGCCGCCCGCTCACCGACGAGGAGCATCGGGTCAACCGGCTGCACGACCGGGTGACCACATCGCCGGGCGGCGAGGAGGCCGCGCCGGCGCGGAGGTTCGCCGGGCTGCCGCTGGAACGGCTCACCGCCGGTGTGGCCCTGCCGTCCGCGCCGGCCGTCCTCACGGTGACCGCGCTGTTCGTGGTCTTCGCCCTGGGGCGGCCGCTCGTGCTGCTGGCCCGGGAACCGACCGTCGTGCACCTGGTCCACGCCGTGGCGGCCGCCGCGGCGGTGCTGCTCACCGCCCTGGGGCTGGCCTGCTGGCGGGCCGGGCGGCGGCGGGGCGCGCTGCGGCTCGCGGCCGCCGCACTGGTCCTGCAACTGCTGGTGGTGCAGGTCTTCTGGCTGCTCGACCACGAGTTCGCGGGCTTCCCGCTGGTGCTCGTGAACCTCCTCCTGCTCGTGCGGGTCCGCATGCTTCTCGGGGGCGGGTCAGCGCCCGACCGGGCCGGGACCGGCCGACCCCGGCCGGTCCCCGACGGCCAGGCGCACCGCGTCCTCGGGTGTGGTCGCGTGGACCGGCCCGGGGACCGGAGCGCCGCGGGCGTCGACGACGCGCCAGCCGCCGAGCACCACCACCGGGATGTCGCCCCGCCGCAGGGCCAGCGCCACCTCGCTGAGCGTCCCCCAGGAGCCGCCGACGGCGATCACCCCGTCCGCGCTCCACACGAGGATGGCGTTGCGGGCCTGGCCCATGTTGGTCACCACCGAGGCGGACAGCTCGACGGGGGCGGGGGCGGTGCCGTCGTCGGGGCGTACCCCGATGACCAGGCCGGCGCGGTCGCGGACGCCGGCGGCGACGGC
>NZ_WBKT01000153.1 GCF_008868175.1 Micromonospora sp. AMSO31t
CCCCCGCCACCCGAAGGGAAGCCCGAGCATGATCCCCGCCGTGCTCTACGCCGTCCCGGCGTTCCTGCTGCTCGTCATCATCGAGGCGGTCTCCTACCGGTTCCTCCCCGACGACGACGAACGCGGCTACGAGCTGCGCGACACCACCACCAGCCTCTCCATGGGGCTGGGCAGCCAGATCATCGGCTTCCCCTGGAAGCTGCTCACCGTCGGCATCTACGCCGCGCTGTGGGTGGTCGCGCCCGTGCACCTCTCCCCCGGCGACTGGTGGACCTGGGTGATCGTCTTCTTCGCCGACGACGTCGCCTACTACTGGTTCCACCGGCTGCACCACGAGGTCCGCGTGCTGTGGGCCAGCCACGTGGTGCACCACTCCAGCGTCTACTACAACCTCTCCACGGCGCTGCGGCAGAGCTGGACGCCAATGACCTCACTGCCGTTCTGGCTGCCCCTGGCGCTGCTCGGCATCCCGCCGTGGATGATCTTCCTGCAGCAGTCGATCAGCCTGCTCTACCAGTTCTTCCTGCACACAGAGCGGGTGAGCGTGCTGCCGCGGCCGATCGAGTTCATCTTCAACACGCCCTCGCACCACCGGGTGCACCACGGCTCCAACGCCGAGTACCTGGACCGCAACTACGGCGGCATCCTCATCGTCTGGGACCGGCTGTTCGGCTCCTTCGAGCCCGAGCGGGCCCCGGCCCGGTACGGGCTGACCAAGAACATCCAGACCTACAACCCGCTGCGGGTGGCCACCCACGAGTTCGCCGCGATCTGGTCGGACGTCCGGCACGCCACCTCCTGGCGGGCCCGGCTCGGCTACGTCTTCGGCCGGCCCGGCTGGCAGCCGGCCCGGTGAGGCGCCCCTGGCTGGCCCTGTTCGGGGTCGTCGCCCTGGTCGAGCTGGTCGGGGTCGCGCTCGACTCGACGCCGGCGCAGTGGCTGGCCAAGCCGCTGCTGGCGCCGCTGCTGCTGGCGTACCTGTGGGACCGGCGACGCCGGCTCGACCCGGTGGCGCTGGGCCTGGTGGCCGCCACCGCCGGAGACGTGGCCCTGCTCGTGCCGGGACGGGCCGCGTTCCTGGCCGGCATGGGGTGCTTCCTGGTCACCCAGGTCGCGTTCCTCACCGCCTTCCTGCGCCGCCGCCGGCCGCCGGTGGCGGCGGTGGCCGGCTACCTGCTCGCCTGGGCCGGCGGGAACGCCCTGCTCTGGGGCGCGCTGGGTCCGCTGCGGCTGCCGATGCTCGGCTACAGCCTGGCGCTGTCCCTGATGGCCGCCGCCGCGACCGGGGTGTCCCGGCGTGCGGCGGCCGGCGGGGCGTTCTTCCTCGTCAGCGACCTGCTCATCGGGGTGGGCGCGGCGGGCAGCGACTTCGCCGGACGGGACCTGCTGGTCATGACCACCTACGCGGCGGCGCTCCTGCTGATCACCACGGGCTGGGTCGCCGCCACGGCGGGGCGACCGGCCCGGCCCCCGTGGCCGGCCCCGGCCACGCAGCCCGCGCTCTGACCGCCCCGGACGGCGGCGGTGGCGGTGTCCGAGGTCTCCGGCACCGCCACCTGCCGCGTCCGGCGTCGCCCACCCCCGTGCCGGCGTCGCCGGCTCAGCTGACCCGGACCGGGGGCGAGAGCAGCTCGTTGTCGGCCGGGAGGGCGTCCCGGTTCCGCAGCACCGCGGCCACCGCCCGGAAGGTGAGCTTCCCGGCGGTCCCGTCCTCCGCCGTGACCACGTACCGGAAGGAGAAGGTGGTGCCCTTGCCCCGTCCCACCGGAACCGGCTGCGTCTGGGCGCCGATCTCCTCGTATCCGTACGGGCCGCTGCGGTAGAGGCGGACCTCGACGTCCTCGGCGTACCGGGCGTTGCGCACCGCGACGGTGACGCCGACGGTCTGTCCGACCCGCGCGTGTCGACGGCACGGCGAGCCGGTCGATCGCGACGTCGTGGGTACGGACCACCACCGGGTACGCGGCCGACGCGCTGCGCCCGTCGACCGTCCGCGCCGTCAACCGGACGCCGTAGTCGCCGTCGGCGGTGAACCGGTGGCGCGGGAACTGGGCGTCCGTCGTGGTCCCGTCACCGAACTCCCAGCGGTAGGAGGCGATCCCGAGACCGGCCGGGTCGTGGACCGAGGGCCAGAAGGAGACCGTGTCGAACATGCTGGGCTCGTAGCCCGGTGGGGAGAAGTCCACCTCCGGGTCCGGCGCGACGTCCAGCCGGAAGGTGACCTGCTCGGCGAAGTCCGCCCCGGTGCGGAACAGGTAGGTGGTGCCGGCCCGGGCCTCGAAGGTCACCGGCGCGTAGCCGTACAGCGGCCGGCCGTGACCATGCCGGTGGTGGTGGGTGTGTACGCGTACCACACCGTGCGGGTGGCGCCGAAGCAGGACGTGGGCTCGCCGTCCTGGGCGGTCGCCGTGCTGAGGTCCTGGACGTTCGAATACGGCAACGCGTCGACCGGTAGCGCGGCGGCGAAGTCGTCGTTCACCACCGTCGGGGTGAGATCTCCACTCCGCGGCGCGGCGAGGACCGCTCCCTGCCCCGCCACCAGCAGTGCGACCACACCTGCGCACGCGCCGGCGAGTCGTGCGACATGACGTCTGATCAC
Organism: Micromonospora sp. AMSO31t; assembly: GCF_008868175.1. GTDB lineage: Bacteria > Actinomycetota > Actinomycetes > Mycobacteriales > Micromonosporaceae > Micromonospora. The sequence goes on from NZ_WBKT01000153.1 coordinate 2,600, forward strand.
CGATACTCCCCCTCACCCCTACTGGATGTGACCGTCCGACCGTAAGACGTGACGGGTCGCGGGGTGGTTAAGGCAACCTCTGGTTCCGGTTAAGGCGCGGTCCGGCGCGGAGGCTATCCCGTCGCCTCTCGGGCGAGGGCTCGCGTCACCACCGTGAGGTCGTCGCCGCCGAGGCCCTGCTCGACCGCGTGTCGCCACTCGCCGGCCAGGGCCTCGGCGGCCGGGAACCGCCCGGACGGCACCTCGCGCAACGCCAGGTCCACGTCCTTGAGAGCCAGGGCCAGGGAGTACTGCGTCGTGTAGTCGTCGCCGGCGATCCGGTCCAGCTTCTCGGCCGCCCAGGGCGACACCAGCGGGCTGCCCCGCAGGGCCCCCTGCACGGTGCCCGGGTCCAGGCCCAGCGCGCCGCCGAGGGCGACCGCCGCGGCGAGCCCCTCGTTCACGAAGGCCAGCAGCAGGTTGTTGACCAGCTTCAGCCGCGACCCGGCGCCGACCGGCCCCACCCAGACGGTCCGCTGCCCGACCGCGTCGAAGACGGGCGCCACGCGGTCCCGCACCTGCTCCGGGCCGGAGGCGAGGACGACGAGCCGGCCCTGTTCGGCCGGGCCGCGGCTGCCCGCCACCGGCGCGTCCACCAGGGTCACGTCGGGGCGCTCGGCGCCGACCAGCTCGGCCAGGCGCGCGGTCGCGGTCACCCCGATGGTGCTCATCTGCGCCCAGACCGCCCCCTCGGGCAGCGCGGCCAGCATGCCCTGGTCGACGGCGATCGCGCGTACCGCGTCGGCGTCGGTCACCATGGTCACCGCCACGTCGGCCCGGCGGACCGCCTCGGCCGGGTCCGCGGCGACCTCGGCGCCCCGGTCGCCCAGCGCGCGGGCCGGCTCCGGATGCCGGTTCCACACCACCGTCGTCAAGCCGGCCCGGACGAGATTCGCCGCCATCGGCGCACCCATGCCACCGAGCCCGAGCACCGCCACCCGCGTCATCCGCCGCTCCCCCGCCTCGCCTACCGGGCAGCCTAGGCGCACGGGAACGGGGCGGCGTCCCGATCGCGGACACGCCCTCGTCGGTCCAACCGGGAAACGCCACCGCCCCCGACCCGATAGAGTCCCGGAAGCAGACGACCCGCCCCCCGGGAAGACCTGGTGGGGAGCGGTGTGGGCATGCGTCGACGACCCGGCGGGGAGCTGCGGGACCGGCTGCGCCGGCGCGACCCGGGCTACCGCCTCGTCCGCCGGGCGGCCCGGCTGACCGTCGTCGCCTCCCTCACCTTCTACGGCTGCCGCTACGGCCTGGGCAACGTCACCCTCGCCACGTACGCGCTGTTCGGCACGGTCGCCACCGGCAGTTTCGCCCAGCTGCCGGGGTCGGCCGCCGTGCGGGCGCGCACCCTGCTGGCGGCCGTACCGGTGGCCTGGGCGCTCGTGGCGGTCGGCACGGTCCTGGCGGTCAGCACCGCGGCCGCGTCGGCCGGGATGCTCGTCATCGGGTTCGCCGTGGCGTTCGCGGGCGTCGGCGGTCCACGCCTCGTCGGGCTGGCCAACGCCCTCCAGCTCTTCTACATCCTGGCCTGCTTCCCGCCGTACCAGCCGGACACCCTCCCGGCCCGGCTGGCCGGCGTCACCCTGGGCGTCGTCCTGGTGGCGCTCGCCGAGGTGACGCTCTGGCCCGACCCGGCGCCGGTCTCCTTCCCGCAGCGCCTCGCCACGGCCGCGGGCGGCCTCGCGGACCTCCTCGACACGCTCGCGGAGGTGCTGGTCGCGCGGCCGGGCGCGGCCGAGGAGGCGGCGCGCCGGCACGCCCGGGCGGCCCAGCTGCTCGACAGGGTGCGGATGCCGCGACTACCGGTGACGGCACGCCCCACCTCGGCCGGTCGCCGCGACCGGGCCTGGCGGGACGCGGCGGCGGCCGCCCAGGAGGCGCTCGCGGTCGCCGAGTCCCTCGCGTCCCGGCCGGACGTCCCGGGCAGCGGAGACGCCGACCTGGCCGGCGCGCTCCGGCGGTGCGCGGCCTCCCTCCGCCGCTCCGCCGACATCGCGCTCCGCCGACCGGGCACGCCGGCCGCGGACGGGCCGGAGCCGGCCACCCCGCTGCCGCCGTCGTGGCGGGCCGCCGGCCCGGCCCGGCTGCGCGTGGACGCGGCGGTGCGGACGCTCGCCGACCAGGTGGGGACGTACGCGACGGCGGTCGGGATCGCCACCGGTCCGCGCGGTCGCCACGCCGCGCGGCCACCCGAGGCCGGCGCCGACCGGTTCTGGTACGCCGACCGCAGCACCTGGTCGCTGTACCGGCGGCGGTTCCGGGCGCACCTCACCCCGCGGTCGGTGTACCTGGAGGGAGCGGTCCGGCTCGCCGTGGCCCTGGCCGCCGCGCGGGTGATCGCCGGGGTGGTCAACCTGCAACACGGGTTCTGGGTGCTCCTGGCGACGCTCAGCCTCATGCGGGCCTCCGCTTCGGACACCCGGACCACGCTGCGCCCGGCGCTGGTCGGCACCCTCGCCGGGGGCGCCGCCGGCGGCCTGCTCCTGCTCGTCTCGCCGGAGCGGCAGGCGTACGCCGCCCTGCTGCCCCTGGCGCTCGTGCTGGCCTTCGGCGTCGGCCCGCTGCTCGGCCTGGGGTGGGCCCAGGCGCTGCTCACGCTGCTGCTCATCGTCGTGTTCGCCCAGCTCAACCCGTCCTCCTGGCAACTGGCCGGCGCCCGGGTGGTGGACGTGGCGATCGGCGCCGTGGTGGGCGTCCTCGCCGGCCTGCTGCTCTGGCCGCGCGGCAGCGGCGGCGAGCTGCGCCGTAACGCGGGCGCCTACCTGGCGGCGAGCGGGCGGGTCGCCGAGCGGATCGTCGAGGCGTTCGCGAGCGGCGCGGACGCGCGCGCCGCGGTCGCCGCGGCCCGCCGCGCGGAGGCGCTGGCCACCGCGTCCTTCGTCCAGTACCACGGTGAGCGCCACGACCCCCGGCTGTCGCACGTCGACTGGGACGCCGTGCTGACGGCCGCGCACCGCGCCGCCTACGGCGGGCAGGCGCTGCTCGCCGACCGCCGGCCCGGGGTGCTGGCCCCGTGGCCCGGCCCCGCGGCGGCGCTGGTCGGGTGGGCCACCCGTCTGCGCGACGGCTACGCCGACCTCGGCCGCCAGGTGACGCGGGGCCGGGTCGACCGGCCGCCCGCGTCGGCGGACCCGCCCGGTGACGTCGCGCGGCAGGTGCACGGCATGGTGCGCGACGGCGAGGACCGGCCCGAGGTGCTGGCCCTCGTGGAGGTCGACGGCTGGCTCGCCGACCTCGACGGTCACCTGCGCCGCGCCGGCACGGCGCTGCCCGACGAGCCGGCTCAGCCGATGCGGCCCCCGGCGGTGACCAGCCACTCGCCGGTCTCCCAGTCCGACGGGCCGCCCACCACCCGGTAGCACAGGTCGAACCGGATCCCCAGCTCCGGCCACCACGGGTGGTGGACCGGCACCACGCGGAAGATGTCGTCCAGCCCGGGGAACGTGAGCCCCTCGGGCTCGGGGAACAGCTCCGCAAGCTCCGCCCGCGTCAGGTCGGTCCAGAGCGCGAACTGCCACTCGGTGCGGTCGCGCCACGCGTCGTGGACCAGCTCGAACCGGGGTTCCCGGCCGACGACGAAGCTCCGGATGTCGGCGCGCAGCTCGGCCGGGGTCGACGGGAGGACGAACGGCCACTCCTCGCCGGTCGGGTAGCGGTACATGGTCGAGGTCGCGGCGAGCGCCCGCACGAGGCCGCGCCACGCCTCGGACGAGGTCGTGGCGACGGGCAGGTTCACGCCGGTGTGGTCGACCCGCCGCACGTGCCCGGCGAGGCGGCGGGCCAGCTCCGCCACGTCGACCGTGGGCGCCGGCCCGGCGAGCGGCCCGGCGCCCTCGACGCCGAGGGACGGTCCGGGGTCGAACGTGACCACCGGCGCGGGCACGTCGGCCAGCCCGATGACGGTCAGCGGCCGGGCGCCGTCCGGACGCGGTGGGGTGAGGACCAGTCGCTCCACCGGCCCCTCGGCGGCGCCGGGCGGGCGGAGCGGCTCCGCGTACGGCACGTCGGCGAGCAGGGTGCGGAGCTGGTCGAGGAAGGTCTGCGCGGCGGGCGTCCGGGGCAGGCGGAAGGCGATCTCGCCAAGTCGGTCCATGCCCCGACGCTAGGAGGCGTGACGCCGGCCCGACACCCGCGGTCGGGCCGAATTTCGCACCGCGGCCCCGGGTATCCTGCTCGGCGTCGACGGACCGGGGGGTGAGGGTGTGGCCAGGGAGACCGGGCGCAAGCTCGTCGCCTCCAACAAGAAGGCGCGGCACGACTACACGATCCTGAAGACGTACGAGGCCGGGATCGTGCTGGCCGGCACCGAGGTGAAGTCGCTGCGGGAGGGTCGCGTGTCGCTGGTCGACGCGTTCGCCCAGGAGCGCGACGGCGAAATCATGCTGTACGGCCTGCACATCGCCGAGTACGGCTTCGGCACCTGGACGAACCACCAGCCCCGGCGCACCCGGAAGCTGCTGCTGAACCGCGTCGAGATCGCCCGGATCCTGGAGAAGCTGCGCGACGGCGGGGTCACCCTCGTGCCGCTGTCGATGTACTTCTCCAACGGCTGGGCCAAGGTCGAGCTGGGCCTGGCCCGGGGCCGCCGGTCGTACGACAAGCGCCAGGCGCTCGCCGAGCGGGACGCCAACCGGGAGATCGCCCGCGAGCTGGGCCGCCGCCTCAAGGGCCGCCGCCCCGCCTGATCCACCGCCGGCCGTGTGGCCGCCCCCGCGCCGGATCCAAATACAAGGCTTCTTGTACATCAGTCGTTGTGGGTCTAGCGTGGGCGGCATGGCGGACGAGCCGAACACCCTGCACCTCACCGATCCGAGGGCCATGCGGGCACTGGCCCACGAGACCCGGATCCGGCTCCTCGGCGAGCTGCGCATCCGCGGCCCGCAGACCGTGGGCATGCTCAGCGACGTCACCGGCGAGGCGGTCGGCTCGGTCAGCTACCACCTGGGCAAGCTGGCCGAGCACGGCTTCGTCGTGGAGGCGCCCGAGCTGGCCCGCAACCGCCGGGAGCGGTGGTGGCGGGCCGCGCACGCGCGCACCAACTGGGAGCCGGTGGAGCTGCTCGACGACCCGGAGCGGCGGCTCGCCTCCGACCTGCTGCGCCGGGCCTTCCTCCAGCGCTACGTGGCCCGGTTCGAGGCGTACCTCGACGCCGAGGCGTCCCTCGACCCGGCCTGGGTCCGGGGCACCACGAGCAGCGACAGCTTCCTCCACCTCACCCCCGACGAGCTCGTGGAGCTGCGGCGGGAGCTGTCCGAGCTGGGCAAGCGCTGGCAGGCCCGCAGCAACCCCGACCGGCCGGACGCGCGCACCGTCACCCTGATCTGGCAGGCCTACCGGGGGCCGCAGTGAGCCGCCGGTGGGCGCCCCTGGCCGGGCTGCTGACCGCGCACACGGTCTCGCTCACCGGCAACATGCTCACGCTGATCGCGCTGCCGCTCTACGTCCTCGCCGAGACGGGCTCCCCCACCGCCACCGGGCTGGCCGGCGCGTTCGCCACGGCCCCCGTGGTGCTCGGCGGGGCCTTCGGCGGCGTCCTCGTCGACCGGATCGGCTACCGCCGGGCCAGCATGCTGGCCGACCTGGTCTCCGGCGTGACCGTCGCCGCCGTGCCGCTGCTGCACGCCACGGTGGGGCTGCCCTTCCCGGCCCTGCTCGGGCTGGTGTTCGTCAGCGGCCTGCTCGACACCCCGGGCCAGACCGCCCGCACCGCGCTGCTGCCGGAGGCGGCGGCTGCCGCGGGGGTGCCCATCGAGCGGGCGATCGGCTGGTTCGGCGCCACCGAGCGCGGCTCCCGCCTGATCGGCGCGCCGGTGGCCGGCCTGCTGGTCAGCGCGCTCGGCGCGCTGCCGGTGCTGGCCGTCGACGCGGCCACGTTCGCCGTCTCGGCACTGGTGGTGGCGGTGCTGGTGCCGGCGAGCCTGCGGCCGTCCACCGACCACGACGCCCCCTCGGCCGGCTACTGGCGGGACTTCGCCGCCGGGCTGCGCTTCCTGGTCCGCGAGCCGCTGCTGCGCGCCATGGTGCTGCTCGTGCTGGTCACCAACCTCTTCGACGCCACCAAGAGCAACGTGCTCATGCCGATCGTCGCCACCCGGGACCTCGGCGGAGCGGCCGCGTTCGGCCTGCTGGTCGGCGCCATGGGCGGCGGTGCGCTGGTCGGTTCGCTGATCTTCAGCGCCGTCGGGCACCGGCTCCCCCGCCGCGCCACCTTCGTCACGGCCTTCGCCGTCTGCGGCGCTCCGCCCTTCTGGGCGCTCGCCGCCGCCCCGCCGCTGCCGGTGGTCGCCGCGGTCTGCGTGGTGTCCGGCCTCGCCGCCGGCGCGATCAACCCGCTCATCGGCGCGGTCGAGCTGGAGCGCGTCCCGGCCACCATGCGCGCCCGGGTCTACGGGGTGATCGGGGCCGGCGCCTGGGCGGCCATGCCCGTGGGCGCGTTCGGCGCCGGGCTGGCCGCCGACCGCGTCGGCACCACCACGACACTCGTCGCCATCGGCGCCGGCTACCTGCTGGTGGTGCTCACCCCGCTGCTCGGCGGCCCGTGGCGGGAGCTGCGCCGGCCGGTGGCGGCGGAGCCGGCCCGCCCCGACCGCGCCCCGGTGCCCGCACCCGCCACGACGGAGTGACGACCGGGCCGGTCAGACGGCGACGCGGGCCAGCAGGGTGAACGCCCGGACCGGGTCGCCGGTGAGCTGGGCGTGGTCGGCGTCCGCGATCAGCGCCGCCCAGTTGTCCGGCGCGCTCCCCCGCACCACGGCCGCCTGCGCGGCGTCCCGGGCCACCCCGAGGATGGCCTCGACCAGCGCGCCGTCCCGGTGGTCGGCGCCGAGCTGCCGCCCGAGCCGGTCCAGCACGCGGGGAGCGTCGCGCAGCGAACCGTCGGCGTTCCAGGCGGCCGGCGCGAGGGCCCCCCGCACCTGCGGCCGGTCGGCGGCCACGGCGGCCAGCCCGGCCCGGCCCGGGACGGTCCGCAGGCCCCAGCCGAACGGGAACAGCGGCCGGTAGTCGGCATCGCCGACGTTGACCGGCACCTGCGCCTCGTCCCGCGGCCAGCTCACCGGCAGCCGGCCGGTGAACGGGCGGCGGCCGAAGAGCACGTCGGCCACCCCGGCGCCCTCGCTGCCGGGCAGCCACGACGCCACCAGGGCGTCGATCTCGCCGAGCTGGTCGGTGAGCACCTGCGGCCGGCCGGACACCACCAGCACCACGCAGGTGGGCAGCGCCGTGCAGACCTTGTCGACGACCGCGCGGTCGGCGGGCTGGAGCCGGAGCGACTTCTCCTCCTGCTGCGGCACGCTGCACCAGCCGCACTCCGGGCCGCCGACGTCGCCGTAGCCCTCCGCGTACGGGGTCTCGCCGACCACCGCGACACCGACCTGGGCGCCGTCGGTGGGTGCCGAGGCGTCGGCGCTGTAGGTGACGCGGGCTCCCGGCGCGACCTGGCGGATCCCGTCCAGGATGGACGTGCCGGGTACGGCGTCGGCGCCGGAGACGCCCTGCCAGGTGACCGTCCACCCGCCGGCCTGGTTGCCGAGGTCGTCGGCGTTGCGCCCGGCCACGTAGAGCTTCGCGTCGCGGCGCAGCGGCAGGGCCCGCCCGCTGTTCTTCAGCAGCACCTGGGACTTGGCCACGGCCTCCCGGCCCACGGCCCGGTGTGCCGCGCTGCCGACCTGGTCCACGTCGGCCGCCGACGCGTACGGGTGCTCGAAGAGGCCCAGCTCGAACTTCTTGGTGAGGATCCGCCGGACCGCGTCGTCGATCCGGGCCGTGGGCACCCGGCCGGCGGTCACCTCGGCGAGGAGCAGCTGCTCGAACTGCTCGGCGTTGTACGGCTCCATGAACATGTCCGTGCCGGCGTTGACCCCGACCCGGACCTTGTACGCGGTCAGCCCCGCGGTCGTCGGCTCGGCGGGGTCGGGGATCTGGTGGATGCCCTCCCAGTCGGAGACCAGGAACCCGTCGAAGCCCAGCCGGCCCTTGAGCACGTCGGTGATCAGCTCGCGGTGAGCGTGCATCTTCGTCGGGTTGCCGAGCCCGTCCTCGGTCCAGTCCACGCTGGAGAAGGAGGGCATGACGCTGCCCACCTTGTGGGCCCGCACGGCCGGCAGGTACGGGGACAGGTCGACGCGGGCGAAGCGCGCCCGGTCGGTGACGGTCACCCCCTGGTCGATCGGGTACTTCTGCTCCCACCAGGGCTTGCCCTCGTTGGCGGCGGCGACCGCCTCGTCGTAGTCGGTGTCGCCGTCGCCCGCGTAGTGCTTCGCCGTGGCGAGCACCCGGTCGGTGTCGTCGAGCCGGCCGGGCCGGCCCTGCAGGCCGTCGATGACGGTCTCCATCGACACCACCAGCGCCGGGTCCTCGCCGAAGCTCTCGTAGCTGCGGCCCCAGCGCTCGTCCCGGGACACGCAGAGGCAGGGCGCGAAGTTCCACGGGATGCCGGTGGCGCGTACCTCGGCGGCGGTGGCGTGGCCGACCCGCTCGACCAGCTTCGGGTCGCGCGTGGCGCCGAGCCCGACGTTGTGCGGGAAGACGGTGGCGCCGACGACGTTTCCGTGGCCGTGCACGGCGTCGATGCCGTAGATCAGCGGGATCTGGAGGCGGGTGCTCAGCGCCTGCGCCTGGAGCCCGTTGACCATCTCGACCCAGGCGGCCGGTGTGTTGCTGGCGGGCGTCGAGCCGCCGCCGGAGAGCACCGACCCGAGCTGCCAGCGGGCGACGGCGGCCGGGTCGTCGGCGACGGCGGCCCGCTCGGCCTGGGTCATCTGGCCGATCTTCTCGGCGAGCGTCATCCGGCCCAGCAGGTCGGCGACCCGCCGCCGCACCGGCAGCCGCCGGTCGAGGTACGGCAGGCCGTGCGCGTCGACCACCACGGTGGGCGGGGCGGCGACGGTGGCCCCGTCGGCGGCGAGGGTCAGCGGCACGGTCTCGGCGGTCTCCGCCGCGCCGTCGGCGCGCAGGGCGACCGTGACCGAGCGGACGGCGCCGGACGGGCTGCCCCCCGGGAAGGTGAGCGTGCCGGAGTCGGCGGTGTAGTCGGCGCCGGGGGTGGCGGTGCCCGCGCCGGTGGCCCAGCGCACGGTGACCGCCGCGGCCAGGGGGCGTCCGTCGGAGGTGGACACCGTGAGGTCCACCGGCACCCGGGTTCCCTCCGCCGCCGCGTAGACCGGGCGGCCGGCGGTGACGGTGACCGTGCCGGCGTCGGCGGCCGCCGCGGGCGGGGCCGGCAGCAGGGCCAGCACCAGGACGCCGGCCGCGCCGAGCGCGGCCTGTCTGGGCAGTCTCATCTCGCGCCTCCACACGGGACCGGTCGCCCGGTGCCCCGTCGGCCCGGGTCCACCCAAGTCCCGGTTCCGGATCCTCCCGAACCGCATCGCATCACGTCAATGTTTCCGGCCGGTTCCGGAACCGGTCGCACCGGTTCAGGGAGCGCTCTCTTGACAGGTCCGAAGTTCATTCATAGCTTCATCGAAGTCTATCTCTATGGTTTGTTCACTGAAGGGAGGCACCGTGCGCAGCATCCGTACCATCGCCGCCGTGGCCCTCGCAGCCGTGGGCCTCACGGCCGCGCTCACCACCGTCACCGGCACCCCCGCCGTGGCCGCGCCCGGCGCGGTGACCTGGTCCGACGACTTCAACGGCGCCGCCGGGACGCCGCCGGACGCCAGCCGATGGCGGTACGACATCGGCGGGTCCGGCTGGGGCAACAACGAGCTGCAGTACTACACCAACAGCACCCGCAACGCCGCCCTCGACGGCAACGGCCACCTGGTCATCACCGCCCGCCGGGAGAACCCGTCCGGCTTCTCCTGCTGGTACGGCAGCTGCCAGTACACCTCGGCCCGGCTGCTGACCAACGGCACGTTCGCCCAGGCGTACGGCCGGTTCGAGGCGCGCATCAAGATCCCGCGCGGGCAGGGAATCTGGCCGGCGTTCTGGATGCTCGGCAACGACATCGGCACCAACCCGTGGCCCAACAGCGGCGAGATCGACATCATGGAGAACATCGGCCGCGAACCGTCCACGGTGCACGGCAGCCTGCACGGGCCGGGCTACTCCGGCGGCAACCCGCTGACCGGGCAGACCTCGCTCCCCGGCGGCCAGGCGCTCGCCGACGCGTTCCACACCTACACGGTCGACTGGGCGCCCGACTCGATCACCTGGTACCTGGACGGCGTGCAGTACTCCCGCAAGACCCCGGCCGACGCGGGCGGCAACCGGTGGGTCTTCGACCACCCGTTCTTCATGATCATGAACGTCGCGGTCGGCGGCAACTGGCCCGGCTCACCGGACGGCAGCACCACCTTCCCGCAGACCATGACGATCGACTACGTCCGGGTGCAGGCCTGGGACAACGGTGGCGGCGGAGGCGGCGGCACCGGCGGCCAGATCGTCGGCGTCGGCAACAAGTGCGTGGACGTGGCCGGCGCCAACACCGCCAACGGCACCGCCGTCCAGCTCTGGACCTGCAACGGCACCGCCGCCCAGCGCTGGACCTGGAACGCCGACGGCTCCGTCCGCGCCCTGGGCAAGTGCCTCGACGTCAGCGGCGGGTCGACCGCCAACGGCGCGAAGGTGCAGCTCTGGGACTGCAACGGCAGCGGCGCCCAGCGGTGGACCTTGCGCGCCACCGGCGACATCGTGAACCCGCAGGCCAACAAGTGCCTGGACGCCACGGGCGCCAGCTCCGCCGACGGCACCCGCCTGCAAATCTGGGACTGCACCGGCGGCGCGAACCAGAAGTGGCGCCGCTGACGACCCGCCCGTCAGGTTGATCATGAAGTTGTTGCCTTGGATTGCGCTTTCCAATGGCAACAACTTCATGATCGACGGGTTGGGGCGCCGGCACGGTTCGGGGCGCGGGTACCGTGAGGGCCCGTTGTCGGTGTGGGGTGGGTTGGGTGGTGCGGGCATGACGCTGGTCGTGGTGGACTCCATCGACACCGATCGGCTGGTGCTGGTGCCGCTGGCCGTCGCGCATGCCGAGGAGATGGCGGTCGTGCTGGGCGACCCGGCGTTGCACGCCTTCATCGGTGGCGCCCCGGCCGACGCGCCGGCCCTGCGCGCCCGCTACGAACGCCTCGTCGCCGGCTCGCCCGACCCCGCCGTCACCTGGTGCAACTGGGTTATCCGGCGCCGCGACGACGCGTGCCTGGTGGGCACCGTCCAGGCGACCGTCACCGAGCGCGTCGCCGAGATCGCCTGGGTGGTGGGCACACCCTGGCAGGGGCG
>NZ_WBKT01000154.1 GCF_008868175.1 Micromonospora sp. AMSO31t
TCGCTCACAGCCCCTCCGCCCGGTCCTCGCCCAGCGCGGTGAGCCGGTCCCGGAGCCGGGACGCCTCGGCCGGCCGCAGACCCGGCACCCGGGCGTCGCTCGCCGCCGCGGCGGTGTGCAGCTGCACGGTGGCCAGGTCGAAGGCGCGCTCCAGCGGCCCCGCGCTCACGTCGACGAACTGCATCCGGGAGTACGGCACGATGGACAGCCGCCGCACCAGCAGACCGTGCCGGACCAGCAGGTCGTCGGCCCGCTCGGCGTAGCCCCAGGCGCCCACGGCGCGGACGATGGTGACCGCCCGCCAGGCGGCCAGCAGCAGCGCCACGCCCAGGGCGGCGCCGAGCAGCCAGTGACCGGCGACCGCCCAGGCCACGCCGAGCACCACCAGCGCCACGGCGAGGCCGATGCCGAGCCGGATCAGCTCCACCCAGATCAGGTCGCGGGAGATCGGCTGCCACCGGACGGTGTCCGGCCAGGGCTCCAGGGGGCCGGTCGGGGCCGGCGGCCGGCCGGCGAGGTCGTCACCGTTCACCGGCTGGTCCCGCTGCGCTCGCTCACGATTCGAGCGTAGGCGATCCGGGCACCGGTTCGACCTCGCGGAGGAAGCCGCGTGCGTCGAGGAAGTCGCCCAGCGACCCGCGGTGTGCGGGGCAGGCCAGCCAGGTCTTGCGCCGCTCGGGCGGGTGCAGGCGGGGATTGTTCCAGCGCAGCTCCCACACGGCGGGCGCGCGACATCCCCGCGCCGAGCAGACGAGCGCGTCGTCGGGGGGAGTGGGAGTGGTCACCGGGGCGAGTCTAGGGCCGCGCGCCGGGAGCTTTAGCGCCGGGCGGCCACGGGGGGAGCCGCCCGGCGACGGGGTGAATCGTACACACGCCGGACCCCTTGTTGTCCACCCGTGTTCAGGGTTTTCCGTGCCGGGGGACGGCGCGGCGAAAATCGTCCCTCTCCGACCCTCGCCTCTCAGCAAGGCATGACAGTCTTGATACGCACCACGCCCGACGACGACCATGCTGTGGAGGACCGGTGGCCCAGCCGATCACGCCCGACGCCCCGACCCCGACCGAGGCCGCGCCGGACGCGCCGCCCCCGGCGACCACCACCCCGGCGCAGGACGCCACCCTGCTGGAGCGGGCGCTGTTCGAGATCAAGCGGGTGATCGTCGGTCAGGACCGGATGGTCGAGCGGATGTTCGTGGCCCTGCTGTCCCGGGGCCACTGCCTGCTGGAGGGGGTGCCCGGCGTCGCCAAGACCCTCGCCGTGGAGACCCTGGCCAAGGTGGTCGGCGGGTCGTTCGCCCGGGTCCAGTTCACGCCCGACCTGGTGCCGGCCGACATCATGGGCACCCGGATCTACCGGCAGTCCAGTGAGAAGTTCGACGTCGAGCTGGGGCCGGTCTTCGTCAACTTCCTGCTCGCCGACGAGATCAACCGGGCGCCGGCCAAGGTGCAGTCGGCGCTGCTGGAGGTGATGAGCGAGCGGCAGGTGTCCATCGGCGGGGAGACCCACCGGGTGCCCGACCCGTTCCTCGTGATGGCCACCCAGAACCCGATCGAGCAGGAGGGCGTCTACCCGCTGCCGGAGGCGCAGCGGGACCGGTTCCTCATGAAGATCGTGGTGGGCTACCCGACCGACGCCGAGGAGCGGGAGATCGTCTACCGGATGGGCGTCGCCCCGCCCGAGCCGGCCCGGGTCTTCGACACCCCGGACCTGATCGCGCTCCAGCACAAGGCCGACCAGGTGTTCGTGCACAACGCGCTTGTCGACTACGCGGTCCGGCTGGTCCTGGCCACCCGGGCGCCCGCCGAGCACGGCATGCCCGACGTGGCGCAGCTCATCCAGTACGGCGCGAGCCCGCGCGCCTCGCTCGGCCTGGTCCGGGCCACCCGGGCGCTGGCCCTGCTGCGCGGCCGCGACTACGCCCTGCCGCAGGACGTGCAGGACATCGCCCCGGACATCCTGCGGCACCGGCTCGTGCTCAGCTACGACGCGCTCGCCGACGACGTGCCGGCCGACCACATCGTGCACCGGGTGATGTCGACCATCCCGCTGCCCGCGGTCGCGCCCCGCCAGCAGGCCACACCACCCCCGCCGGCCGTCCCGCACGGCGGCTGGCCCGGGCAGCGGCCGTGACCCCACCCACCCGGCTGCCGGCCAGCGGCGAGCGCTCCGGCGCCGTCCTCGCCCGGTTGCAGCTCATGGTCACCCGCAAGCTCGACGGGCTGCTCCAGGGCGACTACGCCGGGCTGCTGCCCGGTCCGGGCAGCGAGGCGGGGGAGTCCCGCGAGTACCGCCCCGGCGACGACGTGCGCCGGATGGACTGGCCGGTCACCGCCCGCACCACCATGCCGCACGTCCGGCGTACGGTGGCCGACCGGGAGTTGGAGACGTGGCTGGCGGTCGACCTCTCGGCCAGCCTGGATTTCGGCACCGGGCAGTGGCTCAAGCGGGACGTGGTGGTCGCCGCGGCGGCCGCCCTGGCCCACCTGACCGTCCGCGGCGGCAACCGGATCGGCGCGGTGGTCGGCACGGGCGCGCCGGCGCCGGCGGGCCGGTGGCGGGGCGGTTCCCCGCCGGCCGGGCCGGGGACGCTGCAACGGCTGCCCGCCCGGGCCGGGCGCAAGGAGGCGCAGGGGCTGCTGCGGGCCATCGCCGGCACCGAGATCCGGCCCGGCCGCAGCGACCTCGGCGTGCTCGTCGACATGCTCAACCGCCCGCCGCGCCGGCGGGGTGTGGCGGTGGTGATCTCCGACTTCCTCGCGCCGCCCGAGCAGTGGGGCCGGCCGATCCGTAGGCTGCGGGTCCGGCACGACGTGCTGGCCGTCGAGGTGGTCGACCCGCGCGAGCTGGAACTGCCCGACGTGGGGGTGCTGCCGGTGGTCGACCCGGAGACGGGGGAGCTGCACGAGGTGCAGACCGCCGACCCGGGCCTGCGCCGCCGGTACGCCGAGTCGGCGGCCGCCCAGCGCGCGGCGATCGCCGCCGAGCTGCGCAGTGCCGGCGCGGCCCACCTGCGACTGCGTACCGACCGAGACTGGCTGCTGGACATGGTGCGTTTCGTGGCCGCGCAGCGGCACGCCCGCACCCGAGGGACGACTCGATGATCCGTTTTCTGCAACCGTGGTGGCTGCTGGCCGTGCTGCCGGTGCTCGCCCTCGCCGCCGCGTACGTCTGGCGGCAGCTGCACCGCCGGCAGTACGCGATGCGGTTCACCAATGTGGACCTGCTGCGCACCCTGGCGCCGAAGGGGCTGGGCTGGCGGCGGCACGCGGCGGCCACCGCGTTCCTGCTCTGCCTGCTGGTGCTGGCCACCGGGCTGGCGCGGCCGGCGATCGACACCAAGGAGCCCCTGGAACGGGCGACCGTGATGCTCGCCATCGACGTGTCACTGTCCATGCAGGCCGACGACGTGGCGCCGAACCGGCTGGAGGCGGCGCAGGAGGCGGCCAAGCAGTTCGTCGGCGAGCTGCCGGAGAGCTACAACCTGGGGTTGGTCTCGTTCGCCAAGTCCGCGAACGTGCTGGTGCCGCCCACGAAGGACCGGGGCGCGGTGACCACGGCCATCGACGGGCTGGTGCTGGCCGAGGCGACCGCCACGGGTGAGGCGGTCTTCACCTGCCTGGAGGCGATCCGCTCGGTGCCGGCGGACGGCGCGGCCGGCATCCCGCCGGCCCGGATCGTGCTGCTCTCCGACGGCTACCGCACCTCCGGTCGTTCGGTGGAGGAGGCGGCCGCGGCGGCGCAGGCGGCCAACGTGCCGGTGTCCACCATCGCGTTCGGCACCGACTCCGGGCAGGTGGACATCGGCGGTCAGCTCCAGCGGGTGCCGGTGGACCGGATGGCGCTGTCACAGCTCGCCGAGACGACCCAGGGCTACTTCTACGAGGCGGCCTCGGTCAGCGAGCTGAAGCAGGTCTACCAGGACATGGGCAGCTCGATCGGTTTCCGGACCGAGCCGCGGGAGATCACCCAGTGGTACGCGGGCATCGCCCTGCTCCTCGCGCTCTGCGCGGGAGGGCTGAGCCTGCTCTGGTCGTCCCGCCTGATCTGAGGCGGGGCGACCGGGCCTGGCCGGTGGTGGTCAGTGACCGCCGCCGGCCAGGACGAAGAGGACGGCCACCCAGACGGCGGCGAGGGTGAAGCCCAGCGGGGCGACGTAACGGCTCATGGGACTGCTCCGTGGCGACGGCGGCCCGGGGCGGGGCGGACCGCAGGGGTGGATCAGGGCGTACGCACACGAAGTCGTGACCGGGGTGCTCCGCCGGGCCGCGTGACACGGTCGCCCCCGGCCGGTGGCCGAGGAGAGCGGGGCGGTGCGGTGCGGCGGGAAGCGGGGTCAGCGCTGCCGACTGAGTCGTGGCTCAGCGGGGCTGACGGTCGGCCCGGCCACGACTGGGAGGATCGCTATCTCGCACAGCGATCACCTCCTGCGGTCGGCGGGGCTCGACGGCGGGCGATCCACTGCCCGCAGACGTCGATCATCGTACACCCGGCGCACCCGCGGCACGCACTCGGCCGACCGGTCCACGGCGCTCGCCCGACCGGGTCGCCGGACCGGCCGCCGACCTGGCACGGGTTAGCGCTTACCCCCCGGTAACCCCTAGGCTCGCCAGCGATTGGGAGATCAGCTGAGCAGAGGGGGAACCGTGGCCCGTACCGTGCTGGTGACCGGCGGAAACCGGGGAATCGGCCTGGCCATCGCGCAGGCCTTCGCCAAGCAGGGCGACCGGGTGGCGGTGACCTACCGCAGCGGCGAGGCCCCGGCGGGGCTGTTCGGCGTGAAGTGTGACGTGACCGACGCCGAGTCGGTGGACGCCGGGTTCACCGCGATCGAGGCCGAGTTCGGCCCGGTCGAGGTGCTGGTCGCCAACGCCGGCATCACCGACGACACGCTGCTCCTGCGGATGTCCGAGGAGCAGTTCACCCGGGTGCTCGACACCAACCTGACCGGCGCGTTCCGGGTCGCCAAGCGGGCCTCGACGAAGATGCTCCGGGCCCGCTGGGGTCGGATGGTCTTCATCTCCTCGGTCGTCGGCCTCGCCGGCGGCGCGGGCCAGGTCAACTACGCGGCCAGCAAGGCCGGGCTGGTCGGCGTGGCCCGGTCGATCACCCGCGAGCTGGGCAGCCGCAACATCACGGCGAACGTGGTGGCGCCCGGCTTCATCGACACCGACATGACCGCCGGGCTCTCCGACGAGCGCAAGGCGGAGATCCGCAAGTCGATCCCGGCGGGCCGGATGGCCAGCCCGGAGGAGGTCGCGGCCGCGGTCACCTGGCTCGCCTCGGACGCGGCCGCGTACGTCTCCGGCGCCGTCATCCCGGTCGACGGCGGCCTGGGCATGGGTCACTGAGAAAGACGGAGGGAACTGCACAATGTCCGGACTCCTGGCCGGTAAGCGGCTGCTGGTCACCGGCGTCATCACCGACGCCTCGATCGCCTTCTCGGTGGCGAAGCTCGCCCAGGAGAACGGCGCCCAGGTCGTGCTCACCGGCTACGGCCGGCTGTCCCTGGTCGAGCGGATCGCCAAGCGGCTGCCCGAACCGGCGCCGGTGATCGAGCTGGACGTCACCAGCACCGAGCATCTGGCCGGCCTGGCCGACAAGGTGCGCGAGCACGTCGACGGCCTCGACGGGGTGGTGCACTCGATCGGGTTCGCCCCGCAGAGCTGCCTCGGCGGCGGCTTCCTCGACGCGCCCTGGGAGGACGTGGCGACCGCGCTCCAGGTCTCCACCTACTCCTACAAGTCCCTGGCCATGGCGGCGCTGCCGCTCATGTCGGCGGGCGGCGCCGTGGTGGGCCTCACCTTCGACGCCACCAAGGCGTGGCCGGTCTACGACTGGATGGGCGTGGCCAAGGCCGGGCTGGAGTCGGCCTCCCGCTACCTGGCCCTGCACCTGGGCAAGCAGGGCATCCGCAGCAACCTGGTCGCCGCCGGGCCGCTGCGCACCATCGCCGCCAAGTCGATCCCCGGCTTCGACCAGTTCGAGGACGCCTGGACCGAGCGCGCCCCGCTGGGCTGGGACCTCACCGACCAGGAGCCGGCCGCCCGGGCCTGCCTGGCGCTGCTGTCCGACTGGTTCCCGGCCACCACCGGCGAGATCGTCCACGTCGACGGCGGCTACCACGCGATCGGCGCCTGAGACCCGGACCGCACGTCCCGGGGTAGCCGCCGGACCGTCGCGGCCGTCGGGGGAGAATGAGCCCATGGCGTACGACGCGTTGGTGCTGGTCTCCTTCGGCGGCCCGGAGCGGCCCGAGGACGTGCTGCCCTTCCTGCAGAACGTGACCCGGGGGCGGGGCGTGCCGCCCGAGCGGCTCGCCGAGGTCGCCGAGCACTACCTGCACTTCGGCGGGGTGTCCCCGATCAACCAGCAGTGCCGCGACCTGCTCGCGGCGATCCGCGAGGACTTCGCCGCCAACGGCGTCGACCTGCCGGTCTACTGGGGCAACCGCAACTGGGACCCGATGCTCGCCGACACGGTGGCGCGGATGCGCGACGACGGCGTCCAGCGGGCCCTGGCCTTCGTCACCAGCGCCTACGGCGGCTACTCGTCGTGCCGGCAGTACCAGGAGGACATCGCCGCGGCCCGGGCCGCGGTCGGCGCGGACGCCCCGCTCATCGAGAAGCTGCGCCAGTTCTGGGACCATCCGGGCTTCGTCGAGCCGCACGCCGACGCCGTGCGGGCCGTGCTCGCGCAGCTCGACCCGGCCCGGCGGGACAGCACCCGGCTCGTGTTCACCGCGCACTCCGTCCCGGTGTCGGCGGCCGCCACCGCCGGTCCGCACGGCGGCCGGTACACCGCCCAGCTCGCCGAGACCGCCCGGCTCGTGCACGCCGCCGCGGCGCCGGACCTGCCCTACGACCTGGTCTGGCAGAGCCGTTCCGGGCCGCCGCAGGTGCCGTGGCTGGAGCCGGACGTCAACGACCACCTGACCGCGCTGGCCGGCCAGGGCGTGACCGGCGTGGTGGTCAGCCCGATCGGGTTCGTCTCCGACCACCTCGAGGTGGTCTGGGACCTGGACACCGAGGCTCTCGACACGGCCAAGCAGCTCGGCCTGGACTTCGTCCGAGCCGGCACGCCGGGCACCGACCCGCGGTTCGTGGCGATGGTCCGCGAGCTGGTGCTGGAACGGAACGCCCCGGACGGCGGGCGATACTTCCGCCGCCTCGGGGAGCTGCCCACCTGGGACACCTGCCCGGCGCTGTGCTGCGTGCCCCCGTCCCGCCGGCCCTGAGCCCGGCCACCTCCGACATCCTGTGGGGACCACACATGCATGACCGCAAGCCGGTGCAGAGCTGGCTCACCGACATGGACGGCGTGCTGGTGCACGAGGGCCAGCCGGTGCCCGGCGCGCCCGAGTTCGTCAAGAAGCTGCGCGCCTCCGGCAAGCCGTTCCTGGTGCTCACCAACAACTCGATCTACACGCCGCGGGACCTACGGGCCCGCCTGGCGCGGATGGGGCTGGACGTGCCGGAGGAGGCGATCTGGTCGTCCGCGCTGGCGACCGCCCAGTTCCTGGCCGACCAGCGGCCGGGCGGCACCGCGTACGTGATCGGCGAGGCGGGCCTCACCACGGCGCTGCACGCGGTGGGCTACGTGCTCAGCGACTTCGCCCCCGACTACGTGGTGCTGGGGGAGACCCGCACCTACAGCTTCGAGGCGATCACCAAGGCGATCCGGCTGATCAACGACGGGGCCCGGTTCATCTGCACCAACCCGGACGCGACCGGCCCGTCGGTGGAGGGCGCCCTGCCGGCCGCCGGCTCGGTGGCCGCGATGATCTCCAAGGCGACCGGGGTGGAGCCGTACTTCGTCGGCAAGCCGAACCCGATGATGATGCGCTCGGCGTTGAACACCATCGACGCGCACTCCGAGTCGACCGCCATGATCGGCGACCGGATGGACACCGACATCCTCTGCGGCCTGGAGGCCGGGCTGGAGACGATCCTGGTGCTCACCGGGATCAGCAGCCGGGCCGAGGCGGAGCGTTACCCCTACCGGCCGTCCCGGATCGTCGGCTCGGTGGCCGACCTGATCGACGAGGTCTGAGAGCCGGGGCTCAGGGGCGCAGCGGGGCGTTGCAGGCGGCCACCAGGGCCTGCCGGCAGGCGGTGGTCAACGGCCGCAGCGCCGCGTCCCGCTGCTGCGCCTCGAAGGTGTTCACCGCCCCGCCCGGGGCGCTCTCCCCGGCGAGGGCGAGCACCCGGTCCAGCACGGCCGCGCGGGCGAACAGCCGGCGGGACCGCGGGTCGAAGCCGGGCGGCAGGTCGGTCCCGCCGTCCGGGCGGCGCAGCGCGGCGAGCGCGCCGGCCAGCTCCGGCCGCCACTGGGCCACGTCGAGCCGGGTCAGGGCGGCGGTCGTCTCGGCCAGCGCGGCGGCCAGCTCGGCCTCCGCCTCGGCCGCACCGGGCGCGATCAGCGACGCCTTCGGCGCGTCGGCCGGCAGCGGGTAGACCCGCCAGAGCACCGTCTCCCAGGTCATCCCCGAGCCCGAGGTGTGCGTGCGCACCTCCGGGACGAACCCCAGCCCGCTGGCCACCACGGCCTCGCCGGCCAGCAGCGCCGCCCCCGCGAAGTCGCCGGGGCCGGGCAGCCCGCGCGGGTCGCCCGGTGCGGGCAGCACCAGGCGGATCTCGTCCGGGGAGAGCTTGGCCAGGCTGGGCAGCGCCTCCCGCAGGGACACGTCGGTCCAGGTGCCGGGGGCGTCGGCGACCAGGTGCTCCTCGTCGCCGGCGATCTCGTCGGCGACCTCGTCGAAGGGCACCAGGCCGGCGCGCCAGGCGCGAACCCAGGCGACGAACCGGCTCGACCGGCGCGGAGCCAGCGTGGCCGCGCCCGTTGCGGGGGAGGACATGCCGAAAGGGTACGTGCTCGCCGCCGTCGCTGTCTCGGCTGCCGCTCCGGCGGCGTGACCTGCACCCAACTACCCCCTTCGCCCCTTTCTGTGCCGCCGGTGGGGCACCTGGTCGGCGCGTCGCCGGGCGACGCGCCGGGCCGGTGGCTAGCGTGATCCACATGGCGGGGCGATACGACGGCGACGTGCTGGCGGGCGACTGGCGGCGGCGGAAGGTGATCCCCGAGGTCGACGCCGAACCGGACCTGGTGGTCGAGGACGCCGACTCCGGGTTCTGCGGCGCGGTGGTCGGGTTCGAGTCCGGTGCGGTGGTGCTGGAGGACCGGCACGGCCGGCGGCGGAACTTCCCGCTGCTGCCCGCCGCGTTCCTGCTCGACGGGCGGCCGGTCACCCTGCGCCGCCCGGCCCGCGCCCCGGTGCCCGCCGCCCGGCGGCGCACCGCCTCCGGCTCGATCGCGGTCGACAACGTCCGGGCGCAGGTCGCCAAGGCCAGCCGGATCTGGGTCGAGGGCGTGCACGACGCGGCGCTCGTCGAACGGATCTGGGGCGACGACCTGCGGATCGAGGGCGTGGTGGTGGAACCCCTCGACGGCATCGACGAACTCGCCGCCGAGGTGCGCGCCTTCGACCCCGGCCCGGGCCGCCGGCTCGGCGTGCTGGTCGACCACCTGGTGCCCGGCTCCAAGGAGAGCCGGATCGTGGCGCGGGTCACCTCGCCCCATGTGCTGGTCACCGGCCATCCGTACGTGGACGTGTGGCAGGCCGTGAAGCCCCGGGCGCTGGGCATCCCGGCCTGGCCCGTGGTGCCGCCCGGCCGGCCCTGGAAGGAGGGCGTCTGCGCGGCGCTCGGGGTGGCCGAGCCGGTGGACATGTGGCGGCACATCCTGTCCCGGGTGGACAGTTTCGCCGACGTGGAGACGCCGTTGATCAACGCCATGGAGCGGTTGATCGATTTCGTGACGTCGCCCTCCTGACTGGTTGCGGTTCAGGCCGGGCCGGTCAGGGTTCCTGGTCGGGGGTTCGGGTGAAGACGAAGGTGGCGATGTCGAGGGCGACCGGGTGGCCCTTGTCGTCGCGGATGACGGTGAGGAGTTCCCCGTCCTGGGAGCCGGAGCGGCCGCGCCAGCGGTCCGGGGCCTCCGGGGTGAAGCGGAGCTGCGGGTTGCCCACCAGGCCGCCCACCAGGTCACCGGCGGGGTCGACGCGGAACTCGTACTCGTTGCCCATCCACCACCAGCGGCCGGTCAGCCCGGCCAGGTCGGCGGGTGGCGCCTCGGCCGGGCGCCACGGGGCGGGCGCGGCCGGCTCGGCGTCCAGCACCAGGGTGAGGATGTCGCGGGCCAGGCCGACGACGTGGTGGCCGCGCAGGCCGTACGAGTTGGCGAAGTCGACCACGGCGGTGCGGGTGGGGCGGTGCACGGCCAGGCCGGCCACGTAGCCGGGCATCGAGCCGCCGTGGCCCACGTACACGCGGTCGCCGACCCGGTAGAGCTCCACGCCCAGGCCGTGCCCGCCGGTCCAGGCGTCCAGGTCGCTGATCACCACGGGTGCGCACATCTCGGTGAGCGTCGCCGGGGCGAGCAGGTCCGGGGCCGGGTCGGCCAGGAAGGCCGCCCAGCGGGCCAGGTCCTCGACGGTCGACCAGAGCTGGCCGGCCGGTGCCATCGCCCCGGTGTCGGTGCGCGGCTCCTCCCGCAGGGTGTCGTGCCAGGGGTGCACCACGTAGCCGCGCGCGTAGGGCTCGGTCGGGTGGTAGGTGGTGCGGCGCATGCCCAGCGGGTCGAGCAGCCGCTCGCGCAGCAGGTCCGCCCAGGGCGTGCCGGTGAGCCGCTCCAGCACCCCGCCGAGCAGCCCGTACGCCAGGTTCGAGTAGTGGTAGACGTGGTGCGGCGGGTGGGCGATCTTCGCCGGGGAGAGCCCGGCGAGCAGGGTCGCCAGGTCGGCGCCCGCGGCCCGCTCCCACCACTGCCCGTCCGGCTCCCGCTGGAGGCCGCTGGCGTGCCCGAGCAGCTGGCGCAGGGTGAGCGCGCCGGCCGGGGTGCCGGGCAGGTGCTTGTCGAGCGGGTCGTCCAGGTCCAGCCGGCCGGCGTCGCGCTGCTGCATCACCAGCACGGCGGTCATGGTCTTGCTGATCGAGCCGATCCGGTACTGGAGGTCCGCGTCGGGGCGGGGCTGCTCGCCGGCGAACGCCACGTGCGCCAGGCCACCGTCGCGGACCACGCCGAGGGCGAGCGAGGGGCCGCGCCCCTCCGCCTGGGCCCGCGCGACCAGCAGGTCCACCTGTCGGGCGGTCTCGGGCAGCAGGGCCATGAAGTCCTCCTCGGCGGTCGTCGGCGCGGTGCCGAGCTTAGGTGATCATTTCGGGTCGGTGTTGCGTGCGTCGGCGTGTCACGATCTAAGGGTGGACGCCGTGTTCTGGATCGTGCTGGGTGTGCTGCTGGCGGTCGCCGAGATCTTCACGACGACGCTCTTCCTGATCATGTTCGCGGCCGGGGCCTTCGCCGCCGCGGGCGCCGCCGCGCTGGGCGCCCCGGTCGCGCTCCAGGCGCTGGTCTTCGCGGTGGTCTCCGCGCTGTCGGTGGCCCTCGTCCGGCCGGTCATCAAGCGGCACGCCATGCCGGCGCTGGAGAGCGGCGACCAGCCGTTCGGGGTCGAGGCGATCGAGGGGTCGACCGCGGTGGTGCTGGAGCCGGTCGACGCCGAGCGCGGCCTCGTCAAGATCGACGGTGAGCTGTGGACGGCCCGGGCGTACGACGCGACGCGCAGCTACGCGGCGGGCGAGCGGGTGCAGGTGATAAAGGTCCGGGGCGCGACCGCCCTGGTCTGGCAGGACGAGATTTCCACCCCGGGCGGAATGCCCGAAGGGAAAAGGTGAAGATATGGAGTTTGCAGCGATCCTGTTGATCGCCGTCGCCGTGATCGTCGTGGTGACGCTGGTGAAGGCGGTGCGGATCGTGCCGCAGCAGCGCCAGGACGTGGTGGAGCGGCTGGGCAAGTACAAGCGGACCTTGAACCCGGGCCTGAACCTGCTGGTGCCGTACATCGACGCGGTGCGGACCAAGGTCGACATGCGCGAGCAGGTGGTCAGCTTCCCGCCGCAGCCGGTGATCACCTCGGACAACCTCGTGGTCTCGATCGACACGGTGCTCTACTTCAAGGTGGTCGACTCGGTCCGCGCCACCTACGAGATCTCCAACTTCCTCCAGGCCATCGAGCAGCTCACCGTCACCACGCTGCGTAACGTGATCGGCTCGCTGGACCTGGAGCGTGCGCTGACCAGCCGCGAGGAGATCAACCGGCACCTCTCCGGGGTGCTGGACGAGACCACCGGCCGGTGGGGCATCAAGGTGACCCGGGTCGAGATCAAGGCGATCGAGCCGCCGCCGAGCATCCGCGACTCGATGGAGAAGCAGATGCGCGCCGAGCGGGACCGCCGCGCCGCCATCCTCAACGCCGAGGGGCACAAGCAGTCCCAGATCCTCACGGCCGAGGGTGAGAAGCAGGCCGCGGTGCTGCGCGCCGACGGTGACCGGCAGGCCCGGATCCTCCAGGCGGAGGGCCAGGCCAAGGCGATCCGGACGGTCTTCGACGCGATCCACCAGGCCAACCCGAGCCAGAAGGTGCTCGCCTACCAGTACCTCCAGGCCCTGCCGCAGATCGCCAACGGCACGGCCAACAAGGTCTGGATCGTGCCGACCGAGCTGACCAAGGCCCTGGAGGGCATGGGTGGCGCGCTCGGCGGGCTGGCCAACATGGTCGGTGACGTCCCGTCGCCCGAGGCGACCCAGAGCGCCAGCGAGGTGGAGCGCGAGGCCGCCGAGGCCGCGCACGCCGCCGCCACGGCGGCCCAGGAGATCCACGACGAGGTACGCGTGGCCGAGGCCCAGGCCACCGGCGGCAACGCCCCGCAGGGGCTCCCGGCGCCCGAGCCGGTCTCCCCGCAGAGCCTGCTCAACGACCCGTCGGACCAGCGCGAACGGGGCTGACGAAGGGCCGCCGGCAAATCCGAGAATCGCTCATACGGCGCCCCGGCGCCTGCCACCATCGGTCTGAGGACGGGTGGTGACCAGGGCCGGGGCGCCGTTGCGCGTCCCGCGCCACCCGCACAGTGAGCGAGGTGGCGCATGAAGGATCCGGCGAACCGGCTGTTCTCCAGGACCCCCGTCCCGGGCGCGCACGACCCGGCCGGGCCGCTCGGCACCCGGCGTACCGGGGGCGGGTTCGGGGTGCTGCCGTTCGTCTCCGAGCCCGGGCCGGCCGCCCCGGCCACCGACGCGAGCTGGGCCTGGTCGATCCGCCGGTTCGCCCGCGCGGCGGTCTGGCTGCTGCCCGCGTACGCGGTCCTCTACGGCCTGGTGGCCATGGCCAGCGACGGCGGGGTGGGCAACGACCCCTACCCGGCCGACGGCCAGCCCGTCTACCTCGTGGGCTGGGTGGCCGCGGTGTGGCTCGGGCTGCTCGCCCTGCTGGCGCTCGCCGGCCTGCTCGCGGCCACCCGGTGCCGGCGGATCGCCCTCGTCGGGCTGCTGGCCAGCATCGGCGGGATGGTGCTGATGCTGCCCTTCGCCGGGCTGGCCGAGCAGGCGCCGGTCTTCGGCACCACGGCGCGCACCCTGGTCCTGGTCGGCGCCACCTTCTACAGCCTGGGCTGGTTCCTCACCGGGTGGTCGGTCGCCCGCTCCGGGATGTTCTCCTACGGCGACGGCGTCATGCTGATGATCGCCGCCCCGCTGCTCGGCCTGGGCGGCGCGCTGATCGGCTCCCTGCAGACCTTCGGCGCGATCTTCGTGCTGGTCGCCGGCATCGGCATCGGCTACCGCTCCGGCCGCCTCGTCCCGGCGGTGATCGCCCAGGACGCCCTGGCCGCCAGCGTCACGGCCACCCCACCAACCCCCA
>NZ_WBKT01000155.1 GCF_008868175.1 Micromonospora sp. AMSO31t
TCCCAGGGTCGGGGGCCACCCCCGTTCGCCGGTCAGCCGACGTCGCGGGTCGCCGCGGTCTCCCCGGGTGGCGGGACGGCCAGCAGCTCGGCCAGCCCCGTGCGGTCGAGCAACTGCCGCACCTGCGGTTTGACGGCGTCCAGCCGCACCGCACCGGCCCCGGCGCGGTGGATGACCACCAGGGCGCTGAGGCCGGACGAGTCGCAGAGCGTCACCCCGGCGAAGTCGAGGAGCAGCTCCTGGCAGCCGTCGTGGCGCAGCTCGGCGGCGGCGGCGACGAGGTCCGGCGCGCTGTCGAAGTCCAGCTCGCCGGTCAGCCGGAGCCGGGCCCGTCCGGCGTCGAGCCGGTCCACCTGGATGGTCAGCAGCTGCGAGCGCATGCGGTCATGTTTCCAGCTCGGGCCGGCCCCGAAGACCCCAGGCCGCTCAGACACGGGCGGACGACCCGGTCGTGGGCCGGTCGGGCTGCGGCCGGGACAGCAGGGCGGTGACCCCGGTCATGTCGAGGATCGTCGCCAGGAAGCGGGGCGTCTCCCGGAGCTGGAGGGACGTGCCACCCTGCTGGCCGTCCCGCCAGGCATGCACGATCACCGACAGGCCGGTGCTGTCGATGAAGAGCAGGTCGCGGAAGTCCAGCACGAGCGTCCGCGGGATCTCCGCCAGCAGCCGGTCGACCTCG
This sequence comes from Micromonospora sp. AMSO31t, assembly GCF_008868175.1. Classification (GTDB taxonomy): domain Bacteria; phylum Actinomycetota; class Actinomycetes; order Mycobacteriales; family Micromonosporaceae; genus Micromonospora. The sequence continues at coordinate 680 of NZ_WBKT01000155.1, forward strand.
GCGCGCAGCGGGGCGGCCGTGGTGAAGGCCAGGTCACCGCCGACCCGGATGGCCGGCGCGGCGGGGTCGGAGCGGTCCACGGAGATGCGCAGTTTTGTCGCCTCGGGCGTTCTCCGTCGGGGTGCCACCATCACGCCTTTCGCGGCTGCCGGTCGGGCCGGGTCGTCCGGATCGTAACAACCCCGCGACCGCCCCGCCGGGTGGCGCGTCCGCAGGCCGGGGGGCACGAGCGGTGGGGTGGCGGTACCGGCACACCGGCGTAGGGTGGGTGGAGAGATTTGACCATACGCGCCGTTTCGCGCGGACCGTGGGTATCGACAGGAGTGGGGCTCAGCTGGTGACTGCTGCCGACGTCAGGGGCGCTGACCCGGGCGACGGACGGATCTCCACGCCAGGTGCCAGACGGGCTCGTCCGTGGTCGCCCGCCGCGCCGGCCCTGCCGCCCCTGGCCCCGGACCGCGGCCCGGCCACCCCCGACTGGTCGGAGGTGGTGGAGCACTTCCGCGAGGGTCTCATCGTCTGCGACGCCGACGGGGTGGTGCGCCACCTCAGCCCGGTCGCCGAGCGGCTGCTCCCCGAGGTGGTACCCGGCCAGGTGCTCGCCGCGGCCGGCGTGCCCGCCCTGCGCGCCGACGACCCGGGCGAGTTCACCCATCACGGCCGGCGGCTGCGCCTGCGGGGCGTCGGGCTCTCCGCCGGCCGGCGCTGCTGGTACGTCGAGGACGTCACCGAGAGCGTGAGCCGGGCCGACGCGCTGCTCGCCGAGCGGGCCCGCTCGGCGTTCCTCGCCGTGGTCGGCGAGAAGCTCGGCAACCCGCTGCATCCCGACCGCGCCGCCGCCGCGGTGGTCCGGCTGGCCGTGCCGACCGTGGCCGATGTCGCCGTGCTGGTGCTGACCCCGCGCGCCGGCCGGGCCCGCTGGTGGCGGGCGGTGCGCGCGGACGACGAGGCGCCCGCCGTGGACAGCGGCGTGCTCGCCGCCGCGGCGCTGCCGTCGGCGATCGGGGAGGGACTCGGCGGCGTGGAGCCGCACGCCCTGGACTGGCTGGTGGAGCAGGCCGTCGAGGCGGGCTGGCTGCCCGGTCTCGACGCGGCCGGCGCCACGGCGCGGGTGGTGCCGTTGCCCGGCCGGGAAGCCCCGGCCGGGGTGCTGCTGGTCGCCCGCCGGGCCAGCCGCTGGTACGACGACGCCGACCTCGACCTGGTCCGCGCGTTCGCGGCCCGGGCCGGTGCCGCGCTCACCACCGCGCTGCTCTACCGCGACCAGGCCGAGGTCGCCGACACCCTCCAGGCCAGCCTCCTGCCCGTCGAGCCGGCGGCCGCCCCCGGCGTGCAGTGGGGGACCGCCTACCGGCCGGCGCAGGCGGGGCTGCGGATCGGCGGGGACTTCTACGGCTCGCACCGGCTCGTCGACGGCGGCTCCGTCTTCTTCCTCGGCGACGTCTCCGGCAAGGGTGTCGAGGCGGCCGTGTTCACCGGCCAGCTCCGCCAGTGCCTGCACGCGCTGCACCGGGTCGAGTCGCAGCCGGGCCGGCTGCTGAAGCTGCTCAACGACGCGTTGCTGGAGACCACCCAGGCGCACGGGCAGGGCCGGTTCGCCACCATGGTGCTGGGCGTGGTGCGCCCGCACCGCGACGGCGGCCTCACCCTGACCATGGCCGGCGGCGGCCACCTCCCGCCCCTGGTGCTGCGGGCCTCCGGCGAGGTCGAGGTGGTGCCGCTGAGCGGGATGCTGATCGGTGTGGTGCCGGATCCCCGGATCGGCGAGGTGACCGTGCACCTGGCGCCGGGCGAGACCTGCCTGCTCTACAGCGACGGGGTGACCGAGGCGCGCGATGGCCGGCGGGGTGACGAGCAGTTCGGGGCCGAGCGGCTGGTGCACGCCGTGACCGGCTGCCACCGGATGCCGGCCCCGGCGCTGGCCGAGCGGATCGAGCAGGTGACCTGCGACTGGCTCGGCCACGGCGACCACGACGACATTGCCGTGCTCGCGTTGCGGGCGACCGGCCCGGTCCGTCCCGGCCGCCACCTGCACGCGGTGCCCGGCCCGACCGGCGCCGACCGAACGAGGGAGACCGAGGCGTGACCGCGACGACCACCGAGGCCGACCCGGCTCACGCCTTTCCCCGGCTATCTGGAGTGCCTGGCGGAGGCCGACGAGCACGCCGCGGTCGAGGTGGCCCTCGGGCTGCTGGAGTCCGGCGTGCCGGCGGAGCGGGTGCTGCTGGACCTGGTCGCCCCGGCGCAGGCCGAGGTGGGGGAGCGGTGGGCGCGCGACGAGTGGAGCGTGGCCCAGGAGCATGCCGCCACCCACATCAGCGAGCGGGTGGTGGCGGCCGTCGCCGCGTACGCGAATCCCCGGCCGACCCGCGGCCGGATCGTGGTCGCCTGCATGGACGGCGAGTGGCACGCCTTGCCGGCCCGGCTGGTGGCCGAGGTGCTGCGGCTGCGCGGCTGGCAGATCACCTTCCTCGGGGCCAGCGTGCCCGCCGCGCACCTGGTGTCCTACCTGCACCGCTACGACGCGCACGCGGTGGCTCTCGCCTGCGCGCTGCCGATGCGGTTGCCGCACGCCCATCGCATGATCGAGGCGTGCCGCCGCTCCGACGTGCCGGTGGTGGTGGGCGGGCGCGGCTTCGGGAGCGACGGGCGCTGGGCCCGGGTGCTCGGCGTGCCGTGGGCGCCGGACGCGCCGACCGCGGCGAGCCTGGTCGCCGACGAGCGGGCGCTGCGGGCGGTGCCGCCGGCCCGGCTCGACCACCTCGCCGACGACGAGTACGCGAGCCTGGCCAAGCGGCGCGGTGAGCTGATCGACAGCGCCCTGGCCGACCTGCGCGAGCGGGTGCCCGGGGTGCGCGACTACACCCCGGCCCAGCTGGACTCGACCGTCAGCGATCTCGGCTACATCGTCGATTTCCTGGCCGCCGCGCTCTACGTCGACGACGAGACCCTCTTCACCGAGTTCGTCGAGTGGTTGGTGGCGATCCTGGTCAGCCGCCGGGTTCCGGCGGGCGCGGTCGGGCTGACCCTCGACCACTATGGACAGCGGCTGCGCGACTTCCCCCGGGCCGGCCGGTTCCTGGACCGGGCCCGCGCGCTGGTCGGCGAGCTGTCCGGCGCGCCGGGGCGTTGACCGTCGGGGTGCGGGCGCGCCGGGGAGCCCTGCGTATACTTGCCGCACTGCAAGCATCGGCCTGCGGTGGGAGCGAGGAGGGGCCACGGTGACGTTCACCGTCACGTACGGCCGGCGGGACGGCGGCCCCGCCTGCCTCCGGCTCGCGGGCGAGCTCGACCTGGCCACCGCGCCGGAGCTCAACGCCGCCATCGACCGGCTGGCCGCCGAGGGGCACCGTGAGCTGTTGCTGGACCTCGCCGAGCTGACCTTCTGCGACTCCACCGGCATCGCCGCGTTCGTCCGCGGCGACAACCTCGTCACCGCCGCGGGCGGTTGGTTGCGGATCACCGGGGCGACCGGGCGGGTGGCCCGGGTGCTCCAGGTGACCGGGCTGGCCGAGGTGTTGAGCCATGAGGCGGGTGTGGCCGACCCGGCCACGCCGGCCGCCTCCTGATCGGATAGATTTCCCCGCCAGCCGCCGACCTCACCGTCGGCGTCCGCCTCCCGAGACGAAGCAGGTAGTCCCATGGGTCATGGCACCCCGAGCCCCGTTCGCATCCTGGTGGTGGACGACGACCCCGGTGACGTCCTGATGATCGAGGAAGCCCTCGAGGACTCGGACGTCGAGAAGGTCATCGACGTGGTCAACGACGGCCAGGAGGCGATGGAGTTCCTCCGCCGCGAGGGCCGGCACACCGAGGCCCGGCGCCCCGACGTCATCCTGCTCGACCTGAACATGCCGCGCATGGACGGGCGTCAGGTGCTCGGTGAGGTCAAGCGGGACGAGGACCTCCGCACCATCCCGATCGTCGTGCTCACCACCTCCAACGCCGACACCGACATCCTCGGCAGCTACACGCTCCAGGCCAACGCGTACGTGACGAAGCCCATCGACCTGGACGACTTCAACGACGTGGTGCGCCGCATCGACGAGTTCTTCGGCCGCGTGGTCGTGCTCCCCAAGCACCCCTGAGCCCTTCGTCCGGGCGTCCGGATGCTGAACATTTTGCGGGAACCGCCGCGGCCGTGGCCGCCGGCCGCCCAGGATCAGGTGGGGACGTGACACCAGCTGCCTGGGGGGCGACACAGATGAGGTTCTCCGTGGTCGAGACCGGTTACGACCAGCGGCAGGTGGACTCCTGCCTGGACGAGCTGGGAATCCGGTTGGTCCGGCTCGCCGCCCGCGCGGAGAGCGCCGCCGGCGCCGGCCGCGAGTGGGACCAGGTCCGCGAGGACGCCACCCACCTCTGCGACTTCCTGCGCCGCCGGACCGCCGTCGTGGACGGCGAGGAGGCCGCCGGGACGGCCGCCGAGCGGGCGGCCGCCACGCTGCTGGCCGAGGCCCGCAGCGAGCTGGAGGCGGCCCGGGAGGAGGCCCGGCAGGTACGCGAGCAGGCGTACGCCGAGGCGGTCCGGGCGCGCCGGGACTTCGAGGCGGCGCTGCTGGCCCGCCGCCGGCGGGAGGCCCGCGTCGACGAGATCCTGGCCGGGGCGCGCGGCGACACGGTGCCCCCGGACACGCCGACCGCAGCGGCGGGCGTGCCGACGGGCGGCGCCGCCGAGCGCAGCGCCGCCTGAGCGCCTCTCAGACCAGCGCCGCCACGACCGTGGTGGCCCGCTTCTCGTGCTGCGCGTAGGCGTCGGGGAAGGCGGAGACCTGCACCGCCTGGGCCGCCGCTGTGAGGCTCAGCTCGGTCCAGCCGGGCACCTCCTTGAGCGCGCTGAAGAAGGCGCGGGCCGCGTACGCCGGGCGCATGATCTCGGCGACCGTGCCCCAGCCGCTGCTGGGCCGCTGCTGGAACAGGCCGATCGAGTCGTGGTCGGAGCCGCTGCCCTGGTGCGGGTAGTCGAACGACTCGGGGAGCACGTCGCTGGCCAGGTTGTAGAGGTTGCTCTCCTGCATGGCGGTGGCCACGGCCACCACGAGCGCCCGGCGCGGCATCTTCATGGCCAGGCCGGCGTCGACGATCGCCTTGGCGTTGTCCATCTGCTGCTGGTCCAGCCCGGCCACGGGCCGGGGGTGCTTGGGCCGGACCGGCTTCTTCGGCGCCTTCTTCCGGGTGGGCGTGGGGCTCGGTGTGGCGACCGGGATCGGGGTGACCGGCACGGCGACCGGCGGGGCGGCGCGCTCGAAGTCCCGGGACGCCCGCTGCTCGTCGGCCGCGGCGGCCCGGTCGGCGAGCGCCTGCTGGACCGGCTCGTGCCGCTGCCCGGGCTCCCGCGCGCCGACGACGCCGATCAGACCGAGGCAGCAGGTGACGCCGGTGGCGACGGCGACCCGGGCGGGGGTGGAGCGGACCGGTCCGCGGCGGGCCGGCTCCGGGGCCCGGTGCCGCCCGATCCTCCGTTCGGCTGATGCCGGGTCAATCGTACGGCGAACCTGTCGCGTCTCGGTCGGCTGCTGAGTATCGGGGTGGTCGGGATGCACCCGCCGAGGCTAGAAAGCTTCCCGGCGCTTGCCATCAGGGTGATTGGTGGCATGCGCCACACTTTGCCATGATCGGCCCGCACATTACGCTCGGTAGACCACGAATTCGATCATCCTCGCCTTTCGCATTTTCCGTTCATGTCCGAAACCGCCGGACAGACCCCGCGCATGATCCTCTTCTCGGCGGTTCCGCCCGCCCTCCTCCTTTCGGGGGAGGGATACGCCCGTCACCTGGGCGTACGCGCCTGGGCCGGAAAGCCCAGGCGCCGGGGACACCCGGTGTCCGGATCGCCGCCACCGGAGGTCCCGCCGCTCGATACGATGCGGACGGTGACGGAGCAGATGGTCGATGAGCGGGCCGCCGGCGAACCCGCCGGCCGCCAGGGCCGGCGGGGCCTCGTCGTGGGCCTGTGCGCCGTCCTGCTCGCCCTGCTCATCGTCGGCCACCGGGCGGTACCCAACGTCCACGGGCTCGGCAGCCTGGTGGACAGCGCCACCCCGCTGCTCGGGCTCGGCGTACCCGTCCTCGCCCTCGCGGCGCTGCTGCGCCGGTCCCGCCGGGCCCTGCTCGTGGTCCTGCTGCCGGCGCTCGTCTGGGCGGCGCTCTACGGCGGCGCCTGGCTGCCGCCGGCCGCCGGCGCGGGCACCCCCTCGCTGCGGGTGGCCAGCCAGAACCTGCGCTCCGGCAACCCCGACCCGGCCGCCACGGTCCACGCCCTCGCCGACGCCGCCCCGGACCTCATCGGGCTGCAGGAGGTCGACGACGGCGAACGGGTCGCCGCCGCTCTGGGCGGGCGCTACCCGCACCGGGCCACGGTCTCCACGGTCGCGCTGTGGAGCCGCTGGCCCATCCGCGAGGCGCACGGCGTGGACACCGGCCTCGGCTGGGACCGCGCGCTGCGGGCCGTGGTCGGCACCCCGGAAGGCGACCTGGCGGTCTACGTGGTCCACCTCGGCTCGGCCCGGGCCGGGCACACCGCCACCCGGGACGAGACCCTCGCCGCCCTCGCCGCGACCGTCCGGACCGACGACGCACCGCGGCTGGTCGTGCTCGGCGACTTGAACACCGCCACCACCGACCGGGTCTTCGGGCCCCTCACCCGCCTGCTCGGCGACGCCCAGGCCGAGGCGGGGCAGGGCTTCGGCTTCACCTGGCCGGCGGAGCTGCCGGTGACCCGCCCCGATCACGTCCTTTACCGGGGGCTCACCCCCACCGCGGCCGGGGTGCTGCACACCCCGGACAGCGACCACCGCGCGGTGACCGCCGGTTTCCGCTGGTGAGCGGTCAGTGCCGGCCGTTCTCCGCCGGGGTGACGGTCAACCGGTGCCGGCTGTTGTCGCCGCTGGAGAACGGCCAGAGCCGATCGGCGTGCGCGACCAGGTCGGCCAACTGCTCCCGGGTGAGACCGGCCGAGGAGATCTCGGCGTGCACGTCGGCGCGGTAGCGGCCGTCGTCGTCGCGGCCCAGCTTCGCCTCCGCGGTCACCTCGACGGTGTGCGCCTCGTCGGTGATCTCACCGGCCGCCTCCACCGCCGCGTGGTGCAGGCAGGAAGCGAACGCGGCGGCCAGGAGCTGCTCGGGCGTCAGGCCGGTGCAGTGCGGCGCCAGCGGGGACGCCAGGGCGGAGGAGAGACCGCCGTCGTCGGTGCGTACGTGACCGCCCGCGGCGGTCGCCGTGGCCGTCTCGGCCAGCCAGGAACTCGGATCCGGCATCGCGTTCCTCCCGTCACTCACCCGCCCGGCTACCCGGCCCCCGGCCGGCGAAACCGTGCCTGAGCAGGCAGGCGTCAGCGAGCCCGGCCGGTCGGCTGCGCGTCGACGGCGATCGCCTCGGTCGCCTCGGCCGCCGCCTGGTCGGTCCATGCCGACACCGCGGCGCTGCGCTGGCGGGGCGCCGGCGCGACCATGGGCACGTAGACCCGGGCGTCCACCACCTCGGCGAGGAGCAGCGCGGCCATCAGGCTGCTCGGCCGGGCCGCCGGGTCCTCGGCGAGACAGCCGCGGCACAGGTCGGCCGCCTCGGCCGGCAGCCCGTCGATGTCGGGCAGCGGCTCCGGCCGCCGGCGCCGGCCCGAGCCGAGCAGTTGGGTGGTGCTGTCGGCCGCGTACGGGAGCCGGCCGGTCAGGCAGTAGTAGAGGAGCACGCCGAGGGCGTACATGTCCGCAGCCGGAGTGGCGGGCTGCCGGTCGAGCTGCTCCGGCGCCAGGTACGCGGGCGTGCCGACCACGATCCCGTCCGGGGTGTGGTCCGGTGCGCCGGCCGGGCTGGCGATCCCGAAATCGAGCACCTTCACCCCGGCCGGGGTGAGGATCACGTTCGCCGGCTTCACGTCCCGGTGCACGATGCCGTGCGTGTGCGCGGCGGCCAGGGCGGCGCTCACCTCGGCGCAGACCCGCACCGCGATCCGCCAGTCGAGCCGGCCGCGGCGCAGGTGGGCGGCGAGGGTCTCGCCCTCGGCCAGCTCCATCACGATGTAGGGCACCGCCCGGCCGTCCGGCAGGGCGGCGGTGCCGAAGTCGTGCACGCTCGCCACGTTCGGGTGCACGAGCCGGGCCGCCGAGCGGGCCTCCCGCCGGATCCGGTCCACCGAGGTGGCCTCCCCGTCCAGCCCCGGCGAGATCAGCTTCACCGCGACGGTCCGGTCGAGCACGAGGTCGTGCGCCCGCCACACCTCGGACATCCCGCCGATGCCGACCCGCCGTTCGAGCTCGTACCGCCCGCCCAGCGTCCTCATCGACCACTCCTCGCCTCGTCCGGTCCCCTCGGGTTTCGCTACCCGGGCCCGGAGCAGGGCAAACCGCCGGGGATTCCCGCCACCGGGCGGGCCCGGCGCGGGTAGCTTCGCGGGCAGGGGTCTGTGTCGACGGTGAGACGGAGGGTGACCGGTGGCTCTGGTGCGCGTGCGGTTCGTCGGCGGACCCGCCGACGACCTGGTCCGGGACCTGCCCGCCGATCCGGACGGGGCGCCACCGCCACGGTGGATCCTGCGCCACCCCGACCGGCCGCCCGGTGGCGAGGCCGACCACCTCTACGAGCGCGACCACCACCACGACGGCGGCGACTGGACGATGCGGTACGTGCGCACCGACCCGTTCGGCGCCACCGAGTGAACCCGGTCAGGCCGCCCGCGCTCCGGTGGTGTGGAGGATGACCGAGGCGACCAGCTCCGGGTCGTCGTGCATCGGCACGTGCCCGCAGCCGGCCAGGTCCAGGTGCCGGGCCGCCGGCAGCCGGGTACGCGCCAGCGCGGCCTGCCGGTAGGGCAGGATCCGGTCCCGGGTGCCCCAGGCGACCGTCACCGGCACGGTCGGCGCGCCGGCGAACGCGTAGCCCCGGCCCGCCCGCGCCACCGCGCGGAAGGCCCGCGCCTCGCGCAGCGCCCGGGCGTCGGCGAGGGCCTCGGCCAGCGCCATCCGGTTCGGCCGGGCCAGGATCATGCCCAGCGCGAGCGTGCGCAGCGCCGGGTTGGCGAACAGCGACCGCAGCACCGGCTCCGGCAGCCGGGCCGCGTTGCGGTGCAGGCTGAGCACGGTGAGCGCCCAGCGCAGCTCGCGTGGGGTGCAGAAACCGGCGGGGGCGAGGGCCGTGGCGGAGGAGACCGCCCCGGCGGCGGCGAGCTCCAGGGCGATGGCGCCGCCGAGACTGTTGCCCGCCACGTGCGGGCGGTCCAGCCCGAGCGCGGCGAACAGCTCGACGATCCCGGCCACGAGGCCGGGCATGTCCGCGGGCAGGCCGGTGGCGGGCACCGGCGAGCGGCCGAAGCCGGGCAGGTCGACGGCGATCACGTCGTGCGCCTCGGCGAGCCGGTCCAGCACGGGCGACCAGGCCGCCCAGTGGTGACCGATGCCGTGCAGCAGCACGAGCGGCGCGCCGGCCCCACGCCGCTCGAACACGAGCTCCACGGGGTTCACGGCCGTGTCTCCGTCGTTCGCGACTGCGGGGCTCGCGGAACCGGCTCGCTCATCCCGCTCGCCGTCACCTCCGGGGTGCTCGCCCCGAAGCCCCGACCCAGCGCCCGGGTCTGCTCCTCGATGAGCGGGACCATCTCCTTCGCGGTCCGCCCGACCAGCCGGTCGGCGAGGGGGCTGACGAGCAGCGACCGGACCGCCTGCACGCCGGCGACGGCGCGCGGCACGTACACCCGGCGGCTGCGGCGCTCGATCGCCCGCACGAAGGCCGCCGCGCACTCCTGCACGGTGGTCGTCCGCCGCATCGGCCAGGGCAGCTTCGCCAGTGCCGTCTCGAACGCCGGCAGGTCGGCCCGCGCCTCGCGGACCAGGTCGGTGTCCACCCAGGACGGATGCGCCGTGCCCACGGCCACCCCACGGTGCGCCAGCTCCAGCCGGATGGCCGTGCCGAAGTGCTCGACACCGGCCTTCGAGGCGCAGTAGGCGGCCATCCCGGGCAGCGCCGCGAACGCGGCGGCGGAGGAGACGATCAGCAGGTAGCCGCGGCGGGCGGTGAGCGCCGGCACGGTCGCCGCCGCGGTGCGCAGCACCCCGATCAGGTTCACCTCGACGGTGCGGACCAGCGCCTCGACGTCGCCGACGGCGACGGTGCCCCGATTGGCGACGCCGGCGTTCGCCACCACGGCGTCGATGCCGCCCAGCTGCGTGACCGTGCCGTCGACCGCGGCGGCCAGCTCGGCCTGGTCGGTGACGTCGGCGGGAAACCACACGTGGCCGGGACCCAGCTCGGTGGCGAGCGCGGCGAGGCGGTCGGGCTCCAGGCCGACCAGGGCCAGCCGCGCGCCTCGGGCGACGGCGAGCCGGGCGGTGTGCTCGCCGATGCCCCGGGCCGCCCCGGTCACCAGCACGACCTTGCCGGCGAGCCGGCCGGCCGGACGACCGTCGATGGACATGCCGGCAAGTTACCACCGGGTAGCGTGCGGGGGAAGGCCGCCGGCGCGCTCCTGCCCGCCTCGGACGCCCTGCCCGGCCAGCCGTTCCGGTCCGCGCGGACCACGACGCGGGGCCCGCACAGCTGGTACACAGGATCGGGACAGGCCCGGTACAGCGGGTGCGCCCACGATGGGAGCATGGTCATGAACGGGCAGGCCGCGCAGGGCCGGATCGAGCTGCGCCGACCGGACGGCGAACCGGTGCGGGTGCTGGTGGTGGACGACGAGCCCACGCTCACCGACCTGCTCTCGATGGCGCTGCGCTACGAGGGCTGGCAGGTGACCACCGCCGGCAACGGGATGGCGGCCATCAGCGCGGCCCGGCAGTTCAAGCCCGACGCCGTGGTGCTCGACGTCATGCTCCCGGACCTGGACGGCTTCCAGGTGCTGCGCCGGCTGCGCGAGCAGGCGCCCACCGTGCCGGTGCTCTTCCTGACCGCGCGGGACGCGGTCGAGGAGCGGATCGCCGGGCTCACCGTCGGCGGCGACGACTACGTCACCAAGCCGTTCAGCCTCGAAGAGGTGATCGCCCGGCTGCGCGCCCTGCTGCGCCGCTCCGGGTTCGCGGTGGCGGCCCGCGAGGAAGCCGTGCTCACCGTCGGCGACCTCAGCCTCGACGAGGACAGCCACGAGGTCCGCCGCGGCGACGACCTCATCACCCTCACCGCCACCGAGTTCGAGCTGCTGCGCTATCTCATGCGCAACCCGCGCCGGGTGCTGAGCAAGGCGCAGATCCTCGACCGGGTCTGGAACTACGACTTCGGCGGCCAGGCCAACGTGGTCGAGCTGTACATCTCGTACCTGCGCAAGAAGATCGACGCGGGCCGCGAGCCCATGATCCACACCTTGCGTGGGGCGGGCTATGTCCTCAAGCCCGCGGAGTGACCGGGGCGGGCGGGTGCGTCGGCGGCTGTCCGGCTGGTCGCTGCGCCGGCGCCTGGTGCTCTCGGTGGTGGCGCTGCTGGCCCTGGTCAGCATCGGCATCGGCGGTCTGACCACGATCGCCCTGCGGCACTTCCTCATCGGCCGGGTCGACGACCAGATCACCGCCGGTGACCGCCGGCGCGAGAACGTGCCCGACATCTTCCGGGACCAGCCGACGCCCGGGCGTCCCGGCGACGCCGGGGAGTGCGAGTCGCTGCAACCACCGCCCAGCTTCCCGGTGGACTCGGTCGCCGTGATCGTCGACGACGGCCACGTCGAATGTGCCAAGATCCGGACCGGCCCCCGGGTGGTGGAATCGTTGCCGGCGGAGCAGGCGGCGGGGGTTGCCGGGCAACCGACCGACGGGCGACCCCGCACCGTGGACATCGGGGCTCAGGACGACTACCGAGCCGTCGCTCATCAGATGCCCGACGGAAGCGTCCTCGTGTTCGCCGTTCCGCTCGCCAGCGTGAACGACACGGTCATGTGGGTGCTGGTCGCCCAGGCCGGGCTGGTCACCGCCGGGCTGATCGTCGCCGGCGGGCTCGGCGCGCTGATCGTCCGGGCCGCGCTGCGCCCGCTGAACCGGGTCGCCGCCACGGCCACCCGGGTCACCGAGCTGCCGCTGGACCGGGGCGAGGTCGGCCTGTCGGTGCGGGTGCCGGAGGCGGACACCGACCCGCGTACCGAGGTCGGGCAGGTGGGCGGCGCCCTCAACCGGATGCTCGGCCACGTCGCCGCCGCGCTCGCCGCCCGGCAGGCCAGCGAGATGCGGGTACGCCAGTTCGTCGCCGACGCCAGCCACGAGCTGCGCACCCCTCTGGCCGCCATCCGCGGTTACGCCGAGGTGGCCCGGCGCGGCCGGGACGAGGTGCCGCCGGACGTGGCGCACGCCCTGCGCCGGGTGGAGTCGGAGAGCACGCGGATGACCAGCCTCGTCGACGACCTGCTGCTGCTCGCCCGCCTCGACTCCGGCCGCCCGCTGGCGGCCGAGCCGGTCGACCTCACCGCCATGGTGGTCAACGCGGTCAGCGACGCGCACGTGGCCGGCCCCGAGCACCGCTGGCAGCTCGACCTGCCCGACGAGCCGGTCAGCGTCACCGGCGACGCCCACCGGCTGCACCAGGTGCTGGCCAACCTGCTCGCCAACGCCCGCGTGCACACCCCGCCCGGCACCACGGTGACCACCCGGCTCGCGCCGGTGGCCGGCGGCGTCGAGCTGAGCGTCACCGACGACGGCCCGGGCGTCCCCGCCGAGCTGCAACCGGAGGTCTTCGAGCGGTTCGCCCGCGGCGACAGTTCCCGCTCCCGCGCGCACGGCAGCACCGGCCTCGGCCTGGCCATCGTGGCCGCCGTCGTGGAGGCCCACCACGGCGAGGTCGCGGTGGCGAGCCGTCCCGGCCGGACCGTCTTCACGGTGCGGCTGCGGGAATCCACAGCCGACGCATAGGCCGCGCACGGGGGCGGGCCAGCGGGCCGCCCGAGGCTTGCCGGCATGGACAGAACAGAGAGCCTGCTGACCGCGCCCACGGCCGGGTCGCCCGCGACCGACCCGGTGCCCGCGCCCGCCCCGGAACCGGTCCGGATCCCGGCGCCACCGCCGGCCGAGCCGGCCCGTCGCGACCCGCGCTGGGCGCGCCCGGCCCTGCTCGGCCTGCTGCTGGCCACCGCGTTGCTCTACCTCTGGGGCCTGGGGG
>NZ_WBKT01000156.1 GCF_008868175.1 Micromonospora sp. AMSO31t
GTGGGGGTGGGGCTGGCCCGCACGCCGTACGTCGCGTTCGCCGACGACGACTCCTACTGGGCGCCGGGCGCGCTCGACCGGGCCGCCGCGCTGCTGCGCCGGCACCCGCGTACCGCGCTGCTCACCGGGGAGGTGCGGGTCGGCGCGGCCGCCCGGCGGGACCCGGTCTCGGCCGCGATGGCCCGGGCGCCGCTGGGCAGGGAGCCGGACGCGCCGGGTCCGACCGTTCTGGGCTTCCTGGCCTGTGCCGTGGTGCTGCGGCGCGACGCGTACCGGCAGGTCGGCGGCTTCGCCGAGCGGCTCGGCACGTACGGCGAGGAGGCGCTGCTGGCCATGGACCTGGCCGCCGCGGGCTGGAACCTCGCGTACGTGCCGGAACTGGTGGCCCACCACCTGCCGGTGCCGGACGGCCGGGACCCGAGCGCCCGCCGGCGGGTGGAGGCGCGCAACCGGGTGCTCACGGCGGCGCTGCGCCGGCCCGCGCCGGTGCTGCGCGAGGTGGTCGCCCACGCCTGGCGCGATCCGGCCGGGCGGGCCGGCCTGCGCGACGCGGCCCGGCAGGCCGGCTGGGTCCTGCGGCACCGGCGGCGGCTGCCCGCGGGCCTGGAGGCCGCCCTCGTCACGCTGTCCCGCGCCGACGCCGCGCCGCCTCTTTCCGCCGGAGTTCCCCAGGCGGCGGGGCCCGTGGCGGCCTGACCTGGTTATCGTGTGGTGCAGCTGACCGGCCGTCGGCGAGGAGCACCGGGTGAAGAACAGCGCGTCCGTCCGCGCCTGGTACCGGCCCATGCGGGCGCGCCGGCGCGACGAGGAGCACCGCTCGGCCACCCCGCTGGAGCTCTTCTTCGACCTGTGTTTCGTGGTCGCGGTGGCGCTGACCTCGGAGGGCCTGCACCACGACGTCGCGGACGGGCACGTCGGGCACGGCCTGGTCAGCTACCTGAGCGTCTTCTTCGCGATCTGGTGGGCCTGGGTGAACTTCACCTGGTTCGCCTCCGCCTACGACACCGACGACGACGTCTACCGGCTGACGGCGCTGGTGCAGATCGCCGGGGCGCTGATCCTCGCCTCCGGCGTGCCGCGCGCCTTCGGCGACGCGGACTTCACCACGATCACCTACGGGTACGTCGTGATGCGGCTGGCCTCCATGGTGAACTGGCTGCGGGCGGCCGCCGGCGACCCGGCGCACCGGGCCACCGCCCTGACGTTCGCGATCGGCGTGAGCGTGGTGCAGGCCGGCTGGCTGCTCCGGCTCCTCCTGCCGCACGCCTGGATGGCGCCCGCGTTCGTGCTGCTGGTCGCCGCCGACCTGCTGGTGCCGGTGCTGGGCGAACGGCTCCGGCAGACCACCTGGCACCCGCAGCACATCGCCGAGCGGTACCAGCTGTTCACCCTCATCGTGCTCGGCGAGGTGGTGTTCTCCACGTCGGTGGCGATCCAGCGCGGGGTGGACGCGGGCAACGGGCAGCTGTGGTCGCTGGCCGCCGCCGGCACCCTGATCGTCTTCGCGATCTGGTGGCTCTACTTCGACCGGCCCGACCCGCTGCCGCCCGGGTCGGTGCGCGGCGCGCTCTTCTGGGGCTACGGCCACTACTTCGCGTTCAGCTCGATCGCCGCGGTCGGCGCCGGGCTGGCCGTGGCGGTCGACCACGACCTGCACGCCGGGCACGTCTCCGGTCGGGTGGCCGGCTACGCGGTCGCCGCGCCGGTCGCCGTGTTCCTGGTCGCCCTCTGGGCCCTGCACCTGCCCGCCAAGCGCGGGCCCGGGCTGGTGCTGTTCCCCGGCGCGGCGGCGCTCGTGCTGGTGACGCCGTGGCTGTTCGCGCCGGTCGACCTGATCGCCGGGGTGCTGGTCGTCCTCGTGGCCGTCACGCTGGTCCTGCGGCACCGGACGGCGACCAGAATCCCCTGACCAGGGCGGCGAACTCCGCGGCCTGCTCGATCTGCGGCATGTGCCCGGTGTCGCGGAACAGGTGGCCCTGCGACCGCGGCAGCCGGGACCGCGCGTACGACAGGTGGGCGGCGGGCAGGATCAGGTCCCGGTCGCCCCAGACCACCAGGGTGGGCAGGTCGAGCGCGGCCACCGCGTCGAGCAGCTCGGCGCGCCACTCGGGGCGTACCCCGCGCCAGGTGCCGAGGCTGCGGACCAGCTCCAGCATCACCCGGGCGGCGTGCGGCTGCCGGGCCGCCGCCAGGGCGGTGGCGATCCGCGCCTCGGTGACGTACGCCGGGTCGTGGAAGATCGCCCGCTCGGTGCGGCGGGCGATCGCCGGGTGCGGGCGCAGCAGCAGGCGGGCGAGGGGCCGCACGGCGAGCAGTCGCAGCGCGGCGGTCACCTCCCGGCCGAAGCCGGCGCTGTTGACCAGCACCAGGCTGGCCGCCCGCTCCGGCGCGTCGGCGGCGAGCCGCATGGCCACCGCCCCGCCCATCGAGTTGCCGACCAGGTGCGCCGGGCCGGTGACGCCGGCGGCGTCGAGGAACCCGGCGACGGCCGTGGCCAGGGTCGGCAACGTGTGCCGGTCGTCCAGCGGCGCCGAGCCGCCGTGCCCGGGCAGGTCCATGGCCAGCACCCGGTGATCGCGGGCCAGGGCCTCCTGCACGGCCGAGAAGTCCTCGAGGGTCCGGCCGATGCCGTGCACCAGCACCACCGGCGGGCCGTCGCCGGCGATCCGGCAGCGCATCCGCCGGCCGGCGACCGTCACCTCGTCGGCCGGCGGCAGGGCGAGGGTCACGCCGGCCCTCCCGGCTCGGACGGGACGGGCTCCGCGGCGGGCCGCGGGGCGGGCACCCGGGCGGGACGCGGTCGCATCCCCAGGGCAAGCACCTTCCCGTACGCGGCGGGGGCGACCCGGGCGAGCAGGTCGGGCAGCTTCGCCGACCAGCCGATCAGCACCCGGCCGCGGCGGCGCTCGACCCCGCGCAGGATCACCTCGGCGGCCTTCGCCGGGTCGATGGAGAGCAGCTTCTCGAACTGCTTGCGGCCGGCCTCGTACTCCTCGATCGAGACGCCGCTGCCCACCCGGGCGCTGGCCGCGATGCGGGTGCGGATGCCGCCCGGATGCACCGAGGTGACCCCGACGCGATCGTCGGCCAGCTCGTGCCGCAGGGCCTCGGTGAAGCCGCGCACCGCGAACTTGCTGGCCGAGTAGGCGGCCTGCCCGGCGGGCGCGATCAGGCCGAAGAGGCTGGAGACGTTGACCAGGTGGGCGCCGGGCTCGGCCTTGAGCGCGGGCAGCAGGGCGTGGGTCAGCCGCACCACGGCCCGGAAGTTGATGTCGATGACCCAGAGGAACTCGTCCAGGGTGACCTGGTCGAACCGGCCGCCCAGCGCCACGCCGGCGTTGTTGACCAGCAGCCGGACCCGGGGGTGCGCGCGGCGGATCTCGGCGGCCACCCGGTCGGTGGCATCGGCGTCGGCGAGGTCGACCAGGTGGGTCTCGATCCGCCGGTCGGGGTGGGCGGCGCGGATCGCGGCGACCACGGCGTCCAGCCGCTCGGCGTCCCGGTCGAGCAGGACCAGGTCGGTGCCCCGGCGGGCCAGCCCGTGCGCCAGCGCCTCGCCGATGCCGCTGGCCGCGCCGGTCAGCACCGCGGTGCCGCCAGGGAAGACGAAGTCACGCATGACGCTCCTCGGGGGTCAGGCGACGGGCGCGGGCCGGTCGGCGACGGTGGCGGGCGTGCCCGCGCGGGTGAACCGCACACCGGAGTCGGTGAGCCGGCCGTGCCGCATCAGCAGCACGTCGCGGGGATAGTTCTGGTGCAGCCGCCAGGGCGCCGCGGGGCCCTGCTTGGGCAGCTGGTCGACGGCGCGCAGCACGTAACCGGACTGGAGGTCGATGATCGGCACGAGGTCGTCCGAGTCCGGGGCGAGCGGGGTGACGACCTGCTGGCCGGTGTCGTCGAGGTGGCGCAGCAG
Organism: Micromonospora sp. AMSO31t; assembly: GCF_008868175.1. Classification (GTDB taxonomy): domain Bacteria; phylum Actinomycetota; class Actinomycetes; order Mycobacteriales; family Micromonosporaceae; genus Micromonospora. The sequence goes on from NZ_WBKT01000156.1 coordinate 3,914, forward strand.
CCGGCAGACGTACGTGGCGACCAGGTCGGCCTTCAGCGTCCAGGAGGCGTTGGTGTAGCCGATGGTCAGGGCGAAGTTCGGCACGCCGGAGAGCATCATGCCCTTGTAGGCGACCGTCGAGGCCAGGTCGACCTCGGCGCCGTCCACGGCCAGGGTCATCCCGCCGAGAGCGAGCAGGTTGAGGCCGGTGGCGGTGACCACGATGTCGGCGGGCAGCTCCTCGCCGGAGGTGAGCCGGATGCCCCGCTCGGTGAAGGTGTCGATGGTGTCGGTGACCACCGAGGCCGTCCCGGCGCCGAGAGCGGCGAACAGGTCCCCGTCGGGCACCACACAGAGCCGCTGGTCCCACGGGTTGTAGCGGGGCGAGAAGTGCCGGTCCAGGTCGTAGCCGACCGGGAGCTTGCCCCGTGCGGCCCGGCGGAGGAACGTCTTCACCAGGCCGGGCGCGCGCCGGCTGAGCTGGAAGTTGGCCACCCCGAGGGCGACGTTCTTCCAGCGCGTCACCGCGTACGCGGCCTTCGCCGGGAGCCAGCGCCGCGCCGCGTCGGCGAGCGGGTCGCGCGAGGGCAGCGAGATGACGTACGTGGGTGAGCGCTGGAGCATGGTGACGTGGCCGGCCCGCTCCGCCATGGCCGGGACCAGGGTGACCGCCGTGGCGCCGCTGCCGATCACCACCACCCGCTTGCCGGCGTAGTCCAGGTCCTCGGGCCAGTGCTGCGGGTGCACGAGCCGGCCGGCGTACCGCTCGACGCCCGGGAAGTCGGGCGTGTAGCCCTCGTCGTAGCGGTAGTAGCCCGAGTTGGTGAAGAGGAACCCGCAGGTCAGGACCACGTCCTCGCCGGTGTCGTCGCGGTGGGCGCGCACCGTCCAGCGGGCCGTGGCGCTGTCCCACTCGGCCCGCAGCACCCGGTGGTGGAAGCGGATGTGCTGCTGCACGCCGTGCTCGCGGGCGGTCTCCCGGACGTAGGACCGGATGGCGTCGCCGTCGGCGATCGCCTTGGGGTTCGTCCACGGCTTGAACGAGTAGCCGAGGGTGAACATGTCGGAGTCGGAGCGGATGCCCGGGTAGCGGAACAGGTCCCAGGTGCCGCCCACGGCGCCCCGGGCCTCCAGCACCGCGTACGTCTTGCCGGGGCACTGGCGTTGCAGGTGGACGGCGGCGCCGACGCCGGACAGCCCGGCGCCGACGATGAGGACGTCGACGTGGTCGGAGGCCATGACATCTCCCGTTCGGCCGGCAGTGGACCGGACACTATCCACCCCCGTCGACACCAGTCAACACCGTGTCGAGTGGAATCGACACGGTGTCGAACGGGTGTAACATCGGCCGACATGACACCCGCCCGTACGCCGACCGGCGCCGCGCCGACGCGTGGGCGGCGACCCGGCCGCTCCACCGGCGACGACCGCGAGGTGGCCATCCTCGCCACCGCCGAACGGCTGCTGCGGCAGCGCCCCTTCGGCGACATCTCCATCGACGACCTGGCCCGGGGCGCCGGCATCTCCCGGCCCACCTTCTACTTCTACTTCCCGTCCAAGGGCGCCGTGCTGCTCACCCTGCTCGACCGGGTGACCGAGGAGGCGGACGCGGCCGCGGGCGACGCCCTGGTCCGGCTCGCCGAGGACCCGCGGGCCCGCTGGCGGGAGCTGATCGCCCGGTTCCACGCCACCTTCGGCGGCCACCGGGACGTGGTGCTGGCCTGCGCCCAGGTGCGCGGCACCAACGCCGAGGTGCGCCGGCTCTGGGCCGAGGTCCTGGAGCGCTGGGTCCGCGCCGTCGAGGCGGCCATCGAGGGGGAACGCGCGCGGGGCGCGGCCCCGGACGGGCTGCCCGCCCGGGACCTCGCCATCGCGTTGAACTCCATGAACGAGCGGGTCTGGTACGCGACCTTCGCCGGGGACGGGCCGGCGGTGGCCGAGCGGGACGTGGTCGACGTGCTGCTCGACGTCTGGCTGACCGCGATCTACCGGACCACCACGCCGCCGGTCAGCCCGTCCGCGTGAAGTCCATGGTCCAGTTGGTCTCCCAGGTCTGCTCGCCGTCGGTGGAGAACGCCTGCTCCCAGCGGCAGGAGTCGGGCGTGCTCCGCGACCAGATGAACCGGCAGCGGATGGGCCGCCCCTCGTCGGTGTCGTCGGCGTAGAAGGTGCCCACGCCGTCGACGAACCGGCCGACCATCGGCGGGAGTTCCAGCACCCCACGCTTGCTGTTCATCCAGTAGATCGACCACAGCCCGGTGGCCGGGTCGAGGATGCGGACCGTCGAGCCGGAGAAGCCGCGGGTCGGGCAGCGCATCTCGTCGAAGCTGCCGGCGCCGTCGAAGAACGTGCGGGCCACCGAGGTGCCCGGGAACTCGTCCCAGTCGTCGCTGCCGACGTGCCGCTCGCGCAGCCGCCGGTTCGTCACGTCCCAGGTGCCCACGAAGAAGTCGAAGTCGCCCATCAGATGCCCACCGGCCCCTCGGCGCGGCTGTCGGCCAGGTAGCCGGCCACGTCGGGCCGGTCGGGGGCGAGGACGTGCCGGACCCAGGCGGCCCGCTCGTGCTCCAGCACACCCAGCTCCCAGACGCAGCCGACGCCGGGGCGCTCCAGCGGGACGAAGTGCGCCGGGTCGTCGTCCGGGCAGTCCAGCGCGGGCTGGCCGGCGATCGCGGTCCGGCACTCCACCACGTTGTCGAAGAACCAGCTGTACGCCAGCAGGTACGCGCCGGTGTCCGCGCCTCGGTGCAGCACCACCCAGGTCGCCGGCGGGGTGTCGCCGTCCGGGCCGGGGAGCAGCTTCGGCAGGTACGCGTAGGCGGCGTCGACGACCTCCGGTTCGAGGCGGCGGTCCGGCTGGTCGATGTGGTAGCGCTTGACGTGCCGGCCGGCGACCTCGACGGTGCCCGGCACGGTCAGTTCCTTGTTCTGGAATGCCATGCCGGGACGGTAGGCCCACTCCCCTGACAGCTAGTGTCAGTGGAATGCGGGCCAGTCGTCTCCTGTCCATCCTGCTGCTGCTCCAGGCCCACGGCCGGCTCACCGCCGCCGAGCTGGCCCGCCGGCTGGAGGTGTCGGTCCGCACCGTCTACCGGGACGTCGAGTCGCTGCACGCCGCCGGCATCCCGCTCTACGGCGAGGCCGGGCACGCCGGCGGCTACCGGCTCGTGGACGGCTGGCGGACCCGACTGACCGGGCTCACCGCCGAGGAGGCCGACCGGCTGCTGTTCGCCGGGCTGCCCGGACCGGCCGCCGAGCTGGGCTACGAGTCGGTGGTCGCCACCCTGCAACTCAAGCTGCGCGCCGCGCTGCCGCCGCCGCTCGCCGACCGGGCCGCCCGGCTCGAGCAACGGTTCCACCTGGACACCCCCGGCTGGTACTCCGACGGCGACCCGTCGCCGTACCTGGCCGCCGCGGCCGAGGCGGTGTGGCGGGAGCACCGGATCCGGGTCCGCTACCGCAGCTGGAGCGGCGAGGTGAGCCGGGTCCTCGAACCGTACGGCCTGGTGCTCAAGGGCGGCCGCTGGTACGTGGTGGCGGGCCGCCCGGACCGGGCCGAGGCGGCGACCTACCGGGTCAACCAGATCCTCGACCTGACCCCGCTGGACGAGCCGTTCGACCGGCCCGAGTTCGACCTGCCGGCCTGGTGGCGGGCACACGTGGTCGCCTTCCGGGCCCGGCTGCACCGCGACGAGGCGACCATCCGGCTCTCGCCGGCCGGCCGGGAGCGGCTGCGCGAGGTCGCCAGCGACGCGGTGGTCGGGGCGGTGGACGCCAGCGCCGGCCCGCCCGACGCGGCGGGTTGGGTGCGGGCCGTCGTACCCATCGAGTCGCTCACCCACGCGCACGGCGACCTGCTGCGGCTCGGCGCCGAGGTGGAGGTCCTCTCCCCCGCCGCCCTGCGCGACCGCCTGGCCGAGACGGCCACCGCCCTCGCCGCCCTCTACCACCCGCCCGCGTCAGCGCAGGTCGCACAGGGCGGCGCCTAGGGTGGCCAGCGCGCGGTCGAGGTCCGACGGCGGGTTGGCGGCGTAGCCGAGGACCAGGCCGGGCGGTTGCGGTAGCTGGGCGTGCCAGGAGAGGGGTTGGACCTTGACGCCCTGGCGCAGCGCCGCCGCGGCCAGCGCGGTGTCGTCGACCTCGCCGGGCAGGGTGACCAGCAGGTGCAGGCCGGCCGCGGCGCCGTGCACCACGGCACCGGGCAGGTGCTCGCGGATCGCCCGGATCATCGCGTCCCGGCGCCGGACGTGCCGGCGGCGCAGCAGCCGCAGGTGGCGTTCCAGCGCGCCGGAGTCCATCAGCTCGGCCAGCACGAGCTGCGGCAGGGCGGCGTTGCCGAGGTCGGCCATCCGCTTGGCGGCCACCAGGTCGTCGTGCCACCGGGCCGGCACCAGCACCCAGCCGATCCGCAGCGCCGGTGCGAGCAGCTTGGACACGCTGCCGGTGTAGCAGACCCGGTCCGGCAGCATCCCGCGCAGCGCCGGCACCGGCGGGCGGTCGTAGCGGTGCTCGGCGTCGTAGTCGTCCTCGATGACCAGTCCGCCGCTCCGGGCCCAGCGCAGCAGCCGGCGGCGCCGGTCGCCGTCGAGCACCACCCCCGTCGGGAACTGGTGCGCCGGCGTGAGCATCACGGCCGGGGCCGCGCTGGCCTCCAGCCGGTCGACCCGCAGGCCGTCGGTGTCGACCGGCACCGGCGGGGTGTCCAGCCGCCAGTTGTTCAGGTGCTGGCGTACGCCGAGCGAGCCGGGATCCTCCACGGCCACCGTGTGCACCCCGTCGGCGTGCAGCACCTGGGCGAGCAGGCCGAGCGCCTGGGACACCCCCGCCACGACCACCACCTCGGCCGGGTCCACCCGGATGCCGCGGTTGCGGGCCAGCCAGGTGGCGATCGCGAGCCGCAGCGCGGGAGTGCCGGTCGGGTCGCCGTACCCAAAGGCGGCGGGCACCAGGCGGTGCAGCACGGCGCGTTCGGCGCGCAGCCAGGCCGCGCGGGGAAAGGCCGCCAGGTCGGGTACGCCGGGCGTCAGGTCCAGCTCCGCCGGAGCGTGGCGCAGCGCGTCGAAGACGGCGGTGTCCGGCCGCGCGGCGAACACCTCCGGTGGGCGGCGGGGCGCCGGCGCGCGGGTGACCACGGCGGCCGGGGTGGCCACCACGACGGTGCCGGCCCGGCCCCGCCCGGCCACGTGCCCGTCCTCGGTCAGCCGCTGGTACGCCTCGGTCACCACGCCCCGGGACACGCCCAGCTCGGCGGCGAGCACCCGGCTGGCCGGCAGCCGGGCGCCCACCGGCACCCGGCCGTCGGCGATCGCGGCCCGCAGCCGGGCGGCCAGCCAGTCGGCCCGCCCGCCGGGCGGGGCCTCCCCGACGTCGAGCTGGAGGAAATCGGCACCCGCCGTTATGGACCCCTCTGCTGTCAACGGTTTGGCCCTGTCCATCGGACCATTATGGTCGCAGGCTGGACCGGTGACTATCGCCTTCCTGCTGACCACGCTCGTCGTGGTGATCACCCCGGGCACCGGGGTGGTCTACACCCTCGCCACCGGCCTCTCCGCCGGGCGGCGGGCCGGCCTGGTGGCCGCCGCCGGCTGCACCCTGGCCCTCGTCCCGCATCTGGTCGCCGCGGTGACCGGGCTGGCGGCCCTGCTCCGCGCCGGGACCCCGGCGTTCCGCGTGGTCACTTGGCTGGGCGTGGCGTACCTGCTCTGGATGGCGTGGGCGGCGCTGCGCGACCGCGGTCCGCTGCCGGTGGACGAGCACCGCACGCCGCGACCGGCCGGCCGGCTGTTCCGGGACGGGGTGCTGATGAACCTGCTCAACCCCAAGGTCACCGTCTTCTTCGTCGCGTTCCTGCCGCAGTTCGTCCCGCCGGACGCGCCGGACGCGCCGGCCCGGATGCTGCTCTGCGGCGTGGTGTTCATGGTGGCCACCCTGGTGGTCTTCGCCGGGTACGCGCTGCTGGCCGGCGCGCTGCGCCGCCGGGTGCTGGCCCGACCCCGGCTGACCGCGCTGCTGCGGCACGGCTTCGCCGGCAGCTTCCTCGCCCTGGGCCTCGGCCTGGCCCTCACCGCCCGATAGGAGTCACCCGTGCGCTTCCGGCACTCCCCGCAGGTCTGGTCGACCTTTCCCGAGCTGACCTGCGGCGTCCTGCACGCCACCGGCATCACCCCCGGCGTCGACGTCACCCCGCGGCTCGCCCGGTACGCCGACACCGCCCGCGCCCGCCTCGCCGGCGGGCCGGAGGGCGGCTTCCCGGAGATCCAGGCGTGGCGGCGGGCCTTCGCCCGGATGGGTTCGCCGCCGACCCGCTACCGGTGCGCCGCCGAGTCGCTGCTGCGCCGCTTCCGCCGCGACGGGGCGCTGCCCCGGCTGCACCCGCTGGTCGACCTGGGCAACGCCCTGTCCCTCGGGTACGCCGTGCCGGTGGCCGTGCTGGACCTCGCGCGGATCGCCGGGGACCTGACGGTGCGCCCGGCCACCGGCGCGGAGACCTACCTGACCCTCGGCGGGGACGAGGAGCACCCCGAGCCGGGTGAGCTGGTCTTCGCCGACGCGGCCGGCCGGGCCCACTCCCGGCGCTGGACGCACCGGCAGAGCGGCGCGTCGGCGGTGCGCGCGGAGACCGCCGAGGTGCTGGTGGTGATCGAGGCGATGCACGAGGACGGACCGGTGGTCGTGCCCCGGATGCTCGCGGAGCTGGCCGCCGCGCTGGCCGGGGAATGGACCGCGCCGACCCGGACGGCGGTGCTCACCGCCGCGGCGCCCGACTTCGTGGTGTCCGAGCGAACCGGCGCAGCCGCCACCGGCCCCGGACCGGGGGCGGCATGATCGGGGCATGGAGCGACGACCGGCCCGCGGGCACCGGAACATCCCGCACACCGCCGACGTCCGCATCGAGGCCTGGGCGCCGGACCGGGAGGGCTGCGTGGCCGAGGCGGTCACCGCGCTGGTGGACACCTTCGTGGACACCACCGGAGCGGTCGCCGACGGGGAGACCGCGTTCCGGGTGCCACCGGGCGCCGACGCGGACCTGCTGGTCGGCGTCCTCGACGAGGTGATCTTCCGGCTGGAGACGGAGGCCGCGCTGCCGCTGGAGACCGAGGTGCGGGCGGCCGGCGACGGCGGCCTGGCGGTGCGCTGGCGGACCGCCGGCACCGACGCGGTCGAGCTGGTCGGCGCGGTTCCCAAGGCGGTGTCCCTGCACGAGCTGCGCTTCGCCGCCGAGCCCGACGGCTGGCGCTGCGCGGTGACGCTGGACGTGTGAGCGGCTCAGCCCTTCACCACGCCGAGCGGCACGAGCCGGGCCACCTTCCGGCACAGGCCGGCCCCCTCGGCCGCCGCCACCACGGCCGTCACGTCCTTGTACGCGGCCGGCATCTCCTCGGCCAGCCCGCGCCGGCTCGCGCCCCGCACCGCGATGTCCTGCGCCTCCAGCTCGCGGCGCGGGTCGTGCCCACGCTCCGCCTTCGTGGCCTGCTTGCGGCTCTGCACCCGGCCCGCCCCGTGGCAGGTGGACGCCCAGGCCGGTGAGCCGGCCACGCCGGTGAGCACGTAGGAGCCGGTGCCCATGGAGCCGGGGATGAGGACCGGCTGCCCGGCCGGGCGCAGGTCGTCGGGCAGCTCGGGGTGCCCCGGCGGGAGGGCCCGGGTGGCGCCCTTGCGGTGCACGCAGAGCGGGCGCGGTGACCCGTCGACCTCGTGCGTCTCGATCTTGGCGAGGTTGTGCGAGATGTCGTACACGAGGTCGAGGTCGCAGCCGGTGACCCGGGCGAAGACCTGGCGGGCGGCGTGGGCGAGCAGCTGCCGGTTGGCCCGGGCGTAGTTGGCCGCGGCGGCCATCGCCCCCAGGTAGGCCCGGCCCTCGTGGGACGAGACGGGCGCGCAGGCCAGCTGCCGGTCGGGCACGTGGATGCCGTGCCGGGGCATCACCTTCTCCATCTCCCGGACGTAGTCCGTGCAGATCTGGTGACCCAGCCCCCGCGAACCGCAGTGGATCATGACGCAGACCTGGCCGGCGCGCAGCCCGAAGGCCCCGGCCACCGCCTCGTCGTAGACCTCCTCCACCGCCTGCACCTCCAGGAAGTGGTTGCCGGAACCCAGGCTGCCCACCTGGCGGGCGCCGCGCTCCACGGCCCGCTCGCTCACCTGCGCCGGGTTCGCGTCGTCCACCGCGCCCCGGTCCTCGCAGCGGTCCAGGTCCCGCTGCACGCCGAAGCCCCGCTCGACCGCGTACCGGGAGCCGCCGCGGAGCACCGCGTCGAGCTCGGCCCGGTCGGTCAGGTGCCACACAGCGCCCTTGCCCATGCCGCGCGGGGTGGACTCGCTCAGGCCGTCCATGACGGCGTCCAGCCGTGGCCGCAGCCCGGCCCGGTCCAGGTCGGCGGTGAGCAGCCGCACCCCGCAGGAGATGTCGAAGCCGACCCCGCCGGGCGAGACCACTCCCCCGTCCTCGACGGCCGTGGCAGCGACCCCGCCGATCGGGAAGCCGTAGCCCCAGTGCACGTCCGGCATGGCGTAGGAGGCGCCGACGATGCCGGGCAGGGTGGCCACGTTCGCCACCTGCTCCAGCGACTTGTCCGCCCCGGCGTCCGGCAGCAGCGCGCGGGAGGCGAAGACCACGCCCGGCACCCGCATCGGCTCGTGCCGGTCGATCCGGAACCGGTACGGCGACTCCTCGACCAGGTCCATCCGGCCCGGCTACCCCGGCCGGGACCGGTTACACCCGTCTGGTTCAGCCCGCCCGATCCGGGTAGTGCGCCACCATGCCCCAGCGATATGAGGATTACGACAGGATCGCCGTCGTCACCGGCGCGGACTCCGGCATCGGCAAGGCGTGCGCCGTGGCGCTCGCCGAGGCCGGCTTCGACATCGGCATCACCTGGTACGGCGACCCGGACGGCGCCGAGCGCACCGCCGGCGAGGTACGCGCCACCGGCCGCCGCTGCGAGGTGGCCGAGATGGACCTGACCCGGCTGCCCGAGGGCGCCGTCGTCGTCGACGACCTGGCCGACCGGCTCGGCGGCCTCGGCGTACTGGTCAACAACGCCGGCACCGGGCTGGCCACGCCCTTCGTCGACGTGGCCTGGGAGAAGTGGCGGGAGGTGCTCGCCGTGGACCTGGACGGGCCGTTCCTCTGCTCCCAGCGGGCCGCCCGGCGGATGCGGGCAGCCGGCCGGGGCGGCCGGATCATCAGCATCACGAGCGTCCACGAGCACGCCCCGCGGGTCGGCTCGTCGGCGTACTGCGCGGCGAAGGGTGGACTGGGCCTGCTCACCAAGGTGATGGCGCAGGAACTGGCGGCCGAGGGGATCACCGTCAACGCGGTCGCCCCCGGCGAGATCGCCACCCCGATGACCGGGCAGGAGGACGTCGACCCGTTCACCCAGGAGCGCCCGGGCGTGCCGGTGGGACGGCCCGGGGACGCCCGGGAGGTGGCCGCGGTGGTGGCGCTGCTCGCCTCGCCGGCCGCCGCGTACGTGACGGGCGCGTCCTGGCCGGTGGACGGCGGGATGCTCATGATGGGTCCCCAGGCAGCGTCCCTGCCCGACGACGGGTGGCGGTCGGTGTGAGAGTGCGTGTCACACCCGCCGGCCGCCGGGGCGGAACGGTGTAACACTTCGTGACGCTGTGCGTTCACACCGTCCACTTAGGGTTCTGGTCGGTCCGGTCGCACGACGGCCGGGCCGACGCCCGGCCCCCACCCCGGGGCCCCGACGGAAGGACGACACATGCCCTTCGCCCGACGCACCGCCGCGCTGGCCCTGGCCGCCGCGCTCGGCGGCCTCGCCCTGACCGCCG
>NZ_WBKT01000157.1 GCF_008868175.1 Micromonospora sp. AMSO31t
GCCCGGCGCCCGGGGACGGCGACCGCATCACCCCGGCCTTCGGCGTCCAACCCACGGTGGCGCCGGACGGCCGGCCCGACACGATGCCGGACGGCCGGCCGGGCGCGGTGCCGAACGGTCAGCCCGACGCGACGTCCGACGGCCGGCCCGGCGCGGTCCGGGACGCCCGGCCCGGCGCGGTGCCCGACGATCCGCCCGGCGCGGTGCTCGGTGGCCGGACCGGAACGGTGTCCGCCGACCGCCCGGAGCGCGGCGGTCCGGATCTCCCGGCCGGCGGGGCGGGGATTGCCGGCAGCGCGGCGCCCGCGCCGACCCGGCCGGCCGAGCAGCGCGGCGGCACCGGTTTCGTCGCCCTCGACGACCCGGCCGGGGACCCGGGCGAGATCACCATGTACTACCAACCGCAGATCGCCATCGCGACCGGCGAGGTGGTCGGGGTCGAGGCGCTGCTCCGCTGGCGGCACCCGCGCCGGGGCATGGTCGACCCGGGGGAGCTGATCCAGGTCGCCGAGCAGAGCGCGGTGATGCGGCTGCTCACCCGCCGGGTGGTGGACGACGTGGTGGAGCAGGTCGCCAAGTGGTCCGCGGTGGGCGTCGCGCTGCGTGCCGCGCTCAACGTCAGCGTCCGGGACCTGCACACCGGTGAGATCGCCGACCAGATCGCCGACCGGCTGGCCCGGTACGGCGTACCCCCGGACCGGCTCCAGGTGGAGATCACCGAGGGCGCGCTGATGGCCGACCCGCGGCGGGTGCTCGCCAGCATCACCCAGCTGCACCGGATCGGGGTCGGCATCGCGCTGGACGACTTCGGCACCGGCTACTCGTCTCTGCAGCACCTGCGCCGGCTGCCGCTGTCCGAGGTGAAGGTGGACCGGTCGTTCGTGCTCGGGATGGCCGAGGACGCGGACGACGGGGCGATCGTCCGTTCGATGATCGAGCTGGCCGGGGCGCTCGGGCTGCGGGTGGTGGCCGAGGGCGTCGAGGACGAGCGCACCTGGCGGCTGCTGCACGCGGCCGGCTGCGACGTGGCGCAGGGCTGGTTCTACGCCCGGCCCATGCCCGCCGAGGAACTGGTCACCTGGCTGTCCCGGTACCGGCCGGTCCACCCGGCCGTGACGGCGGACGGCGAGGGCCCACGCCGCCCCGCCCGCTGACCGGCACACCGCCGACGGGCCCGAGCACGCTGACCGGCACACCGCCGACGGACCCGAGCCCGCTGACCGGCGTCGCGGCGGGCGGGCACCGGGAGTCGGAGGCGTCGACCCGACCGGAGGGCAATAGACTCGCTCCGGTCACCGCGTGTCATCGTCCCCGGCGAGCGCGCGGCCGGCACACCGCAGACGCAGCAGGACAGCCACGAAGGGGGCACCCGATGGCCGCCATCTCCCGCGAGGAGGTCGCGCATCTCGCGCGACTGTCGCGGCTCGCCGTCACCGAGGAGGAGTTGGACACCTTCGCCGGCCAGCTGGACGTGATCCTCCAGTCGGTCGCCCAGGTCGGCGAGGTCGCCGCGGCGGACATCCCGCCGACGTCCCACTCGGTGCCGCTGACCAACGTCCTCCGCGAGGACGTGGTGACGCCGTGCCTGACCCCGCAGGAGGCGCTGTCGGGTGCGCCCGACGCCGAGGAGCAGCGGTTCCGCGTCCCGCGGATCCTGGACGAGGATGTGGCTTCATGACTGACCTGACCCGGCTCACCGCCGCCGAGATCGCCGGCCTGGTGGCGACGGGCGAGACCTCCGCCGTGGAGGTCACGCAGGCCCACCTGGACCGGATCACCGCCGTGGACGACCAGGTCCACGCCTTCCTGCACGTGGACACCGAGGGCGCGCTGGCCGCCGCCCGGAGCGTGGACGAGCGCCGGGCCGCCGGCGAGGAGCTGGGCCCGCTGGCGGGCGTGCCGGTCGCCGTGAAGGACGTGCTCACCACGAAGGGCGTGCCGACCACCGTCGGGTCGAAGATCCTGGAGGGCTGGCGCCCGCCGTACGACTCGACGATCGTCGAGCGGCTGCGCGCCGCCGGCACGGTGATGCTCGGCAAGACCAACATGGACGAGTTCGCCATGGGGTCCTCCACGGAATACTCGGCGTACGGCCCGACGCGCAACCCGTGGGACCTGGCGCGGATCCCGGGCGGCTCGGGCGGTGGCAGCGCCGCGGCGCTGGCCGCGTACGAGGCGCCGCTGTCGATCGGCTCGGACACCGGCGGCTCGATCCGCCAGCCCGGCGCGGTCACCGGCACCGTCGGCGCGAAGCCGACCTACGGCGGCACCTCCCGCTACGGCCTGGTGGCGTTCTCCTCCTCGCTGGACACCCCCGGCCCGTGCGCGCGCAACGTGCTGGACGCGGCGCTGCTGCACCGGGTGATCGCCGGTCACGACCCGCGCGACTCGACGTCGATCCCGGCCCCGGTGCCGGACGTGGTCGGGGCGGCGAAGCTCGGCGCGTCCGGCGACCTGACCGGGGTGAAGCTCGGTGTGGTCACCGAGTTCACCGGCGAGGGCGCCGAGCCGGGCGTGATGGCCGCGTTCCGGGAGTCGGTGGAAGCCCTCGCGAAGCTGGGCGCTGAGATCGTGGACGTCTCCTGCCCGCACTTCAAGTACGCGCTGCCGGCCTACTACCTGATCGCGCCGAGCGAGTGCTCCTCCAACCTGGCCCGGTTCGACGGCGTCCGGTTCGGCCTGCGGGTCGGTGACGACGGCAACCGGTCCCTCGAAGAGGTCATGTCGCTGACCCGGGAGGCGGGCTTCGGCCCCGAGGTCAAGCGGCGCATCATGATCGGCACGTACGCGCTCTCCTCGGGCTACTACGACGCCTACTACGGGCAGGCGCAGAAGGTCCGCACGCTGATCACCCGGGACTTCACGGCAGCCTTCGAGGGGGTGGACGCGCTCGTCTCGCCGACCACCCCGTTCGTGGCGTTCCCGATCGGGGCGCGCACGGCGGACCCCTACCAGATGTACCTGGCCGACCTGTTCACCATCCCGACCAACCTGTACGGCGGACCGGCCATCTCGGTGCCGTGCGGCCTCTCCGACGGCCTCCCGGTCGGTTTCCAGATCATGGCTCCGACCATGGCCGACGACCGGATGTACCGGGTCGCCGCGGCGCTGGAGTCCACGGTCGGCACGTTCACCCCACCGGCACTGTGAGGCAGGAGCACCGATGACGACGACACTGCCCGCGTACGACGAGGTCGTGGCGCGCTGGGAACCGGTGATCGGCCTGGAGACCCACGTCGAGCTGGGCACGAACACCAAGATGTGGTGCGGCTGCCCGACCGACTTCGGCGGCGAGCCGAACACCCGGGTCTGCCCGGTCTGCCTGGGCCTGCCCGGCTCGCTGCCGGTGGCCAACAAGGCGGCCATCGAGGCGACCATCCGGATCGGTCTGGCGCTGAACTGCTCGATCGCCGAGTGGTGCCGGTTCGCCCGGAAGAACTACTTCTACCCGGACATGCCGAAGAACTTCCAGATCAGCCAGTACGACGAGCCGCTGTGCGTCGACGGCTACCTGGACGTCGACGTCAACGGCGAGACGGTGCGGATCGGCATCGAGCGGGTGCACCTGGAGGAGGACACCGGCAAGACGCTGCACGTCGGCGGCGCCACCGGCCGGATCCACGGCGCCACCGAGTCGCTGGTCGACTACAACCGGGCCGGCATCCCGCTCGTCGAGATCGTCACCAAGCCGATCCCCGGCACCGGCGCGCTCGCCCCCGAGGTGGCCCGGGCGTACGTCACCGAGCTGCGCGACGTGATCCGCTCGCTGGGCGTCTCCGACGTCCGGATGGAGGAGGGCTCGCTGCGCTGCGACGTGAACACGTCGCTGAACCGGCCGGGCGAGGAGTGGGGCACCCGCACCGAGACGAAGAACGTCAACTCGCTGCGCTCGGTCGAGCGGGCGGTCCGCTCGGAGATGCTGCGCCAGGCGTCGGTGCTCGACGCCGGCGGCAGCATCACGCAGGAGACCCGGCACTTCCACGAGGACACCGGGGACACCACCCCCGGCCGGTCCAAGGAGACGGCCACCGACTACCGGTACTTCCCGGAGCCGGACCTGGTCCCGCTCGCGCCGGACACCGCGTGGGTGGCCGAGCTGAAGGCCGCCCTGCCGGAGCTGCCGCGGCTGCGCCGCAAGCGGATCCAGCAGGACTGGGGCCTGTCCGACCTGGACATGCAGTCGGTGGTCAACGCCGGCGCGGTGGAACTGATCGAGCGGACCGTGGCCGCCGGTGCCACCCCGGCCGCCGCCCGCAAGTGGTGGCTGGGCGAGCTGTCCCGGCGGGCCAACGAGACCGGCGTCGAGCTCGCCGACGTCGGGGCCACCCCGGAGCAGGTCGCCGAGCTGCAGGGCCTGGTGGACGCCGGCCGGCTCAACGACAAGCTGGCCCGCATCGTGCTGGAGGGCGTGGTGGGCGGCGAGGGCTCGCCGACCCAGATCATGACCAACCGCAACCTCGAGGTGGTCTCCGACACCGGGGCGCTCACCGCCGCCGTGGACGAGGCCATCGCCGCCAACCCGGACGTCGCCGACAAGATCCGCAGCGGCAAGGTGGCGGCGGCCGGCGCGCTGGTCGGCGCGGTCATGAAGACCACCCGCGGCCAGGCCGACGCGAAGACCGTCCGCGAGCTGATCCTGGCCCGCCTCGGCGTCTGAGCGAAAAGGAAGGGCCCCTTCTTCACGCCTGGTGGCATAGGAAGGGGCCCTTCCTAACGCCTCACCACCCCCCGCGTACAGGGCGTCAACGGCGACGCCCGGATGGAGTCACCGTGAACCAGCACGACCTCGACGTCCTCGACGAGATCCAGCGGCGGGTGCTCTGGCTCGCCACCCGCATCGTCGACGCGGCCAACCACGACCGGGACACGGGCGACGGGGTGAAGGTCGGCGGCCACCAGGCGTCCAGCGCCTCGTTGGTCACCGCGATGACCGCGCTCTGGTTCGCCCACCTGGACGCCGAGGACCGCGTCGCGGTCAAGCCGCACGCCTCGCCGGTCTTCCACGCCGTGCAGTACCTGCTCGGCAACCTCGACCGGTCGTACCTGCCGAAGCTGCGGGCGCGCGGCGGGCTCCAGTCGTACCCGTCGCGGACCAAGGACCCGGACGGGGTGGACTTCTCCACCGGCTCCGTCGGCCTGGGCGCGGCCGCGCCGCTTTTCGCGGCGGTCACCCGCCGCTACGTCGACGCGCACTTCGGCGCGCGGCCGCACTCCCGGTTCATCGCCCTCATCGGTGACGCCGAGCTGGACGAGGGCAACATCTGGGAGGCCGTCGCCGACCCGGCCACCACCGGGCTGGGCAACGTGATGTGGCTTGTCGACTTCAACCGCCAGTCACTGGACCGGGTCGTCCCCGGCGTGCGGATCAACCAGTGGCGCGGCCAGTTCGAGGCCGCCGGCTGGCACGTGGTCGAGGTCAAGTACGGCCGCAAGCTCGCCGAGGCGTACGAGCGGCCGGGCGGGGCGGCGCTGCGCGACTGGATCGACCTGATGCCCAACGAGCAGTACCAGTCGCTGTTCGGGCTGGCCGGGCCGGTCCTGCGCAAGCAGTTCCTGGACGGCGCCCCGGCCGAGGTGGCGGCCTTCGTGGCCGACATCCCCGACGACGAGCTGGGCCCGCTCGTCACCGACCTGGGCGGGCACGACCTCGCCGCGATGCTCGACGCGTACGCCCAGTGCGACGCGGTCACCGACCGGCCCAGCGTGGTCTTCGCCTACACGGTCAAGGGCTGGGGGCTGCCGATCGCCGGCAACCCGCGCAACCACTCGGCGCTGCTCACCACCGAGCAGGTCGACGCGCTGCGCGCCGCCCACGGCCTGACCCGCGACACCGAGTGGGACCGCCTCGACCCGGCGTCCCCGGCCGGCATCCGGGCCGGCGAGCGCCGGGAGGCGCTGGCCCGCGCGCCGCGCGAGCGGGCGCTGGGGGTCACCGTCCCGGAGACCACGAAGGTACGGGTGAACAAGCCCGTCTCCACCCAGGAGGTCTTCGGCCGGGTGCTGGTCGACCTGGCCCGCGACCCGAAGGTCGCGCCCTACCTGGTCACCACCGCGCCGGACGTGGCCACCTCCACGAACCTGGCCGGGTTCATCAACAAGACCGGCGTGTTCGCCCCCACCGAGCAGCGTTCCTGGACCGAGGACCGGATGCTGCGCTGGACGGAGACGCCGGCCGGTCAGCACATCGAGCTGGGCATCTCTGAGATGAACCTGTTCCTGCTGCTCGGCCAGCTCGGCCTGTCGTGGGACCTGTCCGGGCAGCCGCTGCTGCCGGTCGGCACGGTCTACGACCCGTTCGTGCTGCGCGGCCTGGACGCGTTCCTCTACGGCACCTACTCCGGTTCCCGGTTCGTGGTGGCCGGCACGCCGTCCGGCATCACCCTGGCCCCCGAGGGCGGCGCCCACCAGTCGACCATCACGGCCTCGGTGGGCCTGGAGCTGCCGGGGGTCACCTTCTGCGAACCCGCGTACGCCGGCAGCCTCGACTGGCTGCTCTGCGACGCGCTCGGCCAGATCGCCGGGGGAGCGGCGCCGGCCGCCACGGCCGCGCCGGCCGAGGACGGGGCGTACTACTTCCGCCTCAGCACCCGGCCCGTCGACCAGGCGCCGTTCGAGGCGGCCCGGGCGCGGATCGGCGACGCGGTGCTGCGCCGGCAGGTGGTGGCGGGCGCGTACCGGCTCGTCGACGCGCACGAGGCGTACCCCCACCTGGCGGACGCCCCGGTCGTGCAGCTCGCCGCCTCCGGCGCGGTGCTGCCGGAGGTCCTCGCGGCCGCCGCGGAGCTGGCGGAGGAGGGCGTCGCGGCGCACGTGGTGGACGTGACCAGCCTGGACCGGCTCTACCGGGCGTGGCAGCGGACCCTGCGCCAGGGTGTGCGGACGGCGACCGTGCCGAGCGTGCCCGGTGCGCTGCGGTCGGCCTTCGCCGACCGGGTGCCGGTGGTCACCGTGCACGACGCCGCCTCGCACGCGATGGCCTGGCTGGGCTCGGCGCTCGGCGCCCCGGCCGTGCCGCTCGGGGTGGATGAGTTCGGCCAGTCCGGCAGCGTCGGGGAGCTGTACGAGCTGCACGACCTGCTGCCCGGCAGCATCGTGAACGCCGCGCTGGCCGCCCTGTCGCTGCGCTGAGCGTCAGCCCGTGGGGCTGGGCGTCGCGGTCGGGCTGCCGTTCGGGGCGGGCGAGGAGGGCCCGCCCCGGGTCGGGGTCGGGGTGACCGGCACCTGGTCACCCTTCGTCGGGTCCTGGATCACGTGCCGTTCCAGGTTGACCTGCGACTGCCCGGTGCCGCCCACGGTGATGTCGTCGTACGCCTGGAGCATCTTCTGCTGGTCGAAGTAGAGCACGGACATCTCGAGCGGGGTAGGCTTCTCACCCTCCAGACCACGCAGCCCGGCGCCACCGGTGGAGCCCTCCACCAGGAGCTGGGTCGGCTGTTTGCCCGGCAACTGCGGCAGCTTGTACACCTCCCGGTGATGAATGTGCCCGGCGAGCACCAGCGGGCAGGTGCCGGAGAGCGGGCCGGCCGAGGCCGGATCGTGCACCAGGGCGATGTTCACCGGCTTCGGCGAGGCCTTGACCGTGGCGGCGAGTTGCTCGCCCGCCCCGATCACCTGGTCGGCGACGACCTTGGTGAGGCCGCTGCCGGCCGGCGAGGTCTCCTTGTCCGGGGTGAACCGGGGGTCGCCGATGCCGGCGATGGTCAGCCCGGCGACCGTGGTCGTGGAGTTGTCCAGCACGACGGCGTTCGGCTGCGCGGCCACGGCGGCGGCCGTCTTCCCGGAGTCGTGGTTGCCGCGGATGTAGACGTACGGCTTCTTGAGCAGGCCGATCGAGCCGACGAAGGACGCCTCCGGCTCGCTGCCCCAGTCGGTGATGTCGCCGGTGTCGATCACCACGTCGATGTTGAACTGCTCCACCACCGTGCGGATGAGCTGCCAGCCGGTCGGGTTGAGGTGCATGTCGGAGACGTGCAGCACGCGGGTCGTGCCGGGCGACGGCTGGACCACGGGCAGCGCGGAGACCGTGGTGTAGAGCTTGCTGACGTTGCCGACCAGCCGTTGCAGCTGTTCGGCGTACTTGGTGTAGTCGTTGGCGATCCGTCGCGCGTCACCGACGATGGCCGGCGCGTTGACCAGCAGCCCCTCGTAGCGTGGCTCCTCGATGGCCTGCGGCCGGATGGTGGCGGCGGCCAGGCCGAGGCTGCTGGCGGTGACCACCAGCGCCAGGCCGCCCGCCCAGGCCGTCCGGCGCGCGTCGCGGAAGACCAGCCCGGCCAGCAGCAGGGTGGCCAGCACCGCCGAGGCGAGGGTCTTCAGGCCGAGCCGCATCACGCCGGCCCGGACGTCCTCGACCGCCGACTGGCTGGCCCGGCTGATGCTCGCCGGGTCGTCGATCAGCGCCTCGGTGCGCCGCTGGTCCAGCGCGCCCAGCTCGACGGTCAGGTACGCCGGCCCGTCGTGGCTGTCCAGCAGCAGCGCGCCCAGCGGCGGGATGTCGACGGTGGTGCCGCCGCTCAGCGACGGGCTGAGGTTGAGCTGTGCGCGGAACGGCCCGATGTCGGTGCCCACGTGCCCGCCCGCGTACGTGCCGGCCACGACCCCCGCGAAGGTGACCACGAGCAGGGCCAGCACGACGCCGAGCCGGCGCAGGCCCCTGCCGGGGCGCCACCGGCGAGGGGCGCGCCCGTCCTCCGGGGTCGTCCCGTCCCCGGCGCTGTGCTGCTCGTTCTCCTGGCCGTCCATGCTGAGATTCTGACCTGCCCGTCGAAGGATCTTGGCAAACCCGGGGGAAGCGGTGTCAGCCGCGCCCGGCACCGCCGTCGGCGAAGACCAGCCGCAGGATCCGGTCGTCGTCGCCGGCCGGCTTGCCCCGCCCGTCCCGGTTGGAGGTGGTCACCCAGACCGAGCCGTCCGGCGCCACGGCGGCGGCGCGCAGCCGCCCGTACCTGCCGGTGAGCAGCTCGCGCGGCTGGCCGAGGACCGTGCCGTTGCCGGCCAGCTCGACCAGCCAGAGTCGCTGCCCGCGCAGGCAGGCGGTGATCAGCAGCCGGTCCACGGCCGCCAGGCCGGAGCAGGAGGCTTCGCCGGTGCGCCACTGCACGATCGGGTTGACGTAGCGCCGGTCGTCGCCGCGCCCCTCGACCTGCGGCCAGCCGTAGTTGCCGCCCTTGTTGATCTGGTTGATCTCGTCCCAGGTGTTCTGGCCGAACTCCACGGCGTACAGCCGCTTGTCCGGCGTCCAGGCGAACCCCTGCACGTTGCGGTGCCCCGTCGACCAGACCGGCGAGCCGGCGGTGGGGTTGCCGGGAGCGGGCTTGCCGTCCCGGGTGAGCCGCAGGATCTTGCCGCCGAGGCTCTTCGGGTCCTGCGCGTTCGCGGTGCGCCCGGCGTCGCCCGTGCTGGCGTAGAGGAAGCCGTCCGGGCCGAAGCCCAGCCCGCCGCCGTTGTGGTTGCCGGCCTTCGGGATGCCCGTGACGATCGGGGTCGGCGGGCGGCCCAGCTCCAGCTTGGCGATCCGGTTGTCCTCGGCGCTGGTGTAGTAGACGAAGACCGTGCGGTCCCGGGCGTAAGCCGGGGAAACCGCGATGCCGAGCAGCCCGCCCTCGCCGGCGGCCGCCACGTCCGGCACGGTCTGCACCACCCGGACGGTCATCCCCTCCGGCCCGGACTCCGGGCCGACCTGGAGGATCCGCCCGCTGTCCCGTTCGGTGACCAGCGCGGCGCCGTCGGGCAGGAAGGCGATGCCCCAGGGCACCGCCAACCCCTTCGCCAGCACCGTGGCGACCACCTGCTGGCCGGCGCCGCCGGGGCTGGCCGAGGTGGACGGCGACGGCAGGTTGGGCGGCTCGCCGGCCGGGTCGGGATCAGGGTCGCCGAAGGCACAACCGGCGGTGCCGAGCAGCAGCGTCGCGCAGGACGCCGCCAGCGCCGCCCGGAGGCGGCCGGTGCGGGGGTACGGGGGACGCGGCCTCACCCGGCCCAGCCTAGCGGGGCCGGTGGGCGAAGCGGGCCCGACGAACCGAGTCGCGGCTCAACGGGCGCGCAGCGCGAGCAGGGCGACGTCGTCCTCGCGCCGGTGGGCGGCGGCGAGCAGCCGGTCGCAGAGGGTCGCGAGGGGTAGCCCGGCGGCACCGGCGAGCTGCGCCATCAGCTCGGTCTCGCCCTCGTCGATCGGCCGGTCCCGGCGCTCGGTCAACCCGTCGGTGTGCAGCAGCAGGGTGTCGCCGGGTGCCAGCGTCAGCTCCTGCCGGGCGCGGCGCGGCGGGTGCGTCAGGCCGAGCAGCGGACCCCGGACCCCGTCCAGCATCCGCACCCGCCCGTCGGCGTGGACCAGCAGCGGCGGCGGGTGGCCCGCGTTGCACCAGGAGATCCGGAGCCCGGGCGCGGCCGGCCGGACCCGGGCCAGCACGGCGGAGGCGACGGTCGGGACGGGCAGCCCCTGAATCGCCCGGTCGAGGTGGGTCAGCAGCTCGTCGACCGGGTCGTCCCGCCCGTACGCGTCGCCGCGGACCAGGTTGCGCAGCTGCCCCATGGTCGCCGCGGCCTCGACGTCGTGCCCGGCGACGTCGCCGATCGCGGCCACCAGGTCGCCGTCGGGCTGGACGAAGGCGTCGTACCAGTCGCCGCCCACCTCCACCCGGTCCGCCGCCGCCTGGTAGCGGGCGGCCAGCTCGACGCCGGGCACCACGGGCAGCATGGGGAGCATGCTGTGCTGCAGGACCTCGGCGACGTGCCGCTGCTCGCCGTAGAGCCGGCTGTTGTCCACGGCCTGGCTGGCGCGGCGGCCGATGTCCAGCGCGGTCCGCAGGTCGCTCTCGTCGAGCCCGCGCCGGGACGGGCCGTTGACCAGCGTGACGGCGCCGATGACCCGGACGCCGGTGGCGGTGATCGGCACGGTGAGGTGCGAGCTGAAGCCCAGCCGGCCGGCGAGCGGCACCAGCTCCGGGTGGGTGGTGCCCCGCTCGACGTCGGCCAGGGTGGCCGATTCGCGCATGACCGGCCGCCCGCTCCGCAGCACCGACCGGATGACCGAGTCCGGGCCGAGGCCGGTGGCCAGCAGGGCGGCGAACCGGGCCAGGTCGCCCGCCCGGTCCGGGTCCCGGTGCACGCCGGAGACGGAACGCGGCCGGCCCACCGGGTCGACCAGGGTGATCAGGCACCAGTCGGCCAGCAGCGGGACCATGGCGTGCCCGAGCCGGTCGACCGCCGTGGCCACGTCGAGCGTGCCGCCCAGCGTCTCGCTCATCCCGGCCAGCACGGTGAGCCGGTCGTGCGCCTCCTCGGCGCGGCGACGGGCCTGCTCGGCGCCGTGCAGGGCGATGCGCAGGCGCAGCTCGGACGAGCAGGCGGCGGCCAGGTCGGCGAGCGTACGCAGCTGCGCGGCCGTCCAGGCCCGGGGCTTGCCGTCGATGGCGCAGAGCGAGCCCAGCACCCGGCCGTCCAGGTCGGTCAGCGGCATCCCGGCGTACGCGACCACCCCGAGGTCCTCGATGGCCAGGTTGCCCCGCAGTCCCGGGTGGAACCGGGCGTCGGGCAGCACCATGGGCGCCTCGATGTTGACCACGTGCTGGCAGAACGAGTGGCTCAGCGGCGTCTCCCGCCGGCGCGCCCACGGCTCGGACAGGCCGGCCGCGCCGGGAAAGAACTGGCGGTCGCCGGTGACCAGGGAGACCAGCGCGACCGGCACGTCGAGCAGATCGGCGACCAGCCGGGCGAACCGGTCGAACGCCTCGTCGGGCGCCGCGTCGAGCCGGGTCTCCGCGAGGGACCGGAGCCGCTCGGGGTCGGTCAGCGCCGGGAGCGGTACGGCCGGGCGCCCGGGAGTGTCCTCGCTCATCGCCACCTGTCTCCGGAGTCGGGAACGCCGGCCGACGCTCCGCCTCGGTTATACCTCGCGCCGTCGGCCCTCAATCGTCCCCAGCGGTGGTCGTCACGACCCCGCCCACCTGCGCCACCGGGACGGCTATCGTCGGCGGTCGTGAAGGTATGGATTCCGCACCCGGCCGGCCGGCGCCTCCTCGGCGACCTGCCCGCGGGCGTCACCGTGGAGCTGCTGGAGGATCCGGCCCGGCCGCCGTCGTCCCCGACCGGTGTGCGGTTCTGGGTGCCGCCCTTCCTCGCCGGCCCGGACGCCGGCGCGCTCCTGGCCGAACTGCCCGACCTGGAGGTGGTGCAGCTCCTCTCCGCCGGCGCCGACGCCTGGGTGGGGAAGGTTCCCGAGGGCGTGACGCTCTGCGATGCCCGGGGCGTGCACGACTCGGCCACCGCCGAGTGGGTGGTCGCCGCGATCCTGTCCGCGTTGCGCGGCTTCGGCCCGCTGGCCCGCGCCCAGGCCCGCCGCGAGTGGGCGTACGACGAGGTGGCGCCGACCGACGAGCTGGCCGGCAAGCGGGTGCTGATCGTCGGCGCCGGCTCGATCGGCACGGCCGTCCGGGCCCGGCTGGCCCCGTTCGAGGTGAGCTTCACCCTGGTCGCCCGGACGCCGCGCCCGGCCGAGGGGGTGCACGGCGTCGACGAGCTGCCCGCCCTGCTGCCCGAGGCGGACGTGGTGGTGCTGCTCGTGCCGTTGACCGAGCAGACCCGGGGGCTGGTCGACGAGAAGTTCCTCGCCGCGATGCCCGACGGCGCGCTGCTGGTCAACGCCGCCCGCGGCCCGGTGGCCCGCACCTCGGCGCTGGTCGCCGAGCTGGCGTCGGGGCGGCTGCGGGCCGCGCTGGACGTGACCGACCCGGAACCGCTGCCGGCCGAGCATCCCCTGTGGGAGCTGCCGAACGTGCTGCTCACCCCGCACGTCGCCGGCTCGGTCCGCGGCCTGCTGCCGCGGGCGTACCGGCTCGTGGGGGAGCAGGTGCGCCGGTTCGCCGCCGGGGAGCCGCTGACGAACCGGGTGGTCGACGGCTACTGACCGGTCAGCCGGCGGATTCGGGCAGTTCCTGCCCGGTGGCGGAGACCAGCCGGGGCAGGTCGTCGGCGCGGACCGCGGGGAGCATGAGCGTCTCGCCGTTGTCGAGGCGGGCGACGGCCCGGCCCCGCGGGTCGGCGGCCAGCTCGGCGACCCGCGTCCAGGGCACCCGCCGCTGGCCGACGAGGGCCCGCAGCCGCAGCTCGCGGGCGTCGGCGTCGGTGCCGGCGCGCCAGGCCCAGACGGCGACCGCCAGCGGGATCAGCAGCACCCAGAGCAGCCACCAGCGCGCGGTGGCCAGCGGCAGCGCGCCGATGACCGCGACGAGCGCGGCGACCAGGATCGCCTGGTTGTAGCGGAAACGGACGGTGTCGGCGCGGCGGCTCACCCCTCGATGATCCCACCCCGGGCCGGCGGGGATCCCGGCGGGCGGCCGGCACGGGCGAAAGCTCGGGTGTGACGGGCGTCACGTGATGTGTCGCGTAACCGGGGGCGTCCGGGATCGTTTATGGGCGTGGCCGCACCGGTCCCCGTCCGGTGCCGGTCGCACCCGCACCGACCCGCTGACCCCGCACGTCGTACCG
>NZ_WBKT01000158.1 GCF_008868175.1 Micromonospora sp. AMSO31t
GTGCCCCGGACGGACGGCGGCGTACGGGTCTGGGCGACGGTCGGGCTCGGCATGCCGGTCTGGGCCGCCGCGCCCGCCCCCGCCACCCCGGCCCAGCGGGTCGGCACGGTCAACATCGTCGTGTACGTGCCGGCCCGGCTCGGCGACGCCGCGCTGGTGAACGCGGTGGCCACGGCCACCGAGGCGAAGGCACAGGCGATCTGGGAGCTGGGGTTGCCGGCCACCGGCACCCCCACCGACGCGGTCACCGTCCTCTGCCCGGCCGACGGCGATCCGGCCCCGTACGCCGGCCCCCGCTCGGCCTGGGGCGCCCCGCTGGCGCGGGCCGTGCACGCGGCCGTCCTGGCCGGCGGCGCCGGCACCGTCGTGCCGTGGTCCCACCGGCGGGAGGGGTGAGCGTGGACCGGCCCCGGCCCGGCCGACGGGTTTTCCGACCGATCGGCCCTCGTCGCCGCGCTTCCGGGCCGGTAGCGTCGCCCACGATGTACGCTGCCGCCCTCTCCGTGTCTGGTCCCCGTCGCCGCCGCTCCGCCGGTCCCCGCGCGCGCCTGGCCGCCGCCGTCGGCGCCGTGCTCGTCGTCCTGCTCGCCGCCGGTTGCGGCGACGCCGGCTCCGGCGACGGGCCCCTCTGGCAGCCGGGCCAGGGCGGGGGCTCGACCGCATCCGGGGGGCCGGCCGAGGGCGACCAGGCCGCCGCGCCGAGCGGGTCGACCGAGAAGTCGATCTCGCTGACCGCGACCGGGGACGTGATCATGGGCAACGCCCCGTCCCGGCTCCCGGGCAACGGCGGGAAGGGCTTCTTCGACGACGTCAAGGCCGCGCTCAAGGGCGACCTCGTGATGGGCAACCTGGAGGAGCCGCTCACCGACGACACCGGCGCCGGCAAGTGCGGCCCGAAGCCGAAGAACTGCTACCAGTTCCGGGCGCCCCCGGGCTGGGCGGCGCACCTGCGCTCGGCCGGGTTCCAGCTGCTCAACCAGGCCAACAACCACGGCTACGACTACGGCCAGCAGGGCTACGAGAACACCCAGTCGGCGCTGGAGGCGCACGGGCTCAAGCACACCGGCGCGCCCGGCGAGATCACCGTGGTCGACGTCAAGGGCGTGAAGGTCGCCGTGGCGGGCTTCTCGTCGTACCCGTGGTCGAACAGCCTGGTCGACATCGACGCCGCGAAGCAGGTCATCACCATGGCCAAGGGCATGGCCGACCTGGTCGTGGTGCAGGTGCACATGGGCGCCGAGGGCGCCGACCGCACCCGGGTGAAGCCCGGCACCGAGATGTTCTTCGGAGAGAACCGGGGCGACCCGATCCGCTTCTCCCATGCCGTGATCGACGCCGGCGCCGACCTGGTGATCGGGCACGGCCCGCACGTGCTGCGCGGCATGGAGTTCTACAAGGGGCGGCTGATCGCCTACAGCCTGGGCAACTTCGCCGGCGGCGGGAAGTCGCTGAACAGCTCCGGCCGGCTGGGCTGGGGTGGCGTGCTCAAGGTCTCGCTGACCGCGAAGGGCCGCTTCGTCGGGGGCGAGTTCACCTCGACCGCGATGAACAGCGTGGGCCGGCCGGCCGTCGACGGGCAGGACCGGGGCCTCGGGCTCGTCCGCGAGGTGAGCCGGGCCGACTTCCCGGAGACCGGCGCCAAGCTCGACGGGAGCGGCAAGATCAGCGCTCCGGCGGGTGGCTGAGCGGCACCGCCGCCCGCGTGGGCCCGACGGGACGTCGTCCCCGCGACGTAGGCTGACCGGCGTGACCACGCCCTCCCCCGAGACCGACCTCGGTCGCACCCGCCGTGCCCGGCGGATCGGCCGGGTGCTCACCGAAACCCACCCCGACGCGCACTGTGAACTCGACCACTCCAACGCGCTGGAGCTGGCCGTCGCCACGATCCTGTCGGCGCAGTGCACGGACAAGAAGGTCAACGAGGTCACCCCGAAGCTGTTCGCCCGCTACCGCACCGCGGCGGACTACGCCGGGGCCGACCGCGCCGAGCTGGAGGAGCTGATCCGGCCCACCGGCTTCTACCGCAACAAGACCAGCTCACTGATCAACCTGGGCCAGGCTCTCTGCGAGCGCTACGACGGCGAGGTCCCCGGCCGGCTGGCCGACCTGGTCACCCTCCCGGGCATCGGGCGCAAGACCGCCAACGTGATCCTCGGCAACGCCTTCGACGTCCCCGGCATCACCGTCGACACCCACTTCCAGCGGCTGGTGCAGCGCTGGCGGCTGACCACCGAGACCGACCCGGTCAAGATCGAGCACGCGATCGGCGCGCTCTACCCGAAGCGCGACTGGACGATGCTGTCGCACCGGATCATCTTCCACGGCCGGCGGGTCTGCCACGCCCGCAAGCCGGCCTGCGGCGCCTGCACGCTGGCGAAGCTCTGCCCCTCGTACGGCACCGGGCCGACCGATCCGGTGGCCGCGGCCAAGCTGCTCAAGGGGCCCCGCGCCCGGGACCTGGCGGCGGCCGTCGGCCTCGACCCCGACCTGGTGCCGCAGCAGGCCGTCGCGGCGGAGGTGCCGTGACCCGCCGGCTCGCCCACCTGCTCGTCCCGCTGCTGCTCGCGGTCGCCGGCTGCACCGCCACGACCGAGGAGCCGGCCGGCCCGGCGCCGGCCACCCGCGCCGAGCGCCCCTCGCCGTTCGCCGACTGCGCCCCGTTGACCGCCGCCCCGGCGTCCGGCCGGGCCCCGTCCGGCGCCGCCGGCGATCCACTGCCCGACCTGGCGCTCTCCTGCTTCACCGGGGGCGCCCCCGTGAACGTGCGCGACATCAGGGGGCCGGCGGTGATCAACGTGTGGGCGTCCTGGTGCCCGCCGTGCCGCAAGGAGCTGCCCGCCTTCCAGCGGCTCAGCGAGCGGGCCGGCGGCCGGTTGCAGGTGATCGGGGTCAACAGCCGGGACAGCCGCGGCGGCGCGCAGTCCATCGGCGAGGACTTCGGCGTCCGGTTCCCCATGCTGGTCGACCAGGGTGACGCGTTCGAGCGGGCGCTCGGCCGCAACGCCTTCCCGCTGACCGTCCTGGTCGACGCCGACGGGCGGATCCGGCACACCGACTCGACCGGCGCGCTGGACGACGCCCGCCTCGCCGAGCTGGTCCGCACCCACCTCGGGGTGCGGCTGTGACCCGGCGGCCGCCGGACTGGCTCGACCCGCTGCTCGGCCGGCTCGGCACCGCGCGGGCCGAGGACTTCACCCGGCTCACCACGCCGGAGAGCGGCGGCCGGGAGAGCGCCGTGCTGGTGCTGCTCGGCGAGGAGCCCGGCGCCGGCCCGGATGTGCTGGTCCTCCAGCGCGCCGCCACGCTGCGCAACCACGCCGGGCAGCCGGCCTTCCCCGGCGGCGCGGCCGACCCGGAGGACGCCGACGCCAGCGCCACCGCCCTGCGCGAGGCGAACGAGGAGGTCGACCTCGACCCGGCCAGCGTGACCGTGCTGGCCGAGCTGCCCAAGCTGTGGATCCCGGTCAGCGACTTCGTGGTCACCCCCGTGCTCGCCTGGTGGCACGCCCCGCACCCGGTGCACCCGCGCGAGCCGGCCGAGGTGGCGCACGTCGCCCGGCTGCCGGTCGCCGAGCTGGTCGACCCGGAGAACCGGATGCGGGTACGCCACCCGAGCGGCTGGATCGGCCCGGCCTTCTCGGTGCGCGGCATGCTGGTCTGGGGCTTCACGGCCGGGGTGCTGCACACGCTGCTGGACATGGGCGGCTGGGCCCGCCCGTGGCCGCGTTCCCGGGTGGTGGAGCTGCCGCCGGCCGCTGCCGCCCCGGCCCCCTCCGCCGGCACCGACGCGGTCGACGAGAGCCCTGTCCGCTGACCCGGCGGGCATCACCCGCACGGATCCGAAGGTCACGTTCAGCGAGCGGTCAGCCTGTTGCGGGCACGGTGCCCGTACCCTGGGGGCGTGTCCGCCGTGGATCTCGTACTGCTCCTGCTCATGCTCGTGTTCGCGATCAGCGGATACCGTCAGGGTTTCGTCATCGGGGCCCTCTCGTTCTCCGGCTTCTTCCTGGGCGCGCTGCTCGGCCTGCAGCTCGGGCCCCTGGTCGCCCGGCAGTTCAGCGACAGCGGGACCCGCGTGCTGATCTCCCTGGTCGCCATCTTCGGGCTGGCCGTGCTGGGGCAGGCGCTGGCCGGCTGGCTGGGCTCGAACCTCCGGGCCGCGATCACCGGGCCGGCCGGGCGGAAGATCGACGACGCCGGCGGCGCGGTCATCTCGGTCTTCGCGGTCATGCTGGTGGCCTGGCTGGTCGCCGTGCCGCTGGGCTCCTCGTCGGTGCCCTGGCTGGCCTCCTCGGTGCGCAACAGCGCCCTGCTCACCGTGGTCGACCGGGTCCTGCCGGACCAGGCGCAGGAGCTGTCCACGGCACTGCGCGACACGGTCGACACCAACGGCTTCCCGGACGTCTTCGGCGACCTCGCGCCGACCCGGGCCCGGCAGGTCTCCCCGCCCGACCCGACGCTGGCCAACTCGCAGGTGGTGAAGAACAGCCAGCGGGCGGTGGTGAAGGTGCTGGGCTCCGCGCCGAGCTGCGCGCGCCGCATCGAGGGCTCCGGCTTCGTCTACGCCGACGACCGGGTGATGACCAACGCGCACGTGGTGGCGGGCACCCGGTCGGTGGCCGTGGAGCTGCGCGGCGAGCGCTACGACGGCGAGGTCGTCGTCTACGACCCCGCGCGGGACCTGGCCGTGCTGCACGTTCCGGGGCTGCCCGGGCCGTCGCTGCGCTTCGCCGCCGGCGAGGCCGGCAGCGGGGCCGACGCCATCGTGCTGGGCTTCCCCCTCGACGGCCCGTACGACGCCCGCCCGGCCCGCATCCGGGACGTCGACCGGATCACCGGGCCGGACATCTACTCGTCCGGTGACGTGACCCGGGAGATCTACACGATCCGGGCGCTGGTCCGCAGCGGCAACTCGGGCGGCCCGCTGGTCTCCTCGAACGGGCTGGTGCTCGGCGTGATCTTCGCGGCCGCCGCGGACGACCCGAACACCGGCTTCGCGGTGACCGCCGCCGAGGCCCGGTCGGTGGCCCTGGCCGGCGCGGAGCGTACCCGGGGGGTCGCCACCGGCGAGTGCACCTGAGCCGCCGGTGATCCAGCCGCCGCCGGTGGTCAGCCGGCGGCGGTCCTGGCCGGGGTCACGTCGCCGCCGGAACGGCGGAGCGGCAGCCTGGCCCGGCCCCAGGTGCGCGTGCGGTCCAGCACCGCGCGCGCCATGATCGCCACGCAGGCGCCGCCGTTGAGGAAGGACGCCACCACGTCGCTCGGGTGGTGCATGCCCCGGTACATCCGGGTGAGCGCGACCCCGACCGGCACCAGCACGAGAAGGGCCCACCAGCCGACCTTGGCCGGTGTGCTCCGCGCCCGCAGCGCGAGCAGCACCGCGATGCCGACGTAGAGCGCCATCGCGGCCGAGGTGTGCCCCGAGGGGAAGCTGGAGGTCGGCGGCGAGTCGTCCATGTGCTCGACGGCCGGCCGGTGGCGGTCGATGACCATCGTGGTGAAGAGGAAGATCAGCGCCTGCGCGCTCACCGCGGCGCAGAGGAAGATCGGCTCCCGCCAGCGGTGCAGCACCAGCCGCAGCACCAGCGCCACCAGCACGGTCACCACGACGATCAGCTGGGTGCTGGCCAGCGTGCTGAACACCAGCGAGACGTCGTTCCAGTCGGATGTCCGGTGCGCGGCCAACTCGCGGTTGACCGTGTCCTCGACGGTGAACGGCCAGGTCGTCTCGAGCACCCGGGTGACCAGCAGGCCCAACCCCACCAGGACGGCGAAGAGCAGGGTGACCGGCAGCAGCACCCGCCGGGCGATCTGGACCGCGACATCGGACATGGGGCGCTCAATACCCCGACCGGTGCCCGACTACGCGCGGCGGCCGTCCGGCTCCGGCTCGGCCAGCTCCGGCTCAACGCCCTCCCGGACCGTACGCGCCGGCCGCCGGCCGACCCGGGTCCGCCAGGTGGAGAACGCGGCCGCGGTGGCGGCCACCACCGCCACGCCGAGCAGCCAGCCGCCGACCACGTCACTGGTCCAGTGCACGCCCAGCGCGATCCGGCTGAGCCCGGTCAGCACCGCGATCAGCGCCGCGGCCGCCCAGAGCACGCCGCGCCACGGCCGGCTGTGCCGGGCGAACGGCAGGAACACCAGCAGGAGCACCCCGGCGGCCAGGGTGGCGTTCAACGCGTGCCCGGACGGGAAGGAGTAGCCGGCCGCCCGGGCCACCGGGTCGAGCAGGTCCGGCCGGTGCCGGCCCACGAGCAGCTTGAGGAGCGCGCCGAGCAGCCCACCGACGGTCATCGTGGTGACCACCCAGAGGGCCAGCCGGGGCGCGCCGCGCCACAGCAGCCACACCACCACCCCGAGGGCGGCCACCCGGAGCGGGCCGGGCCCGAAGACGTGGGTCCAGACCTCCGTCAGCCGGACCCAGGCCGGGTGGTCGACGGCGTACCCGTGCAGCGCGTCGGTGATCGCGGCGTCCAGCCGGGACAGCGGCGACCACGCGCCCAGCACCAGCAGCGCGAGCAGGGCGAACGGCACCAGCACCAGGAACGCGGCGGTGGCGGCCAGGGTCAGCCGGAGCCCCAGCGAATGGTCCGGGTCGAGGCGGCGGCGCCGCCAGGACCGCTCGCGAGTGGAGATCAGACCGCCGGGCGTGTTCATGCGCTGTTCCCTACCCAGGGTGAGGCCCGGTCAGACGGGCGGTCCGAGGACTCCAGCTCGGCCGCGCCGCGACCTGGAGCCGTCGTCGGTCAGCGGCGGGACTGGCGCACCCGGCGGACCACCAGCGCGGCGCTGGTGACCAGGGCGACGAACAGGGCGAGCCCCGGCCAGAGCCGCTCCCGCGCCGAGTCGGTGACCTGGCCGGCCGGGCGGGCCGCCCACCGGGTCTGCTGCTCCGGTGCGGCGACGGCGAACGGGTCGCCGCCCGCCCCGGCGGCCCGGGAGTCCGGGCCCATGCCGGGCGCCCAGCCGAAGCCCACCGTTCCGGGGGAGCCGTTGTCGTCGAGCGGGTTGCGCGGCACCGGCGGCACGTCGGCGGTCAGCGCCGCCACCGGATCCACCATGCCGTAGCCGAACCGGTCGTCGCGGCCCGTGGGCCCCAGGTCCCGGGCCGTCGTGGTGATCCGGTTGACCACGTCCGCGGCCGACATCTGCGGGTACCGGGCCCGGACCAGGGCCGCCGTCGCCGCGACCAGCGGCGCCGCGAAGCTGGTGCCCTGCACCAGCCAGTATCCGCCGGGACGGGCGCCGTTGATGGCGGTGGCCGGGGCGCTGAGCACCGTCTCGTGACCGGTGATGGAGCCGGACCAGAGGTTGTCGTTCCCGTCGAGCCCCGTGACGGCGAGGACGCCCGGCTCGCGGGCCGGGTACCAGACATCGCGGCCCTTCGAGGTGGCCAGGTTGCCCGTGCAGGCGACCACCACGACGTTGCGCGCGAAGGCGTAGTCGATGGCGGCGGCCAGGGACTCGCTCGTGTCGCTGCCGCCGAGGGAGAGGTTGATCACCCGAGCGCCGTGGTCGACCGCCCAGCGCACCCCGTCGGCGACGGTGCCCGCGTCGTCGTACCGGTTCTCCTGGTCGAGCACCCGGACCGGGAGGATCTTGGCATCCGGTGCCAGCCCGACCGCGCCGCGGTCGTCGTCCCTGCGCCCGGCGATGAGGCCGGCCACCGTGGTGCCGTGCCCCACCGGGTCGGGCCCGTCGACGCCTCCCGAGACCAGGTCCACGCCGGACAGCACCTGGCCGGCCAGGTCCGGGTGGGAAGCGTCCACTCCGGAGTCGACCACCGCGACGATGACGCCCCGACCGGTGGAGGTCTGCCACGCGGCCTGTGCCCGCAACGCGGCGAGTTGCCACTGGCCGTCGCGGCTCGGGTCCGCCCCGGTGAACTCGTCCACCGGCGCCAGGCGGGCGGTGGCCGGTGCGGCGGTGGCCTGGGCGGGCGGGGCGAGCGGACCGGCCACGGCGGCCACGGCCGCCACCGCGGCCAGCAGCGCGCGACCGGCGAGACGCCGGGGAGGCGCGGTGGGAACTCCATGCCGATCCCTGGTCACATTCCCCAGCCATTTCATCGCGTCAGACACATGCTGCTCGGAGATTACCGGTTTTCCCGCGCCTCACGGTGCAACTCCGGTCACGGAGGTGGGAGATGGGCCAGCTGTACCAGTCGTACGCCCTCGCGCCGGGTCACCAGCCGGCCGCGGCCCGGTGGCAGCGGCCCCGCCTTCACCTGGCCGACGAGCGGGCCCTCCTCCGGGCCGCCCGACATCACCAGCCCGGCCGTGGACAGCTCCCGCAGCCGCTGGATGATCGGCTCGAACGAGGTCCGGCCGGCGCCACCGGAGCGGCGCGCCAGCACCAGGTGCAGGCCGACGTCCCGGGCGTGCGGCAGGTGCTCCTCCAGCGCCCGCAACGGGTTGGTCGGCCCGCCGGCAACCAGGTCGTAGTCGTCCACCAGCACGAACAGCTCCGGGCCGGTCCACCACGACCGGGTACGCAGCTCGGCCGGTGTGACGTGCGGCCCCGGCAGCCGGCCCTGGAGGTAGCCGGCCGCCGACTCGACCAGCTCGGTCGTGTGCGGCGCGGCGG
Organism: Micromonospora sp. AMSO31t; assembly: GCF_008868175.1. Lineage (GTDB taxonomy): Bacteria > Actinomycetota > Actinomycetes > Mycobacteriales > Micromonosporaceae > Micromonospora. The sequence goes on from NZ_WBKT01000158.1 coordinate 8,590, forward strand.
TCCCGTAGCCGATCAGGTGCGCCGTCTCGATGGTGCCCATCAGGCTGCGCCGGTAGTCGACCAGGATGACCCGGGCCTGCTCCGGGGTGAACCGCCGGACGATCGAGGTGGCCAGCGCGCGCAGGAACGAGGACTTGCCGCACTCGGCGTCGCCGAAGACCACGAAGTTGGGCTCGGTGGCGAAGTCCAGCACCACCGGGCGCAGGTCCGCCTCGGCCACCCCGATCGGAAAGGCCAGCCCGCTGGTGGCAGCCTGGTCCAGCTCGGCGTAGGGCAGGACCGGCGGGAGCAGCCGCACCCTGGGCGCGACCGGTCCCGCCCAGGACCCGGCGACGGCCTTGACCAGGTCCGCGGTCTCGTCGCCGAGGCCGGCGACCCGGGGCGCGGCGGCCAGGAAGTGCAACCCGGCCGCGGTGATGCCCCGCCCCGGCTGTTCCTTCGGCACGGTCGCCGCCAGGGCGCGCTTGACCACCATCGAGTCGGCCGGGTCGCCGAGGCGCAGCTCCAGCCGGGAGCCGAAGAGGTCCCGGATCGCCGGCCGGAAGTCCGACCAGCGCAGTGCGCTCGCCACCACGTGCACCCCGTACGCCAGGCCCCGGGTGGCCAGCTCGGTGACCAGCGGTTCCAGGTCCTCGTACTCGCCGCGCAGGGTGTTCCAGCCGTCGACCACCAGGAACACGTCGCCGAACGGGTCGGCGGCCGGGTGGCCCCCGGCCGGTGCCGCGGCCCGTCGCCGCCGCCAGGCCGCCATCGACTCCACCCCCGCCTCGGCGAACCGCCGCTCCCGCTCGGTCAGCAGGGCGGCGATCTCACCGACGGTCCGGCGTACCGCGGTGTCGTCGGTCCGGCCGCTGACCCCGCCGACGTGCGGCAGGTCGCGCAGCGCGCCAAGCGTCCCGCCGCCGAAGTCCAGGCAGTAGACCTGCACCTCGGCCGGGGTGTGGGTGAGCGCCAGCGCGCAGACCAGAGTGCGGAGCAGGGTGGACCGGCCGCTGCGCGTGGTGCCGACCACCGCGACGTGCCCGGCCGCGCCGTCCAGGGCCAGCCACAGCAGGTCCCGGCGCTGCTCGAACGGCTTGTCCACCACGGCCACCGGCACCTGGAGGGCGCCGTGCAGCTCCGGGTTGCCCACGGTGAGGCCACGCGCCGGATCCGCGCCGACCGGGCCGAGCAGCTCGTCCAGCGAGGGCGCGGAGTCCAGCGGAGGCAGCCACACCTGGTGCGCCGGTGGGCCCTGCCCGGCCAGCCGCCCCACCATCAGGTTGAGCAGGCTCTCGCCGGTCTCCTCCTCGGCCGGCAGGGCGGCCGAGGTCGCCGGCTCGGGCGCCGGCACCAGGTGGGTGGAGAAGGCGAGCAGCCGGGGTCCGGCGGCACCCGCCCCGCCGGCCGGGCCGCCGCGCGGGCGCACCCTGTCGGAGACGTACGCGGCCTTGAACCGGACCAGCGGGTCGGTGCCCGAGCGCAGGTAGCCGTGCCCCGGGCTGCGGGGCAGCTCGTGCGCGTCCGGCACGCCGAGCACCGTCCGGGACTCCAGCGCCGAGAAGGTGCGCAACCCGATCCGGTACGACAGGTGGGTGTCCAGCCCGCGCAGCCGGCCCTCCTCCAGCCGCTGGGACGCGAGCAGCAGGTGCACGCCGAGCGAGCGGCCCACCCGGCCGATCTGCACGAAGAGGTCGATGAAGTCGGGCTTGGCGGAGAGCAGCTCGGAGAACTCGTCGCAGACGAGCAGCAGCGACGGCAGCGGAGCGAGCGGGGTGCCGGCCGCCCGCGCCCGCTCGTAGTCGCGCACGCTCGCGAAGTTGCCGGCCCGGCGCAGCAGCTCCTGCCGGCGCATCAGCTCGCCGTTGATCGCGTCGACCATCCGGTCGACCAGCGACAGCGCGTCGGCCAGGTTGGTGATCACCGCGGCCGTGTGCGGCAGCCGTTCGAACGGCGCGAAGGTGGCGCCGCCCTTGAAGTCGACAAGCACGAAGTTGAGCTGCTCCGAGCTGTGCGTGGCGGCGAGCCCGAGCACCAGTGTGCGAAGCAGCTCCGACTTGCCCGACCCGGTGGCGCCGATGAGCAGCCCGTGCGGGCCCATCCCGTCCTGCGCCGACTCCTTGAGGTCCAGCTCGATCGCCCCGCCGTCGGCGCCCACCCCGATCGGCACCCGGAGCCGGTCCCGGGCCGCCCGGGGCGTCCAGCCCTGCTCGGCCGTGAAGCTCTCCGGCTCGCCGAGGCCGAGCAGCTCGGGCAGGCCGGGTTCGGCGCCGGGCGGGGCGTCCGGTCCGCGTGCCGTGCCGGCCAGGCGCAGCGGGGCGAGCCGGCGGGCGACCGCCTCGGCGTCGGCCGGCTCCAGCGCGTCGGCCGTGCCCACCTCGGCGTGCCCGTCGGTGGACTGCGAGTGCAGCCGGCCGTCGACCAGGTCGAGCAGGAGGGCGTACCGGTCGAGCAGGCGCGGTGGCGGGCTGTCCAGGTCGAGCACGGTGACGGCGTCGATCCCGCCGTCGCCGGCCAGGTCGGTGGCGCCGGTCAGGTCGCCGCCGTCGAGCACCACGACCACGTGCGGCCCGTCGGTGGCCGGACCGGCCGGGCTGAACCGGGAGCGGCTGCCCAGCACGTCGCCCAGGAGCCGTTCCAGTTCCGCCGCCGAGCTGGTGACCAGCCGGACCGGGCCGAGCGCGTCGGTGCGCGCCGGGTGGTGGGCGTGCGGCAGCCACTTGACCCACTCCCATGCCGCCCGGCGTTCCGGCCCGGCGCAGACCGCGACGAGCAGCTCGTCGGGGGCGTGGAAGACGGCGAGCTGGGTGAGCACCGCGCGGGCCAGCGCCTGGGCCGCCGGGGAGCCCGCCCCGCGGACGTCGCCGGCCGGGCCGCGGACGAAGACCCGGGCGAAGCTGCGCAGCGAGAGCGCCACGGGCAGGTCCGGCACCACCGAGTACGCGTCCAGGAAGCGTCGCAACGCCCCCGCGGTCATCGGCTCCAGCTCGTCGAGCGGCCGGGTGACCGGCGGGAGCAGCGGAGTGGCCAGCGTCTGCGGGCCGACCCCGACCCGCACCACGGCGAAGTCCGGGTCGCCCGGCCGGCGCTCCCAGACCCGGTGGCTGTCCACCGTCGACCAGAGCCGCCCCGGGTCGGGGTGCCGGTAGTAGAGCCCGGCCCGCTGTGCTCCGGCGGTCTCCCGGACCCGGCGGCGCAGCGCGGCGAGGTGCCGGAGGTATTCCCGGCGGGCGGCCATCATTTCCGACTTCTTCGGCCCGGCACTGCCCCACGAGGTCACCAGCATCGCCACCGAGGAGAGCCCGAACATGCCGCCCACCACGTACGAGTAGGCCCCGCCGCCCCGGCCGAACATCATGGCCATGGCCACCGTCCCGCCGAGCATCGGCAGCACCATCAGCGCCTGCTGCCAGCGCCCCCCGGCGACCGCGGGGATCTCCGGCGGCGCCTCCACCGGCAGCTCGCCGGCCGGGATCTCCGGCGCCGGGCGGCGCGGCGGCCGCTTGATGACGACAGTGGACACTCGGCCTCCCCATGGCTCTCGGTAACCTGAGCCTGGCTCATCGTAGGTAAAGTCCACTCGTCCGTCAGCCACCGTTCCCGCTCGATATGGAGAGACATCGATGACAAGCGGGCTGGCCCGGGTCACGATCAGCGCCCCCCGGCGGCGGGTCGACGTGGCCCTGCCGGAGCAGATCCCCCTCGCCGAGCTGCTGCCCGAGGTGCTCCGGCACGCCGGGGAGGGCCTGGCCGACGACGGCGAACGGCACGGCGGCTGGGTGCTGCGGCGCACCGACGGTGCGGTGCTGGCCACCGCCCAGGCGCTGCTGCCCCAGGGCGTCCGCGACGGCGAGGTGCTGCACCTCGTCCCGGCCCGCGCCGAGTGGCCCGAACTGGAGTACGACGACGTCATCGAGGCGATCGCCGACGGTGCCCGCCGCCGCGGCGCCGCCTGGTCGCCCCGGGCCACCCGGGCCGCCGCGCTGGCCGGGGCGGGGATGCCGCTGGCCGTCGGGCTGCTCGCCGTCCTGGCTGCCGGCCCCGGGCCGCGCAACGGCTGGCCGGTCGCCGCCGTGGTGGCCCTGCTCCTGGTGCTCGCCGCCACCGCCGCCTCCCGGGCCTACGGCGACGGGCCGGTCGGGGCCACCCTCGGCGGCTACGCGCTGCCCTGGGCCGCCGCGGCCGGCGCCCTGGCGGTCGGCTCCGGCGACCCGGTCGGCCCGTTACGTCCGCTGCCCTGGGTCGGCGCGCCCGAACTGCTCGCCGGCTCGGTGGCGCTGCTGCTGGTGTCGGTGCTCGGCCTGCTCGGGGTGGCGAGCCGGTCCCGGGTCTTCCTGGCCGGCGCGACGACCGGCGTGGCCGGTGCGGCGGCCGGCCTCGGTGGGCTGTTCCTCGACCCGGCCGGCACCGCCGCGGTGCTGCTCTGCGCGCTGGTCTTCGCCCTCGGCGGGCTGCCGCTGCTGGCCATCCGCCTCGGCAAGGTGCCGCTGCCGCCGATCACCCTGCCCGTGCCGGCCGGCACCCCGCCCGGCGTCCGTGGCCTGCCCGACCGGGCCCGGGTGCACGCGGCCGTGGCCCGCACCGAGGAGATGCTCACCGGGATGCTGCTCGGGCACGCCGTGCTGGCCGTCGCGGCCACCGCGGTGCTCGTCACCGCCGGCGGGCTCGCCGGCCGGCTGCTGGTGGCGGTGGGCTGCGGGGTGCTGCTGCTGCGCTCCCGGCTCTTCGTGGCGGTCCGGCACCGGGTGCCCGCCGTCGCCGCCGGGCTGGCCGGGTACGCCCTGCTCGGGGCGGTGCTCGCCGACCGGGCCGGTCCGGCCGGCCGGCTGGCGCTGAGCGTCGGCGGGCTGGTCCTGGCCCTGGTCGCCGTCGCGGCCGGCGCCACGTACGCCCGGCGGCCGGTCTCCCCGTACC
>NZ_WBKT01000159.1 GCF_008868175.1 Micromonospora sp. AMSO31t
CGGTCGCGCCCCGCCCCGATCCCACGCGGGTGGAGCAGCGGCCGGACCCCACCCGGGTCGAGAACGAGGCCGGCGTCGAGACGCCGGCGCAGCCGCCCGCCCGGAGCTGGAGCGGCTCCGCCGCGGTGCCGCCCCCGCTGCCGCGCAAGCGCGCCTGGGGCGAGTCGGCCGAGCCCACCCCGGTGCCGCCGGCCGACTCGCCGGAGCACCAGGTGCCGGTCGACCCGTGGGCGGGCGTGGACACCACCGGTTGGGACCTGCACTCCGCCGACTTCCCGGCGCTGCCGCCGACCCTGCCCTACACGGCGCCCTACCCGGCGCCGCACCCACCTCCCTACGCCGCCCCGCCGGTCGCCGCGGCCCCGCCGCTCGGCCCGCCGGCCGTCCCGGCCCCGCCGCCGGTCGCCCGGCCGGTGTCGCCGCCGGCGGTCGCGCCGCCCCGGCCCGCGCCGCCGAAGCAGCGCCGCGCGAAGAAGACCCCGCCGCCGGTGGCCGCGCCGCCCGGGTGGGGGCCGCCCAAGGGGTACGTGGCCGTGCCGGTCCGCCGCCGGCGCCGCTGGCCCTGGGTGCTGCTGCTCACCGTCGCCTGCTGCTGCGGGGTGCCGCTCTGGTGGGCCCAGCCGCTCTCCGCCCAGTACCCGGCGAGCGCCAGCCTGCCCGACCAGCTCGGCTCGATGCGGCTGCGCCAGGACGAGCGCAGCCAGGCCGCCGCCGCCGAGCTGAAGTCGCAGGTACGCCAGGCGCACCTGCTGGCCGAGGACACCTTCGCCGGCATCTACACGACGAGCGACGGCAAGCGGGTGACCCTCTTCGGCGGCACCGGGTTCCGGCTGAGCCCCGAGTCGGACGCGCAGGCCGAGCTGGCCCGCCTCACCGACCGGTACGACCTCGCCCCCTCGGTGCCGGTGGAGACCGGTGTCCGGGGCCGGTACGAGCGCTGCGCGGTGGGCCGGGCCGACGGCGACACGGTGGTGGTGTGCACGTCGGTGGACCACGGCAGCCTGGCCACCGGCGTCTTCACCCGACTGTCCGTGGAGGACAGCGGCCGGCTGCTGGACGACCTGCGCCAGAAGGTCGTCACCCCCGAGCAGTCCTGAGGGACCGTCACCGTTCGCAACGTATCGAACACGTAAAGGTTCCGTCTTCCTCCCGGGCCGGATCGGTCCGAGGGGTGACAATCAGGACATGTCGCGGCGTTGGCTCTTCGCTGACCAGCTGGGGCCGCACTTCCTCGACGAGCGGAAGCAGCCGGTTCTCCTCATCGAGTCCAAGGCGGTCTTCCGGCGGCGCGTCTTCCACCGGCAGAAGGCCCACCTGATCCTCTCCGCGCTCCGGCACCGCGCCGCCGAGCTGGGCGACCAGGCGATCTTCGTGCGCGGCGAGACGTACGGGCAGGCCCTGAGGCAGGTCAGCGAGCCGCTGGAGGTGTGTCACCCGACCTCGCGGCGGGCGCTGGAGTTCGTCCGGGGGCTGGACGCGGTCACCGTGCTGCCGGCCCGGGGCTTCGCGACCAGCCTGGCGGACTTCGCCGACTGGGCCGACGACCGCCGGGGCGCGCTGCGGATGGAGGTGTTCTACCGGTTCGCCCGGGAGCACCACGGGGTGCTCATGGACGGTCGCGAGCCGGCGGGCGGCCGGTGGAGCTTCGACACCGAGAACCGGGATCCGCCGCCGAAGGACGGCAGGCTCGACGTCCCGGCGCCGGTGCTGCCGAAGGAGGACGACATCGACGCGGAGGTCCGGGCCGACCTGGACCGCTGGGCCCGGGAGGGCATCCGGTTCGCCGGGCGGGACGGGCCGCGCCGCTTCCCGGCCACCACCGGCGAGGCGAGGTCCCGGCTGCGGCACTTCCTCCGGCACCGGCTCGCCGCGTTCGGCCGGTACGAGGACGCCATGCTCTCCACCGACCCGTGGCTGGCGCACAGCATGTTGTCGTCCTCGTTCAACCTGGGCCTGCTGGATCCCATGGTGGCGGTCCGGGGCGCCGAGCGGGCGTACCGGAGGCAGGAGGCGCCGCTGGCCGCCGTGGAGGGTTTCGTCCGGCAGGTGCTGGGCTGGCGGGACTACATCTGGCACACCTACTGGTACTTCGAGAAGGGCTGGCGGGACAGCAACGCGCTGGGCGCCCGCCGCGTCCTGCCGGACTGGTGGCGCGACCTGGACGCGGCCCCGGTCGACGCGCGCTGCCTGCAGGACGTGCTCACGGGCGTCCGCGACCGGGGCTGGGTGCACCACATCCCGCGGCTCATGGTGCTCGGCAACTACGCGCTCCAGCGCGGCTGGCGCCCGTCGGAGCTGGTCGAGTGGTTCCACACCCGGTTCGTGGACGGCTACGAGTGGGTGATGACCGGCAACGTGGTGGGCTTGAGCCAGTACGCCGACCTGGGCCGGATGACCACCAAGCCGTACGTCGCCGGTGGCGCGTACATCAACCGGATGAGCGACTACTGCGGCGGCTGCCGCTACGACCCGCGGCAGCGGCTCGGCCCGGACGCCTGCCCGTTCACCGCCGGCTACTGGGCGTTCCTGGCCGGCAACCGCGACCGGATCCCGGGGAACGCGCGGATGGCCCGGGCCATGAAGCAGCTGGCGCTGCTCGGCGACCTGGACGCGGTGGTCGCCCAGGAGGGTCGGCGCGGCAGCGACCCGCCGTGACGCCTCAGGCGGCCGGGTCGGCGGGGGGCTCGGCGCGCCTGGGCGCGTAGCGCGGCACGTACTCCTGGCCGGTGAGCTTCTGGATCTCGGCCATCATCTCGTCGGTCATCGCCCGCAGCGACGTGCGGTCGTCGGACCGGCCGGTGAAGTCCAGCGGCTTGCCGAACCGGATGGTGATCTCCGCCCGGCCGGGCCGGGGCACCCGCGTGCCGATGGGCTGCGCCTTGTCGGTGCCGGTCACGCCCACCGGGATGATCGGCACGCCCGCCGCCACGGCCAGCCGGGCCGCGCCGGTCCGCCCCCGGTAGAGCCGGCCGTCGGGCGAGCGGGTCCCCTCCGGGTAGACGGCCACCAGGTCGCCGGCCTTGAGTACCGGGATGGCGGCGTCGAACGCGGACAGCGCCGCCCGGCCGCCGGCCCGCTCGACCGGGATGGCGCCCAGCCCGGTGAGCACGAACTTCGAGAAGGCGCCCTTCACGCCGGTGCCCTTGAAGTACTCCGACTTGGCCCAGAAGGCCAGGTGCCGGGGCACCACCGTGCCGAGCAGCAGCTCGTCGGCGACGGAGAGATGGTTGCCCGCGAAGATCGCGCCGCCGGTCGCCGGGATGTGCTCCAACCCCTCCACGTGCGGACGGAAGGCCAACCGCAGCGTGGGCGCCACGGTGAGCTTGCCGATGGTGTAGAGCAGGGGCACGGGTCCTCCGGCGGTCGTACGTGAGCAGGCGCTGTCACGGTAGCGGACGGGTCGGCATCCGGCGGATCGGGTGGTCAGCCGTCCGCAGGGTGGTCCGGCGGCGCGGACGCCGCCGGACCACCGTCACGACCTCATACCCGCCGGACCGCCACCGTCACCCGCTCGCCCTCGCCGACCTCGCCGGCGAAGCCGTCGACGCCCTCGGCGAAGTCGACCGTGTCGGCCAGCACCTCCCGGGCCACGAACTCGGTGTACGCGGCGACCGCCGCGCGGACCTCCTCCGAGGCGGAGACGGCCACCACGATCCGGTCCGAGACGTCCAGGTCGGCGTCCCGGCGGGCCTGCTGGACCACCCGGACCACGTCCCGGGCCAGCCCCTCGGCGGCCAGCTCGGGGGTGACCTCGGTGTCCAGCACGACCACGCCCTCCCCGCCGGGCAGCGGCGCGGAGTGCTCGGCGTCGGCGGCGACCAGGCGCAGCTCGTACTCGCCCTCGGCGAGGGTCACCCCGGCGGCGACCGGGGCGCCGTCGTGAAGCTCCCACTCCCCCGCCTTGACCGCCTTGATCACCTGCTGGACCGCCTTGCCGACCCGCGGGCCGAGCGCCCGGGGCACCACGGTCAGCACCTGCTGGCAGTAGGCGGACACCTCGTCGGTGAACTCCACCGCCTTCACGTTGACCTCGTCGGCGACCAGGTCGGCGAAGGGCCGCAGCTGGGCCGCGACCGGTGCGGCCACGGTCAGCTTCGACAGCGGCAGCCGCACCCGCAGCCCCTTGGCCTTGCGCAGCGACAGCGCCGCCGAGGCGACCGCCCGGACGTTGTCCATGGCGGCCACCAGCTCGTGGTCGGCCGGGAACTCCTCCGCCGACGGGAAGTCGGTCAGGTGCACCGACCGCTCGCCGGTGAGCCCGCGCCAGATCTCCTCCGCGGTCAGCGGCGCGAGCGGCGCCACCACCCGGCAGAGCGTCTCCAGCACCGTCCACAGCGTGTCGAACGCGTCGGCGTCGCCCGCCCAGAACCGGTCCCGCGAGCGGCGCACGTACCAGTTGGTCAGCGCGTCCAGGAAGGACCGGACGGTCGCGCAGGCGCCCGAGATGTCGTACGCGTCGAGCTGACCCTGGACCGTCGACACCAGCTCGTTCGTCTTCGCCAGCACGTAGCGGTCGAGCAGGTGGGTGGAGTCCACCCGCCGCTTGGCCTGGTAGCCGTCCGCGTTGGCGTAGAGCGAGAAGAAGTACCAGACGTTCCACAGCGGCAGCAGCACCTGGCGCACCGCGTCCCGGATGAGCGTCTCGGTGACCGCCATGTCGCCGCCGCGCAGCACCGGCGAGGACATCAGCATCCAGCGCATCGCGTCCGACCCGTACGCGTCGAAGACGTGGTAGACGTCCGGGTAGTTGCGCAGGCTCTTGGACATCTTGCGCCCGTCGGAGCCGAGCAGGATGCCGTGGCTGAGGCAGTTGCGGAACGCCGGCCGGTCGAACAGCGCGGTGGCCAGCACGTGCATGGTGTAGAACCAGCCGCGCGTCTGTCCGATGTACTCGACGATGAAGTCGCCCGGGTAGTGGTGCTCGAACCACTCGCGGTTCTCGAACGGGTAGTGCACCTGGGCGAACGGCATCGAGCCGGACTCGAACCAGCAGTCCAGCACCTCGGGCACCCGGCGCATCATCGACTGCCCGGTCGGGTCGTCCGGGTTGGGGCGGACCAGGTCGTCCACCGCCGGCCGGTGCAGGTCGGTCAGGCGTACGCCGAAGTCCCGCTCGATGTCGGCCAGCGAGCCGTACACGTCGACGCGCGGGTGGTTCGGGTCGTCGGACTTCCACACCGGGATCGGCGAGCCCCAGAACCGGTTCCGGCTGATCGACCAGTCGCGGGCGTTGGCCAGCCACTTGCCGAACGAGCCGTCCTTGATGTGCGCCGGCGTCCAGTTGATCTGCTGGTTCAGCTCGACCATCCGGTCCTTGACCCGGGTGACCGCGACGAACCAGGAGGACACCGCCTTGTAGACCAGCGGGGTGTCGCAGCGCCAGCAGTGCGGGTAGGAGTGGGTGTAGGTGTCCTGCCGGAGCACCACCCCCCGCTCCTTCAGCTCCCGGATCACCGGCTTGTTCACATCGAAGACCTGCTCGCCCTGGTACGGCGGCACCAGCCCGGTGAACCGGGTGTGGTCGTCGACCGTGACGATGGTCGGGATGCCGGCCGCGTTGCAGGTGTTCTGGTCGTCCTCACCGAAGGCCGGGGCCAGGTGGACGATCCCGGTGCCGTCCTCGGTGGTGACGAACTCCGCGCCGAGCACCTGGTAGGCGTTCTCGCCGGCCTGGTCGACGAGGAAGTCGTAGAGCGGGGTGTAGCGGCGCCCGACCAGGTCCCGGCCGAGCACGGTGCCGACCTGCTCGTACCCCTCCAGCTCCTTGGCGTACGCGCCGAGCCGGGCGGCGCCGACCAGGTAGCGGTCGCCGTCGCGGTCCAGCACCGCGTACTCGATGTCGGGGCCGACGGCGAGCGCCAGGTTCGACGGCAGGGTCCACGGCGTGGTGGTCCAGACGCCGAGCCGCACCGGGCCGCGCACCAGCTCGGAGGCCGAGTCGTCGGCGGTCAGCTCGAACCAGACGGTCAGCGTCGGGTCGTGCCGGTCCTTGTAGACGTCGTCCATCCGGGTCTCGGTGTTCGACAGTGGGGTCTCGCACCGCCAGCAGTAGGCCAGCACCCGGAAGCCCTCGTAGACCAGACCCTTGTCGTGCAGGGTCTTGAAGGCCCACATGACGCTCTCCATGTAGTCCAGGTCGAGCGTCTTGTAGTCGTTGGCGAAGTCGACCCAGCGGGCCTGCCGGGTGACGTACCGCTCCCAGTCCTGGGTGAACTCGAGCACCGACGTGCGGCAGGCCTCGTTGAACCGGGCCACGCCGAGGTCGAGGATCTCCGCCTTGGTGGTGATGCCGAGCTGCTTCTCGGCGACCACCTCGGCCGGCAGGCCGTGGCAGTCCCAGCCGAACCGGCGCTCGACGTGCCGGCCGCGCATGGTCTGGTAGCGCGGCACGACGTCCTTCACGTAGCCGGTGAAGAGGTGGCCGTAGTGCGGCAGGCCGTTGGCGAAGGGCGGGCCGTCGTAGAAGACGAACTCGTTCTTCCCGTCCTCGCCGGTGGGACGCGCCTCGACGCTGGCCTCGAAGGTCTTGTCGGCCGTCCAGTGCTCCAGGACCCGGCGCTCGACCGCGGGCAGGTCCGGGCTCGCCGGGACGCCGGCGGCGGTCGGGTCGTGCAACGGATAGGCCATCGGGGGTCGCTCTCCTCAGCAGCTCACATGTCCGTGGGTCTGCGAGGACGAACCCCTTCCCGGTACGCCGTGCCGGCGCGCCCGGGGCAAGGCCCGCGGTACCACCCCGCTTGGCGGTCCGAGGTGCGACCGCCCGCTCGTTGGCCGGCTGTGACGGGCCGTCCCGTCCGGTTCTACTGAGCCGGTCACCCGGCCGTTCTTCCGGAGGCTCACCGGTGATGGCCGGGTCGTCGCCTGTCTGCCGTCAAGCGTACTCGACCCTTCCCCCGTCCCGCCTCCGACTATCCGTAGGCTGCCCGGGTGATCCGGATCGAGCTGGACGAGCCCACGCTGACCCGCACCCGGATCGCCACCAGCCCGCTCTGGGAGGCCAAGTGCAGCCTCTACCTTCTTGAGCGCTACCGGGACGAGGCGCCCTGGCCGTACACCGGCTGGGCCCGGCACGCCTGGCGGGTGCTCGCCGAGCAGCCCGCCACGGCCCCGGTCCGGATCTACACCCGGACCGGCCCGTGGTACCCGGACTTCCTCGGTCCGGTGCCGCCCAGCGCCAGCCCGACCATCGAGGAGGAGTTGGCCGCGCTGCGCGCCACCCCGGCCGAGGTGATCGCCGAGCAGGTCCCCCGCTACCACGACCCGGACGACCTGCCGGAGTGGCTGCGCCCGTTCGTCACCGACCGGCAGGCGACGCTGGACCGGCTGGCCGACGGCCTCCAGGCGTACTGGGACGCGGCGCTCGCGCCCTGGTGGCCGGCGATGCGGGCGGCGCTGGACGAGGAGGTGCTGCACCGGGCGCGGGCACTGGCCGCCGACGGCCCGGACGCGCTCCTGGCCGACCTGCACGAGCGGGTCCGCTGGGAACGGCCGGTGCTGACCCTGGTGAAGCCGTCGGATCGGGCATTCCGGGCGGTCGACCAACGGCTGCTGCTGATCCCGTTGATCTTCTCCCGGGGCGCGCTGACCCACTCCACCGATCATCCCGAGATCATCGCCGTGTCGTACCAGGCCCGGGGTTCGGCCCTGCTGGCCGAGGGGCGGCCCGCGCCGGCGGCGGCCGAGCCCGGCACCGACCGCCTCGCCGTGCTGGTCGGGCGGGGCCGGGCCCAGGTGCTCCGGGCGCTGGCCCGGCCAGCCACCACCGCCGGGCTCGCCGCGACCCTCGGGCTCGCCCCGAGCACCGTCTCCGAACACCTCGCCGCGCTGCTCTCGGCCGGGGTGGTGCACCGCCGCCGGGTCGGCCGACGGGTGCTCTACAGCCTGGAACCGGCCGGCCTGGCGCTGGTCACGCTGATCGGCGCCGGCACGGCGGCCGCCTCCGCCTGAGGATTCGGCGCGCGCCGAATCCGTTTTCCCGCCCCGCCGGCGTCCCTAGATTCGCGGCCATGAGCGAGCGAAGCGAGCGAATCATCCGGCTCAGTGCGGTGGAGCCTCATGACGGCCCGGAGCGAAGCGGAGGGCCGGCATGAGCGATTACGCGATCGAGGCGGCCGGGCTGCGGCGTACCTACCGCAGCCGGACGGGATGGTTACGACCTCTGCGCCGGGAGGTGGAAGCGGTCCGCGGCGTCGACCTGACGGTCGGCAACGGGGAGCTGTTCGGCCTGCTCGGACCGAACGGCGCGGGCAAGACCACCACCATCAAGCTGCTGAACACGCTGCTGATCCCGACGGCCGGCAGCGCGCGGATCTGCGGCCACGACGTGGTCACCGAGACGCGGGAGGTACGCCGCCGCATCGGGTACGTCTTCGGCGGTGACCGGGGCCTGTACGAGCGGCTGTCCGCCCTGGACAACCTGCGCTACTTCGCCGAGCTGTACGGCGTGCCGGGGCGGGACCAGCAGCGGCGCATCGCCGAGCTGCTGGAGCTGGTCCGGCTGGCCGGGCGGGAGCGCGAACGGGTGGAGGGCTACTCCCGGGGCATGCGGCAGCGCCTGCACATCGCCCGGGGTCTGCTGCACCGGCCGCAGGTGCTCTTCCTCGACGAGCCGTCGATCGGGGTGGACCCGGTGGCCGCCCGGGAGCTGCGGCAGACCGTCGCCGACCTGGCCGCCACCGGCACCACGGTGCTGTTGACCACCCACTACATGGCCGAGGCGGACGAACTCTGCGACCGGATCGCGGTGATCGCCAACGGCACCATCCAGGCCCTCGGCACGCCGGCCGAGCTGCGGCGGCACGCCGACGGCCGGCAGGTGCTGGAGGTCGAGGCGTACGGGGTGACCGACGCTCAGCTCGCCGCCATCCACACCCTGCCCGGGGTACGCGAGGCGAGTGTGACGGTCACCGGCGCGGCGCAGGCACTGACCGTGCAGTCCGACGCGGGGGTGGACGTGCAGGCCGACGTGCTGCGCGAGCTGGACGGCGTACGGCTGGGACGGGTCGCCGCGCGCCAGCCCACCCTCGAGGACGCGTACGTGGCGATCGTCAACCGGGTCGACACCCCGGCCCGCCCGGTCGAGGCGGTGGCCGCGTGAGTCTGCTCCGCATGATCGGGGTGGGGGCGCTGCTGCACACCAGGCAGCTCAGCCGCTCCCCGTTCGAGATCGCGACCGCGCTGATCGTGCCGGTGGTGCAGGCGACCCTCGCGGTGTACCTCTGCCGGGCCGGCGGCGAGCCGGGCCGGCTGCTGGAGGCCGCGGTGGGCGCCGGGCTGATGGGGGTCTGGTCGTCGGTGCTCTTCGGGTCCGGCGGCGCCATCCAGAACCAGCGCTGGCAGGGCACCCTGGAGATGCTCATGCTGGCGCCGCGCCCGCCCGCGCTGGTGATCTTCCCGATCACCCTGTCCACCGCGGTCACCGGCACCTACGCCATGCTCGCCACCCTGCTCTGGGGCCGGCTGCTCTACGGCGTGCCGCTGACCTTCGCACACCCGCTGCTCTTCCTGGTCGCGGCGCCCGGCTGCGTGCTCGGCCTGGGCATGTTCGGCCTGCTGCTCGCCAGCACGTTCGTGCTGATGCGCAACGCCAACGCGCTGGCCAACACGCTGGAGTACCCGATCTGGCTGGTCTCCGGGATGCTGGTGCCGCTCACGGTGCTGCCCGGCTGGACCGGCCCGATCGCCGCCGCGTTGCCCACCTGGGGCGCCCGGGCGGTGCACGAGGCGGCCAGCGGCGGCCCGGTCTGGCCGTCCCTGGGCATCTGCCTGGCGATCAGCCTCGGCTGCCTGGCCGCCGGCGCCCTGATGATGACGTACGTCGAGCGACGGGCCCGCGCCGCGGCGACCCTCGCGCTGGCCTGAGGAGAACGACGAATGGCACTCTTCCGGCTCATCGGCACCGGCGGCGTGATCGCCTACCGGGCCCTGTTCAACTGGACCACCCCGGCGATGTTCATCGGCTCGCTGCTGGTGGGGCCGATCTTCCAGCTGCTCTTCTTCGCGTACCTGGGCCGGCAGCTCGGGGTCGCCGACGACCGCTTCTACGTCGTCGGCAACGCGGTGCTCGCCGCCTCGCTCTCGTGCGTCTTCGGCGGCACCATGGCGGTCGCCAACGAGCGGCGCTTCGGCACCCTCGGGCACGTGCTGCTCTCCCCGCGCAGCCGCACCGCCGTCTTCCTCAGCCGGGTCCTCCCGTACGCCGGCAACGGCCTGCTCATCGCCGTGAGCACGCTGACCGTCGGGGCGCTCCTGCTCGGCCTGCGGGTGCCGCCGGAGGCCCTGCCGGCGCTGCTGGCCACCCTGGCGGTGGCGGCACTGTCCTGCGGTTTCTTCGGCCTCACCCTGGGTGCGCTCGGCCTGCGGTTCCGGGACGTCTGGGTGGTCTCCAACGTCTCGGTGGCGCTGCTGCTCCTGCTCACCGGTGTGAACGTGCCGGCCGCCGGGCTGCCCGGCTGGATGCGCGCGGTGGGCGAGGGACTGCCCATCACCCACGCCGTCCGGGCCGCCCGGCACCTGGCGGCCGGCGACGGCTTCGCGGCCGCCGGACCGGCACTCGCCGCCGAGGCCGGCGTCGGACTGGGGTACGCGGTCCTGGCCGCGGTTCTGCTCAAGGCCTTCGAGGCCGAGTCCCGCCGCCGCGCCTCCCTCGACACCCTCTGACCCCGGAAGTCAGGACGGGCATCGTTCCCCATGACCACCGTCACACCGCCGCGCCGTCACACCTCCCCGGCCCCGATCCGTCGTGTGGGCGTACCGACGACTTGAAGGAGGCGGCGATGAGCCGGATGGACGCGGCGACGGTGGCGCCGGAGGCGTACCGGGCGGTGCTCGGGTTGGAGAAGTACGTCCAGAAGAACGTGGACCACACCGTGCTGGAGCTGGTCAAGCTGCGGGCGTCGATGTTGAACGGCTGCTCGTTCTGCGTCGACATGCACAGCCGGGACGCGCTCGGGGCGGGCGAGTCGAGCCGGCGGCTGTTCGCCGTCGCGGCGTGGCGGGAGGCGCCCTTCTTCACCGAGCGGGAGCGGGCCGCGCTGGCGCTGACCGACGCGGTGACCCGGCTCGGCGAGCACGGCGTGCCGGACGACGTGTGGGACGCCGCCGCGAAGGTCTGGTCGGAGAAGGAACTGGCCGATCTGGTGGTCGCGATCGCCACAATCAACGTGTGGAACCGGATCTCGGTGAGCACCCGTACCGAGCCGCCGGTCGAGGTGTGACCTCACCCTCGGCGGCGGCGCAGGCGGCCGGTGCGCTCACGGCGCACCGGCCGATGCTGCTCGGGCTGGCGTACCGCCTGCTGGGCAGCCTGCACGACGCCGAGGACGTGCTCCAGGAGGCGTACCTGCGCTGGCTGGACGTCGACCGGGACAGCGTGGCCGAGCCGCGCCGCTACCTGTCCCGGGTGGTGACCCGGCTGGCGCTGGACCGGCTGCGGGCCCGGCAGGCCGCCCGGGAGACGTACGTCGGGCCGTGGCTGCCCGAGCCGGTGCCGACCGACCCGTCCCCGTTCGGCCCGCTGGACACGGTCGAGCAGCGGGAGACCCTCTCCACCGCGCTGCTGCACCTGCTGGAACGGCTCACCCCGCCGGAGCGGGCCGTGTACGTGCTGCACACCGCCTTCGCCCTGCCGTACGCCGAGATCGGTGAGCTGCTGGACCGGTCCGCGGCGGACTGCCGGCAACTGCACCACCGCGCGGTGGCCCGGATCGCCGACGGCCGGCCGCGGTTCACCGCCGGCCCGGCCGAGCAGCGCCGGCTGCTCGACGCCTTCCTGGCCGCGGCGCGCGACGGCGACCTGGCCCGGCTGACCGGCCTGGTCGCGGCTGACGCCACCTCGTGGAACGACGGCGGCGGCCGGGTCTCCGCGGCCCGCAACCCGGTGCACGGCCCGGACCGGATCGCCCGCTTCTTCACCGGCCTGTACCACCAGCGCCACCCCGAGGTCCGGGCCACCCCGGTCGAGCTCAACGGCGCGCCCGCGCTGGTGCTGACCTGGCCGGGCGCCCGCTACATCCTCTCCGTGGCCGCCGCCGAGGGCCGGATCACCGGCGTCTACCTGATCGGCAACCCGGACAAACTGACCGGCGTGCCGGGCTGAGCACGCGCGACGGCCCCGGCCCGCACGCGCGGGGACCGGGGCCGTCGGAGGTCGGATCAGCTCAGCTCGGGGAACCAGAGGGCGATCTCGCGCTTGGCGCTGTCCACCGAGTCGGAGGCGTGCACCAGGTTCTCCCGGTTGGAGAGGGACAGGTCGCCGCGGATGGTGCCGGCGGCGGCCTTGCGGCCGTCGGTGCTGCCGATCATCCCGCGGACCACCTCGATCACCTGGTCACCGGAGAGCACCAGGGCGGCCAGCGGGCCGCCGGTCATGAACGCCTTCAGCGGCGGGTAGAACGGCTTGTCCACGTGCTCGGCGTAGTGCTGGTCGGCGAAGTCGCCGTCCATGGCGCGGACCACCAGCGCGTCGATCCGCAGGCCCTTGCGCTCGAAACGGCCGAGGATCTCCCCGACCAGACCGCGGCGGACCGCGTCGGGCTTGATCAGTACGAGCGTCCGCTCGTCCGGGCTGCTGCTGGACACGCTGGTTTCCTCCTGTGCGCGGAACCGGGTCGGGCTGGGTACGGTCAGCGTAGCGACCCGGTCCCGGCGCCGGCGCGGCGGCTGCTCCTTCCCTGGGTCGCCGCGGCGGCCTAGCCTGGCCCTGGAACCCCTGGGAGGTCCACTGTGGCGAATGGCGGGAACCGACCCATCGCGCCGGTACGCAAGCTGATCGGCGCGGTGCTGGGCACCCTGGCCACGTTCGTGACCCTGTTCGGGCTGGGCATGACGAGCTGGGCGATCGTGGCGCTCGGAGTCGCCCTGCTGGTGCTGGCGATCGCCCTGGCCACGGTCCGCGGCGGCGGCCGCACCTGGGTTGTCGGGCTCGGCCACGTGCACAGCGCCTCCGAGCCGCCCACCCAGTACGCCTTCGGCCGCTGCGAGCTGCAACTGGTGATCGACGCGCCCGGCCTGCCGCCCCGGTCCAAGAAGATCATCGAGCCGCGGGTCCCGGTCGCCAAGTGGCCGTCGCTGGGTCAGGCGCTGCCCGTCCGGGTCGCCCTCGACGACCAGCGGCACGTCCGCGTCCTCTGGGACGAGGTGCCCACCCACGCCGAGACGGCCGCCGCGGTGGCCGACCTGCCGCCCGAGTTCGCCGACCCGGACCCGGTCGACGAGGTGCTGATCGGGCAGGAGGCCCCGCCGTGGGCCGACCGGGCTCCGGAGGACGACTTCCGCGACGACTTCCCGCCCGCGCCGGACCCGCTCCTCGACGACCTCACCGGGCTGCCCGAGGACCGCGAGCCGGTGGTGCTGCACCAGCGCCCCGGCGGCGGGGTCGTCCTGGAGGGGCAGCTCGTCGAGCCGACCACGGCCGGCCCGCTCCCCCGCCG
>NZ_WBKT01000160.1 GCF_008868175.1 Micromonospora sp. AMSO31t
AGGAGACAGGGGTGCCCCGATGGGGCACGGCGGCCCGCCCTGCCGCGGCCTGCCTCCGGGCCCGGGCGGCTACGGCCAGGACGAGCGCTTCGACGGCTTCGAGGCCGGCCGGCACGGCCGCGCCGACATGACCGCCGAGATCCGGATGCCCGAGCGCGAGCTGCGTGATCTGCGCGGTCGCGGCCCGGCCGGCCCGCCGCCGCTGCCGCAGCAGGGCTACGGCCCGGACCAGGGCTACGGCGGCCCCGAGCAGGGCTACGGTGCCCCGGAGCAGGGCTACGGTGGCCCGGAGCAGGGCTACGGCGGCGGCCCCGGGATGCCCGGCCCGCCGATGGCCGGCCCGCCGGTCGGTGGCCCGCCGATGGTGGGCCCGCCCATGGCCGGCCCGCCCGGCAGCGACCTCTACCGGGTGGACCAGATCCGCCGCAGCTTCCAGGTGCGCCGGTTCGGCAGCGGGTACGACCCGGACCAGGTCGACCGGTTCTTCGAGACGCTGCTCGGCGGCATGCAGGGCCGCAACCCGATGCCGGTGAACCCGAAGGACCTGGACACCCTGCGCTTCGGGCTGGTGCCCGGCGGCTACTTCGAGGCCGAGGTCGACGCCGCGCTCAAGGACGTGCAGGACATCCTGCTCGGCCGCTGAGCCCCCGCACGACGACCAAGGGCCCGTCCCCGATCGGGGACGGGCCCTTGCGCGTACCGGTCGAGCGCGTGCGGGTCAGGACCGCAGGCCGTTGCGGCGCAGCACCGCGTCGCCGATGACGATGGCCAGCAGCAGTGCGGCGATCCCGTACAGCCAGATGTCCTCGACCCGGCCCTGTTCGTTGCCGCAGAACGCCATCAGTACCAAGGCCACGGCCGAGAGCACCGCGCCGATCCGCCCGGACTTGCGGTGCCCCGGCCGGTGCTGATCGGGTGCGGTTACCGGCTCACTTCCAGCCACTGTCGGTCCTTCCCTCGCGATCGGATCTCCGGCTAGTCTGGCACGCCCCGTGGCGGCCCCGGTGCGGGGTCCGACCTGATGGGGGACACATGACCCGCGAGGACGACCGCGAGCTGTACAAGCGGGCCAAGCAGGCGTGGGACGCCGAGGACTGGCCGGTCGCCGGGGAGCTGTGGGAGCGCCTGGCCCGCCGGTACCCGGACATCCCGGCGGCCGAGTCGTGGTGGTACAACGCCGCGCTCGCGTACAAGTTCCTGCGGAACTGGGCGAAGGCGTACGACCTGGGGCGGGAGGCGGCCGCCCGGTCGGCGCGCGGCAGCGAGGACCCGGCGTTCTGGAACCTGGGCATCGCGGCCACGATCATGGAGGACTGGGCGACGGCCCGGGACGCCTGGTCGGGGTACGGGCTGAACGTCCCGGTCGGCGAGGGCGAGATCGAGGCCGACTTCGGCACCACCCCGATCCGCCTGAGCGGTGGCGAGGTGGTGTGGGCCCGGCGGCTCTGCCCCACCCGGGCCCGCGTCCTGAACGTGCCGACGCCAGGGTCCGGCCGGCGGTTCGGCGAGGTCGTGGTGCACGACGGGGCGCCCAACGGCGAGCGGACGGTCGACGGCCGGACGTACCCCGTCTTCGACGAACTGCTGCTGTTCCGGGCCTCGGAGCTGCCGACCAACACCGTCGAGGTGGTCGCCGGCACGCCGGAGGACGTTCGCGCGCTGGCCGCGTCCTTCGACCAGCACGGGTACGCGGCGGAGCCGGCCAGTGGCGTACGGACCCTGTGTGCCTGCTGCAGTGAGGGATCCGTGCACCAGGACCGCGACCACGAGGTCGGCGGCGGGCAGCGGGTGCACGTCGCGGCGCCGGTGGACCGCATCGCCGGGCTGCTGAACGCCTGGTGCGCGGCGGCGCCCCGGCGGCGGAGCTGGACCGGAGCGATCGAGGGCTGAGGTCTCCCGGGCCGTCGGACCTGCCCCGGCGGGGCGGAAGGCCACTACCGGCGTCGCGGGACGGCGACCACACTGCCTCCGGTAGCGTCTTGACGTACGCCTGATGCCTTTTTGAGGGGGACTGCGGTGCGAGTGACCGGTACGGGCCATGCCAGCATGCGGATCGACACGGCCGCGGGCAGCATCCTGTGCGACCCGTGGGTCAACCCCGCCTACTTCGCCTCCTGGTTCCCCTTCCCGGACAACTCCCAGCTCGACTGGGCGACCCTCGGCCAGTGCGACTACCTCTACGTGTCGCACCTGCACCGGGACCACTTCGACGCGAAGCACCTGCGCGACCACATCTCGAAGGACGCCACCGTCCTGCTCCCCGAGTTCCCCACCTCGGAGATGGAGGACGAGCTGCGGGAGCTGGGCTTCACCAAGTTCCTCAAGGCCCCGAACGAGCAGGTCGTGGAGCTGCCCGGCGGCCTGAAGATCATGATCCAGGCGTTGACCAGCCCGACCGACGGCCCGATCGGCGACTCCTCGCTCTGGGTCGAGTACGACGGGGTCCGGCTGCTCAACCAGAACGACGCCCGCCCCACCGACCTGACGGTCTTCGCCGAGCTGGGCCACGTGCACGCCCACCTGCTCCAGTTCTCCGGCGCGATCTGGTATCCGATGGTCTACGAGCTGCCCCAGGCGGCGAAGACCGCGTTCGGCAAGCAGAAGCGCGAGCGGCAGTTCGACCGCACCTGGCGCTACATCGACGACCTGAAGGCCGACCACGTCTTCCCGATCGCCGGCCCGCCCTGCTTCCTCGACGACGAGCTGTTCCAGTTCAACGACGTCTACGGCGACGAGGGGAACATCTTCCCCGACCAGTCGGTGTTCCTGTCCGAGTACGCGAAGGTCGGCGGGACGAACGGCATCGTCCTGTTGCCGGGCAGCGTCGCGGAGGTCACCACGGAGGGCGCGACCACCACCCACCCGGTGCCGGTCGAGGAGTTCTTCGCGAACAAGCGCGCCCACCTGGAGGAGATGCGGGAGCGCAAGCGCCCGATCATCGAGGCCGAGAAGGCGTCCTGGCGGCACCCCGAGGTGGACGTGCTCGGCGAGATGAAGCGCCGCATCGAGCCGCTGCTGGACGAGTCGATCTACCTGGCCAAGGGTGTCGGCGGGCCGGTCCGGTTCGACCTGGTGGGCACTGACGACTCAGGCGGTGAGTCGATTGAGTCGATCGTGGTGGACTTCCCGGGGAAGGAGGTGCGGCCGTACGCGGACGAGAAGGTCCGCTACCGGTTCCGCACCGAGCGGGCGCTGGTCGAGCACCTGCTGCACATCGGCGAGGTGGACTGGGTCAACTCGCTCTTCCTGTCCTGCCGGTTCTCGGCGGCCCGGATCGGCCAGTACAACGAGTTCGTCTACGCGTTCTTCAAGTGCCTCTCCGAGGAGCGCCTCCAGTACGCCGAGGGCTGGTACGACGAGCACGAGCGGGCCGTCGACGCCGAGGACATCACCCTCGACGGCTGGGTGGTGCAGCGCCGTTGCCCGCACCTGAAGGCGGACCTGAGCCGGTTCGGCATCGTGGAGGGCGACCAGCTCACCTGCCAGCTGCACGGCTGGAAGTTCGACATGGCGAGCGGCCGCTGCCTCACCAGCGTCGGGCACAAGATCCGCGCCCACCGGGCGGACGCCGACACCCCGGCCCCCGCGGGCGAGGCCGTCAGCTGAGTTTCCCCCCGCGCGCCGCCCCCGCCGGGTGACCATCAGGTCGGGAAGGGGGCGGCGTGACGGACGCGGACGCGAGGGACAGGGACTACCGCTACCGGCGTGACCGGGAGATGACCCGGGACGCCTCCCGGGTGGAGACGTTCAGCGACGGTGTCTTCGCGGTCGTGCTGACGGTGATGGCCGTCGAACTGCTCCAGAACGGCCCGGCCCGGGAGCCGGGGCAGCAGCTCCCCGACGCCCTCGTCCAGGCCTGGCCGACCTACCTGGCCTACGTGATCACCTTCGGGATCGCCGGCCAGATCTGGCTCGGCCATCACAACATGTGGCGGTACGTGGTCCGGGTCGACCAGGTGCTGCTCATGTTCAACCTGCTCGTGCTGCTCTTCGTGGCCGCGATCCCGTTCACCGCCGACCTGCTGTCGGACAACCTGCGCGGCAGTGAGACCGAGCAGCGGCTGACCGCCGCCCTCTACCTCGGCACCGTGCTGGGCGAGTCGCTCTTCTTCAACCTGAGCTGGTGGTGGGCCCGGCGGCACCGGCTGCTCCACCCCGACCTGGACCCGCAACTGGCCCGGGCGGTCTCGCGGCGGCTGGTGGTGCGCCCGCTGCTCTACACGATCGCCTTCGCCTTCGTCTTCGTCGACCCGATCCTCAGCCTGCTCCTCTACCTGCTGCTGCTTGTCGGCCTCTCGCTCGTCCGCCGCCCCGGCGACCTGCCCCGCGCCGTCGAGGCCGGCGGCGAGGTCAGCGGCCGAGGTCGCTGAGGATCCGCTGGGCGGCGTTGTGCCCGGCCGCGCCGATGACGCTGCCGGCCGGGTGGCAGCCGGCGCTGCCCGCGTAGACGCCGTCGACCCCGGTGGCGTAGGGCATCCGGTCGGTGAACGAGACGGTGTTGTCGACGTGGTGGATGTGCCCGCCGGTGATGCCGAAGTGTGCCTCGATGCCCGGCGGGGGCAGCGGCACGGCGTCGGCGATCAGGTCGCGGGTGCCCGGCGCGTACCGCTCGCAGATGTCGATGAGCCGGTCGACGTAGCCGGGCAGCGCCGCGTCCCAGGTGGTGCCGGCCAGCTCGTAGGGGACCGACTGGACGAAGAGCGCCGACGAGTGGTGCCCGGCGCCGTCGGAGAGCGACGGGTCGACGGTGGTGTGCAGGTACCACTCGATGGTCGGCTCCTCGGGCAGCCGCCCGGCCTGCACGTCCGCCCACATGCCGCGCAGCGCGGCCATCGGGGCCTCGCCGCCGGCGCCGACCAGTGAGGCCGAGCCGGGGAGCAGGTGGATGGTGGACCCGAACGGGCTCGGCGCGTCCGCCGGCAGGCAGGAGAAGCGGGGCAGGCCGGTGAGCGCCAGGTTGAGCTTGAGCGTGGTGCCGGGCCGGCGGACCGCCGCCATCCGCGCGCCCAGCTCGGCCGGGAGCGCGCCGTCGGGCAGCAGCTCCATCAACCGGTACGGGTCGCAGGCGCCGAGCACCACGGAGGCGGCCACCTCCCGCCCGTCGGCCAGCACCACCCCGCCCGCCGCGCCGCCGTCGAGGCTGACGGCGGTGACCGGCGCGCCGGTGACGATGCGGGCGCCGGCCGCCCGGGCGGCGTCGGCGAAGGTCCGGGAGACGGTGCCCATCCCGCCCTGGGCGATCATCCAGGTGCCGTCCGAGCCGGGCAGCCGGCACATGTTGTGCACCAGGAAGTTGTGCCCGGTGCCCGGGTCGTCCGGCCCGGCGTTGAGCCCGGAGAGGCCGTCGGTGACCGCGTACATGCTGACCAGCAGTTCGGAGCGGAAGTCGAAGCGCGCCAGGTAGTCGGCCACCGAGCCGCGGACGAGGTCGACGAAGGCCTGCCGGAGGGCGGGCCGGACGTACCGTTCGGCGGTCTCCTCCACCGGCAGCGGCTCCGCGAGCCAGGCCGGCGCCAGGTCCTCGCGGAGCTGGGCCAGCTCGGCCTGGAGCGCGTCGTCGGCGGCCACGTCGGCGGGCGAGAAGAACTCGGCGAGCTGCCGCCGGGTGCTCGCCGTGTCGCTGCCGAAGAGCAGGTACGGCGAGCCGAGCCCGCCCGGGGTGGGCAGGAAGTAGTGCGGGTCGCGGCGAAGCACCGGGATCGTCACGTCGAGGGTGGCGAGCAGCTCCGGCGGCATCAGCCCGAGCAGGTACGACCCGGTGGAGTGCCGCAGCTCGGGCACCTTGGGGAACGGGTTCTCGGTGCGGGTGGCCCCGCCGATCACGTCGGCGGCCTCCAGCACCAGCACGTCGAGGCCGGCGCGGGCCAGCAGGATCGCCGAGACCAGACCGTTGTGCCCGGAGCCGACCACGACGACGTCGGCGCGGGACGGCAGCTCACTCGCTTCGCTCATGCCCGGGCAGCCTAGCGGCGCGGCACCCGGTCCGGGGAGGGGTCGGCGGAGCGTGCGCGAAACCGGGGGCCGCGGTCACGCGCGGGCGGCCGCCCGGGTCGCCCGCCAGCGGGAGAGCGCCAGGGTGGCCGAGTAGCCGGCCAGCACGATCACGTGGAACAGGTAGAGCCACAGCAGCACGGCGACCCCGCCGCCGATCTCGTCGAACCCGCCGAACGGCGCTCCCAGGTCCAGCGGCAGCGAGCAGAACAGCACGAAGCCGTGCAGGAACCCGGACAGGTTCGCCGCGGTGAACGAGCCCAGGCCCAGCGTGGCGAGCCAGTCCGGGGCGGCGGGACCGACCACCCGGAACACCCAGACCAGGACCGGGGTGAGCACCAGCCAGGTGGCCAGGAAGGAGAGCACCACACCCAGTGCACCCACCCAGCCGCCCTGCTTCACCAGGTGGGTGGTGAGCGGCAGCGCCAGCAGCACCGACAACAGCAGCGCCGGGGCCGGGGCGAGCAGCGGGAGCAGCAGCAGCCGCCCCCGCCAGCCGACCAGGGTCCCGGCCTGGCCGGGCGGGTTGGCGACCGACACGAACGCCCGGCGCAGGCCCTCCCCGTAGAGCGACGCCGGCAGCAGCGACGCGAGCGCCAGCAGCGGGGTCAGCCCCAACCCGGCCTCGACGAGCGCGGCCACCGCGCGGTCGGCGCCGATGTCGGTGGGCAGCGTGTCGATGGCGTACGAGGTGAGCCGGCGCACCCGGTCGTCCCCGGCCAGCAGCCCGGTCAGCCAGATCGCCAGCAGCGCCACCGGCACCACGGCGATCGCCCCGTAGAACGTGATCGCGGCGGCGTGCAGCGAGAGGTCCCGCCCGCGTACCGGCCGGAACGCCACGCCGGTGATCCGCTTCGCCCGCTGCCATCCCGCACCCATCGCCACCTCGTTCCCCGTGGGACGCCTCGGCACGCATGACGATCCGGCGTGTGCTCACCTCGACCGAGCGGCTGGTGGTCCGGGACTGGACGGAAGCGCCGGACGACCTGGCCCGGATCTACGACATCTACTCCCGGGACGAGGTGATGCGCTGGCTGGGCGGCGGCGCAGGGCGGATGACGGACCCGACCGAGGCCCGCGAGCGCCTGCACTCCTGGCGCGAGCGCTACGCGCCGTACGCCGGCCGGTGGGGCATCTGGGCGATCGAGCCGCGCGGGGCCGGTCGGGCGGCCGGCAGTGTCCTGCTCAAGCCGCTGCCCGGGCGGGACGGCGTCACGCCCACCGACGACATCGAGGTCGGCTGGCACCTGCACCCCGACGCGCAGGGGCACGGCTATGCCACCGAGGCGGCCCGGGCCGTGCTGGAGCGCGAGTTCGCCACCGGCACTCGCCGGGTCCACGCGGTGGTGATGGCCGGCAACGCGCCGTCGATGGCGGTGGCCCGGCGACTCGGCATGACCCACGTCGGCACCCGCACCGACTGGTACGGCGGCGCCGAGTTGGAAACCTTCGTCCTCCGCGCGGACTGAGCGGCGGCCCCCTCGGAATCTTGGACACTCCCCGTCAGCCGCGAACGGAAGGTCTCCAAGAAATCTGTCTCGATCTCCCCTCGCCGCTCATGGCGCACCCTTTGTGCGAGGCCTGGTCGTTCCGGTGTGCGAGCTTTCGATGTGAGCGGCCCTGGTGGCGGCCTCGGGTGTGAGAATGGAGGCTTCCGTGAGGTGGAGAAGGTGAGCGCCGTCATGTCGACCGACGCGCAGCGAGACCCGCACGAGCCCGCCGCAGCTCACGTGCCGGCGGACGAGCTCGCCCGGCGCCAGGGTGTACAACCGGTCCGCAGCCTGGACGATCTGGCACGGCCTGCGCTGTTCGAGACGGACGACGAGCTGGATCGCTTCCTCGCCGACCTGTACGCCTCCCGGCACGAGGGTGCTGCGTGAGCCTGGTCGTCCTGGACACCGACGTGGCGTCGGCGATCCTGCGGGGCCGGGTCGACGACCGGTTGCGTGCTCGGCTCACCGGTCGGACCCTCTGCATCACCTTCGTGACCCTCGGCGAATTGACCAAGTGGACCGTGGTGCGGAGCTGGGGGCCGCGGAAGCTGGCGGACCTGGCTCAGTGGCGGCGACACGTCGTCCTGTTGCCCTTCGAGGAGTCTGTCGCGGTCACCTGGGGGCAGCTTCAGGCCACCGCGCAGCTGCGGGGACGGCCGAGGCCGGTCAACGATTCGTGGATCGCGGCCTGCTGCCTGGTGCACCAGCTGCCGCTGGCCACCTTCAACGGCAAGGACTACGCGGACCATGAGGGCCTCCGGCTTCTCGACTTGGCCTGACCACGGTGGGGCGGCTGCCTCCTTCGAGCTGCTGGTCGCCGGGATCACGCCTGGACCGCCGGTGACGGCTGGAGCTGCTGCCGGAGAACAACGTGCTGCGAAGTTCCGGGGGCGGCCGGCGGCCGGCCGACATCGGAGCGGCCGTCCTGCTCGGGGAGATCGCGCCGACCCGGCTCATCGACCGGCCGCGGGAGTACGCGGCGGCCGGGGTGCCGTTCTTCCTCCGGGTCGACCTGCGTAACCGGGTGCCGGCGCTGGCTCTCTACGAGCTGGTCGAGGGGGAGTACCACCCGCTCGCCGCGGCCGCGGCCGGCGCCACCTTCGTGATGCGGCAGCCGTTCGAGTTCAGCGTCGACCCGGCGGATCTGCTGGACGAGGAGGCGCCCGAGGAGGAGCCGGGCGCGGGGGAGTGAGGCTCCCAGCGGGCGCTCAGGAGGGCTGGGGGAGAATGGGCGGGTGACGTCTCCCCGTGCCCTCGTCCTGCTCGGCTCGACCGGTTCGATCGGCACCCAGGCCATCGACATCGTCCGGCGCAACCCGGACCGGTTCCGGGTGGTGGCCCTCGGGGCCGGCGGCGGCAACGTGGAGCTGCTCGCCGCGCAGGCCCTGGAGTTGGGCGTGGACGCGGTCGGGGTGGCCCGGGCGTCAGCCGCCCAGGATCTCCAGCTCGCGTTCTACGCCGAGGCGAGCCGGCGCGGCTGGGCCACCGGCGACTTCAGGCTGCCCAAGATCGTGGCCGGGCCGGACGCGATGACCGAGCTGGCCGGGTGGCCCTGCGACGTGGTGCTCAACGGGGTGGTCGGCTCGCTCGGGCTCGCGCCGACCCTGGCCGCGCTGCGCGCCGGGCGTACCCTCGCGCTGGCCAACAAGGAGTCGCTCGTGGCCGGCGGCCCGCTCGTCAGGGCTGCCGTGACGCGGCCGGGGCAGATCGTGCCGGTCGACTCCGAGCACACGGCGATGGCCCAGTGCCTGCGCTCCGGCGCCCGTTCCGAGGTCCGCCGGCTGATCGTGACGGCCAGCGGCGGGCCGTTCCGGGGCCGGCGACGCGACGAGTTGACCGAGGTGACGCCGGAGCAGGCCCTCGCGCACCCCACCTGGAACATGGGGCCCGTGGTGACGATCAACTCCGCCACCATGGTCAACAAGGCCCTGGAGGTGATCGAGGCGCACGAGCTGTTCGACGTGCCCTACGCCGACATCGAGGTGATGATCCACCCCACCTCGGTGATCCACTCGATGGTCGAGTTCGTCGACGGGTCCACGATCGCCCAGGCCAGCCCGCCGGACATGCGCCTGCCCATCGCGGTCGCGCTCGGCTGGCCGGACCGGGTGCCGGGTGCCGCCGCCGCGGTGGACTGGACGGCGGCACACACGTGGGAGTTCTTCCCGCTCGACGACGCCGCGTTCCCGGCGGTCGCGCTCGCCAAGGCGGCCGGCACAGCGGGGCGCTGCCGGCCGGCGATCTACAACGCGGCGAACGAGGAGTGCGTGGCGGCCTTCGTGGCCGGCCGGCTGCCCTTCCTCGGCATCGTCGACACCCTCGAACGGGTGTTGGAGGACGCTCCGGACTTCGGCGAACCAGGTACCGTCGAGGACGTGCTCGCCGCCGAGTCGTGGGCACGGGGGCACGCCCAGGCGATCATCGCCGGGTCGCTGGAAGGAGCCTGATGAGTTACCTGCTCGGGGTGGCGCTGTTCGCCCTGGCGATCCTCATCTCGGTGAGCCTGCACGAGGCGGGGCACATGCTCACCGCCAAGGCGTTCGGGATGAAGGTCACCCGCTACTTCGTCGGCTTCGGGCCGACGCTCTGGTCGTTCAAGCGGGGCGAGACCGAGTACGGCGTCAAGGGCATCCCGCTCGGCGGCTTCTGCAAGATCGTCGGCATGACCCCGCAGGACGACGACGTCGAGCCGGGGGACGAGAAGCGCGCCATGTGGCGCTACCCGGTGTGGAAGCGGACGATCGTGATGTCCGCCGGCTCCATCACCCATTTCGCCCTGGCCCTCGTCACCCTCTGGATCCTCGCGGTCTCCGCCGGCCTGCCCAACCCGGAGTTCCCCAACACCGAGGAGGGCTTCAAGGCCGAGCCGGCCGTGATCGCCCTGGCCCCGTGCGTGGTGGTGGAGAACGCCGCCCGCGCCTGCCAGACCGGTGACCCGGCCAGCCCGGCCGAGAAGGCCCAGCTCCAGGACGGCGACCGCATCACGGCTGTGAACGGCCGGCCGGTCTCCACCTGGGGCGACATGCTGGACGTGGTCCGGGCCACGAAGCCCGGCGCGGCCGCCGTCGCGTACGTCCGCGACGGCAAGCCGGCCACCGCCACGGTCGACCTGGCCGCCGTGCAGCGCCCGCCGTTGGGCGACCCGAAGGGCGCCACGTCGGCGGTGTCCGCCCTCGGCGTCGCGCTCCGGCCGACCACCCCCACCCGCGTCGAGTACGGTCCGGTCGCCGCGTTCGGCGCGACCGCCGACTTCACCGGCAACATGGCGGTGCAGACCCTGCACGCCATGCAGCGGATCCCGCAGAAGGTCCCCGCCCTGTGGACCGCGGTCACCGGCGGCGAGCGGGACGTGGACACCCCGATCAGCGTGGTCGGCGCCAGCCGGCTCGGCGGCGAGGCCGTGGAGAACAACGCCTGGCTGGTGTTCTTCATGCTCTTCGTCTCGCTGAACTTCTTCATCGGCGTGTTCAACCTGCTGCCGCTGCTGCCGCTGGACGGCGGCCACATCGCCATCGCCTGGTTCGAGCGGGCCCGCTCCTGGCTCTACGCGCGGATCGGCCGGGCCGACCCGGGCCGCGTCGACTACCTCAAACTCATGCCCCTCACGTACGCGGTGATCCTCATCGGTGGCGCGTTCACGCTGCTGACCGTCACCGCGGACGTCGTCAACCCGATCACGCTCTTCTCAAGGTGAGTGCCTGAAGTGACCGCTGTCAGTCTCGGTATGCCGCCCGTACCGCCGCCGCCGCTCGCCCCGCGCCGGGCCAGCCGCCAGATCATGGTCGGTTCGGTGCCGGTCGGTGGGGGCGCGCCGGTCTCGGTGCAGTCCATGACCACCACCCTGACCGCCGACGTGAACGCCACCCTCCAGCAGATCGCCGAGCTGACCGCGTCCGGCTGCCAGATCGTCCGGGTGGCCGTGCCCTCCCAGGACGACGTCGAGGCGCTGCCCGCGATCGCCCGGAAGTCGCAGATCCCGGTGATCGCCGACATCCACTTCCAGCCGAAGTACGTCTTCGCGGCGATCGACGCCGGCTGCGCCGCGGTCCGGGTGAACCCGGGCAACATCCGGCAGTTCGACGACAAGGTCAAGGAGATCGCGCGGGCGGCCGGCGACGCGGGTGTGCCGATCCGCATCGGCGTGAACGCCGGCTCGCTGGACAAGCGCCTCCTGGCCAAGTACGGCAGGGCCACCGCCGAGGCGCTGGTCGAGTCGGCGCTCTGGGAGTGCTCGCTGTTCGAGGAGCACGGCTTCCGGGACATCAAGATCTCGGTCAAGCACAACGACCCGGTGGTGATGATCCGGGCGTACCGGCAGCTCGCCGAGCAGTGCGACTATCCGCTGCACCTGGGTGTGACCGAGGCCGGCCCGGCGTTCCAGGGCACCATCAAGTCGGCGGTGGCGTTCGGCGCGCTGCTGGCCGAGGGGATCGGCGACACGATCCGGGTCTCGCTCTCCGCCCCGCCGGTCGAGGAGATCAAGGTCGGCAACCAGATCCTGGAGTCGCTGGGCCTGCGCGAGCGGGGCCTGGAGATCGTCTCCTGCCCGTCCTGCGGCCGCGCCCAGGTCGACGTCTACAAGCTGGCCGAGGAGGTCACCGCCGGCCTGGAGGGGCTGCCGGTGCCGCTGCGCGTGGCCGTCATGGGCTGCGTGGTGAACGGCCCGGGTGAGGCCCGCGAGGCCGACCTCGGTGTCGCCTCCGGCAACGGCAAGGGCCAGATCTTCGTCAAGGGCCAGGTGGTCAAGACCGTGCCCGAGGGCCAGATCGTGGAGACCCTGATCGAGGAGGCGCTGCGGATCGCCGACGAGATGGGCGCCGAGATCCCCGAGGAGCTGCGCGGCCTGGTACCGGGCGGCGCCACGGTCACCGTGCACTGACCCGCCGATCCACCGGCGACGTGCGGCCGTCCCCGTCCGGGGGCGGCCGCACGCGCCGTTTCAGGCCCGTGCGACCGGCCGGGGCACGGCGGCGAACTCGGAGAGGGTGAACCACCGGGGCAGGGCGCGGCGGAGCGCCTCCGGCCCGACCACCTCCACGGCGCCGCCGCGCAGGGCCGCCGGCCAGTCCAGGTCGCCCAGCCACACCTGGACCAGGGCGCGCAGGCTCGCGTCCACCCGCACGGCCACCTCGTGCCCGGGGTCCACGTCGCAGACGTCGGCCTCTCCGGTGGCGATGACCAGCCACCAGTCGCGCACCGTCGCGGGCACGTCCCGGAAGCGGAAGTGCACGACGGTACGCCCCGCCGGGACGGCGTCGTGGTCGACGTGCCGGTGCATGTCCCACAGCAGGAGCTTCGGGTCCAGGTCGGCGTCGCCCAGCTCACCGATCCAGCGCACCCCCCACGCGCCGAGGGCCTCGAGCACCGGCCGCAGCTCGCGCCCGGCCTGGGTCGGGACGTAGCGCACGTCGGCGCCGTCGACGTGCCGTTCGACCACCCCGGCGCGGACGAGCTGGTGCAGTCGCCGGGACAGCAGGGTGGGTGACATCCGCGGCAGGCCCCGGCGCAGGTCGTTGAAGCGCTCCGACCCGCTCACCAGTTCCTGGACGACGAGCAGCGTCCAGCGCTCGTCGAGCAGCTCCATGGCCTACGCCACGGTCGCCGCGGAGGTCATCCCGGAGCTGGGGGTGGCCCTGGTCGAGGCG
>NZ_WBKT01000161.1 GCF_008868175.1 Micromonospora sp. AMSO31t
GGCTCCCCGCCGCGTCTTCAAGGGCGCAACCCCGGTCCGCCGACGGGACCGCCCGACCGCCCCCCTGCGTGGTTGATCAAGAGGTTTGCGTCAGAAATCCCCTGGACCCTGACGCAAACCTCTTGATCAACTGCGTCGGCGCCCACCCGGGAGGGTCGATCATGAAGTTGTTGTCGCGACACGCCGAGGCGTTGGGCAATAACTTCATGATCAACGGGGGTGGACGCGGGCCGGGGGCGTGTTCTCGGCGGACGAAGCGGAGTTCCGCAGAGACGCCCGTCCCGCTGAGCCCAAGCGCGGCGGGGCGACCACTACGCCCCGGAGGCGTCGGCAGGGGCAGCCACTCTGGCCGGAGGTTGGGGACCGGAGACGCGGGCCGGGTTGGCGCGTGGGATCGACGGCCGGCTGGGGGAACGCAGACGACCGGAAGCCCCGGGGCGGTGAGCCCCGGGGCTTCCGGTGAGGTCTAAGGCGCTCGTCAGGCCGAGAACGAGGCGACGCGCTGGGCGATCGCCGACTTCCGGTTGGCCGCCTGGTTAGCGTGGATGACACCCTTGCTGGCAGCCTTGTCCAGCTTGCGGGTGGCCTCACGCATGAGGGTGGTGGCCTTCTCGGTGTCGCCCGCCTCGGCAGCCTCGTTGAACTTCCGGATGGCGGTCTTCAGCGACGACTTGACCGACTTGTTACGCAGCCGGCGCTTCTCGTTCTGCCGGTTGCGCTTGATCTGGGACTTGATGTTCGCCACGCGACAGCCTCGTCTTGATAGCTCGGGTTGGTCTGCTTTCGTGCACGACGGACATGCGTCATCGCCGCGCGAAAAGCCAGGTTACCAGGTCGCCCGGCGGCGAGCCAAAACGCCTCCGGTGCCCCGGACCGTCCGCCGTGCTCCACCCTCCGCCACCAGCGCGGCAACCCGCACGCTCAGGTCCAGCCCTGGCGGGCGGCGAGCCAGCCGAGTGCCTGGTCACCGCTCCACCGTTGGTGCGCGCGGATGTGCGGGGAGGCGGTGGACGGGCCGGCGGCGGCGCTCGTGAGGAAGTAGCCGGAGAGTGCGGCGAGGGTCACGTCCAGCGCGTCGGCCGGGGCGCCCGCGGCGGCCGGGTGGCCGGCGAAGGCGGCGTCCGCGTCGAGGCCGCTGGCCTGTGCGGTGATCAGCAGGCTGACCAGGTCGAACCAGGCCGGCCCGTGGCAGAGCCAGTTCCAGTCGCAGATCCAGGCCCGGCCGGCGGCGTCCAGCAGCAGGTTGTCCACCCGCAGGTCGCAGTGGGCCAGGCCGGGGGCGGCGTCGGCGTAGCCGGGGAGGCGGGCCTCCAGCGCGGCCAGCTCGGGCAGCGGGGCCCAGGGCGGCAGCGCCGGTGCCGGTTCGCGTCCGGCGGCCACCTCGCCCCACCAGAGGATGTCGTCCCGGGCCAGGTCGGCGAGGCGCGGGAGCCCGAGCCCGACGAGGTCCGCGGGCGGCGCGGCGAGCGCGGCGGCCACCTCGGCGTACGCGGCGAGGGCGGCGTCCAGCTCGGCCGGGTCCCAGGGCAGCCGGGGCGTGTGCCCGTCGACCGCGTCGAGGGCCAGCGCGTACCAGCCGGACTCGGTGAGCGCCCACCGTGGGCGGGGGACGGGCAGGCCGGCGGGGAGCCGAGCCAGGACGGCGGCCTCGTGGGCGTACCAGTCGACCAGGTGCCGCTGCTCGGCCAGCGCCGCCGCCTTCACGAAGACCGGCTCGCCGGTCGGGCCGGTGAGCACGGCGGCGAAGCCGCGGGTGAAGCCCGCCCCGGCCGGGCGGACCGTCACCGGGGCGCCGCCGAGCCGGGCGGCCAGCGCGTCGCGCAGCCCGGCCGGCAGTGTGGCCCAGTCCGGCCGGTCGGCCGTGGCGTCGTACGGCACCGGGGGCAGGGAGATCGCGGGCACCCGCCCATGCTGCCGCACCGGGACGTCGGTGCGCTCTGCCAGACTGCGAGGCCATGAGGACCGACGAGTTCTGGCAGTTGATCGACAGCGCCCGGGCCGGGGGCGGCGGCGAGCCCGCGGCGGTCGCCGCCCGCGCGGTCGCCCTGCTGGCCGAGCGGGACCCGGAGGAGATCGTCGGGTACGCCCACCACCAGCAGCGGGTGCTCGCCGCGTCGTACAAGGTCGATCTCTGGGGCGCGGCCTACCTGATCAACGGTGGTGCCTCGGACGACGGTTTCGAATACTTCCGGGGCTGGCTCATGACCCAGGGTCGGGCGGTGTTCGCCCGGGCGGTCGGCGAGCCGGATTCCCTCGCGGAGCTGCCGCAGG
This sequence comes from Micromonospora sp. AMSO31t, assembly GCF_008868175.1. GTDB lineage: Bacteria > Actinomycetota > Actinomycetes > Mycobacteriales > Micromonosporaceae > Micromonospora. Next base: position 2,272 of record NZ_WBKT01000161.1, read on the forward strand.
TGCGGGCCGCCGCGCTCAGCGGCGAGGAGTTCGAGTGCGAGGACATGCTGGCGGTGCCGTGGGAGGCGTACCGGAAGGCCACGGCGGCCGAGTTGCCGGCGGACCGGGATCCGGTCCGGGCACCCGACCTGAACGACTTCTGGGACTTCGACGACGAGGACGAGGCACGGCGGCACCTGCCGAAGCTCGCCGCCCTCTTCGTCGAGCCGCCCGAGGAGTGACGCCCGAGGACTGACGCCGGAGGAGTGACGCCGGAGGAGTGACGGGGGAGCACCGGCACGCCCCGGGCGACGTGGGAGCATAGAGGGGGCCGGCGCGCGCCGGCCCGCTCACGTCAGCCGACCAGAACGGACCGCTGTGCCACCGACGCTCGATCCCGGCGCGAACGCTCCTGGTGCCACCGACCCGGCGCGCATCAGGAACTTCTGCATCATCGCTCACATCGACCACGGGAAGTCGACGCTGGCCGACCGGATGCTGCAGCTCACCGGCGTGGTCGACCCTCGGCAGATGCGCGCCCAGTATCTCGACCGGATGGACATCGAGCGCGAGCGCGGCATCACCATCAAGAGCCAGGCCGTCCGGATGCCGTGGACCATCCGGGAGGGCGACCGGACCGGCGAGTCCGCCGTGCTCAACATGATCGACACCCCGGGCCACGTGGACTTCACCTACGAGGTGTCCCGGTCCCTGGCGGCCTGCGAGGGCGCCATCCTGCTGGTCGACGCCGCCCAGGGCATCGAGGCGCAGACGCTGGCCAACCTCTACCTGGCGCTCGAGAACGACCTGCACATCATCCCGGTCCTCAACAAGATCGACCTGCCGGCCGCCCAGCCGGAGAAGTACGCCGAGGAACTGGCCCACCTGATCGGCGGCGACCCGGCGGACTGCATCCGGGTCTCCGGCAAGACCGGTGAGGGCGTGCCGCACCTGCTCGACGAGATCGTCCGGCAGTTCGTGCCGCCGGTCGGCAAGGCCGACGCCCCGGCCCGCGCCATGATCTTCGACTCCGTCTACGACGTCTACCGGGGCGTGGTCACGTACGTCCGGGTGATCGACGGGCTGATCAGCGCCCGGGACCGGATCAAGATGATGTCCACGGGCGCCGTCCACGAGCTGCTGGAGATCGGCGTCATCTCCCCGGAGATGGTGAAGGCCGACGCGCTCGGCGTCGGCGAGGTGGGCTACCTGATCACCGGCGTGAAGGACGTCCGCCAGTCCCGGGTCGGCGACACGGTCACCATCAACGCCAATCCGGCCAAGGAGGCGCTCGGCGGCTACAAGGACCCGAAGCCGATGGTCTACTCCGGCCTCTACCCGATCGACGGGTCCGACTATCCCAACCTCCGTGAGGCGCTGGACAAGCTCAAGCTGAACGACGCCGCCCTGGTGTACGAGCCGGAGACGTCGGGCGCGCTCGGCTTCGGCTTCCGCTGCGGCTTCCTCGGCCTGCTGCACCTGGAGATCATCCGGGAGCGGCTGGAGCGGGAGTTCAACCTCGACCTCATCTCCACGGCGCCGAACGTGGTCTACCGCGCCATGCAGGAGGACGGCGAGGAGATCGTGGTGACCAACCCGAGCGAATACCCGACCGGCAAGATCGCCGAGGTGTACGAGCCGACGGTGCGGGCCACCGTGCTCACCCCGAACGACTACGTCGGCGCGGTGATGGAGCTGTGCCAGGGCCGCCGGGGCAGCCTGCTCGGCATGGACTACCTCTCCGCCGACCGGGTGGAGCTGCGCTACACCCTGCCGCTGGCCGAGATCATCTTCGACTTCTTCGACCAGCTCAAGAGCCGCACCAAGGGCTACGCGTCGCTGGACTACGAGACCTCCGGCGAGCAGGCGTCCGACCTGGTGAAGGTCGACATCCTGCTGCACGGCGAGCCGGTGGACGCGTTCAGCGCGATCGTGCACAAGGACAAGGCGTACAACTACGGCACGACGATCGCGGCGAAGCTGCGCACGCTGATCCCGCGCCAGCAGTTCGAGGTGCCCATCCAGGCGGCCATCGGCAGCCGGGTGATCGCCCGGGAGACCATCCGCGCCATCCGCAAGGACGTGCTCGCCAAGTGCTACGGCGGTGACATCAGCCGGAAGCGCAAGCTGCTGGAGAAGCAGAAGGAGGGCAAGAAGCGGATGAAGATGGTGGGCCGGGTGGAGGTCCCCCAGGAGGCCTTCATCGCCGCGCTCTCCTCCGACTCCGGTGACGGCAAGGCCGCCGGCAAGAAGTAACGCCGCGCGCCACACGGCCGGCGTCCCGCACGAGCGGGCCGCCGGCCGTTCCGCGTACCCGGAGATTTTTTCTCCCCGCCGGGACCGCTCCCACCTGCGTGATCACCGTCGGCGGAGAGCCGGCGTGCGGCGGCCCCGGGCGCGGGCCGGTTTGGTTTTTTGGCGGGTCGGGAACTTACCGGTCACGACAGGAACCACACAGACCGTGTGAAACTTCTTAGAAGGAGAAGACCGTGGACCTCACCGTCTGGGGCATCATCACCGCGCTCGTCGTTGGTCTGATCGTCGGCGCGCTGGGCCGCCTGGTCGTGCCGGGCCGCCAGAACATGCCGATGTGGCTGCACATGCTGATCGGCGTCGGCGCCGCGCTGCTGGGCACCGTCCTGGCCCGCGCCCTCGGCATCGCCACCGAGACCTCCGGCATCGACTGGATGGAGCTGCTGGTCCAGGTCGTGCTGGCCGCCATCGCCGTCGCCCTGGTGGCCGGCGTGGGTCGCCGCCGCAGCGTCTCGCGCTACTGACGCACCCCGAAACGCCTCAGCAGGCGCCCGACCGGTCGGTCGGGCGCCCGCTGGCGTTCGGGCATTGAACCCGGTCAGCCGCCCAAGGACCGGCAAAATGCTTTCCCCGCGCCCGGATCCGGCCGGGAAATCCCAGCTCAGAGCCCTTGCGAGCAATTCGTCACCGGAGTCGGTTTGGATTTTCGGCGGGTCGGGAACTTAGCGGTCACGACAGGAACCACACGACATCGTGTGACTCATTCAGAAGAAGGAGGGCGACCGTGGAGCTCACCGTTTGGGGCATCATCACCGCGCTCATCGTTGGTCTGATCGTCGGCGCTCTGGGCCGCCTGGTCGTCCCGGGCCGCCAGAACATGCCGATGTGGCTGCACATGCTGATCGGCGTCGGCGCCGCGCTGCTGGGCACGATCGTCGCCCGGGCGTCGGGCTTCGCCGACACGTCCGGCATCGACTGGCGGGAGCTGCTGCTGCAGGTTCTGTTCGCCGCCATCGGCGTGGCCCTGGTGGCCGGTGTGGGGCGCCGCCGCGGCGTCTCGCGCTACTGACCCCCAACCCGAAACGCGCCGGCGGGCGCCCGACCAATCGGTCGGGCGCCCGCCTTCGTCTGCCCTGAGCTGCCCGGACGGCACCCCTGCCGCCCGGGCCCGCGGCTGCGATACCGTCGCCTCGGCCGCCCGCCGCGAGTACCCCCTGTTGTAAAGGAAATTTTCCTACTAAGGTGCGGCGGAGAAGGTTAATGCCAAACGCCCCGAGGGAGATATGGCGTGAACAGGTGGAAGCGGCTGGCCCCGGTCACCGCCATCGTGGCCTCGGCCGCGATGGTGCTCTCCGGGTGCGGTGGCTCCGGCGACGACGACAAGGCCGCCGACAACAGCAAGCTCACGGTCTGGATGATGGGTGAGGGCGGCGACGCCCAGACCAAGTTCCTCGACGGCGTCGAGGCGGAGTTCAAGAAGAAGCACCCCGAGACCGACGTCGTGGTGCAGTACATCCCCTGGCTCGAGGCGCCGAAGAAGTTCCAGGCCGCGCTCGCCGGCGGGGAGGGACCCGACGTCACCGAGCTGGGCAACACCGAGACCCAGGGCTGGGCGGCGCAGGAAGCCCTCGCCGACGTCACGGAGAAGTTCAACGGCTGGTCCGAGGGCAAGGACATCCTTCCCGACCTGGTGAAGAACGCCCAGCTCGACGGTAAGCAGTACGGCGTCCCGTGGTACGCCGGCGTGCGGGGCATCTACTACCGCACCGACTGGTTCGCCGAGGCGGGCGTGAAGCCGCCGACGACCTGGGACGAGCTGGTCACCGTCGCCAAGGCCGTCCAGGCCAAGAAGCCGGGCACCTACGGCATCGCCCTGCCGGGCAACTCCGAGCTGCCGTTCTACTCGTTCCTCTGGGCGGCCGGCGCGGAGATCGCCACCAAGGACGGCGACAGCTGGAAGTCCGGCTACAACACGCCGGAGGCGCAGAAGGCGGTCAAGTTCTGGACCGACCTGGTGACCGTGCACAAGGTGGCCCCGCCGGCCGCCGCCGCCTGGAACGAGGTCGACGCCCGCACCCAGTTCGCCACCGGCAAGGCCGCCATGGCGTTCGCCGGTAGCTGGCAGGGCGGCGCCATGAAGAAGGACAACCCGGACATCGAGAAGGTGTGGGGCACGTTCCCCATCCCGGGTCCGGACGGCACGGCCGCCCCGGCCTTCGCCGGCGGCTCCGACATCGCGCTCTGGAAGGACAGCAAGCGGCAGGCCCTGGCCTGGGACTACCTGACCGTGCTGCTCAGCAAGCAGAAGGACCAGGAGTTCGCCAGCAGCCTCGGCTTCTTCCCGGTCTACAAGGACCTGGTCAGCGGCGGCACCTACGCCAACGACAAGGTGATGGCGGCGTTCGCCACCGCCATGCAGAACACCAAGCTGACCCCGCTCACCCCGAAGTGGGTGGAGGTGAGCCGGACCAAGACGGTGACCCAGGCCATGAACAGCTCGGTCATCAAGGGCCAGAAGACGGTCGAGAAGGCCACCGCCGACGCGGCCACCGAGATGGAAAGCATCCTCAACGCCAAGTGACCACGCTGACCGAGGCCACCAGCGAAGCCGCCGCGCGGGAGACCCCCGCGCGGCGGCGCCGCCGTGTGGACCGCCTCCCGTACCTGCTGCTCCTGCCCTGCCTGGCGATCATCGCGGTGCTGCTGCTCTGGCCGCTCGGCCAGGTCGTGATGATGTCCTTCTACAAGCTGGACAGCGTCCGGCAGCTGCGGGGGGACCGCGAGTGGCCGTGGGTGGGCCTGGCCAACTACGCGCAGATCCTCGGCGACCCGTTCTTCCGTACGGTGCTGCGCAACACCGTGCTCTTCGCCGTGGCCAACGTGGTGCTCACCATGATCCTCGGCACCCTGGTCGGGCTGCTGCTCAACCGGCTCGGGAAGAAGATGGCCACGTTCGTGGCGAGCTGCGTGATGCTGGCCTGGGCCACCCCGGCACTGACCGGCACCATCGTCTGGAAGTGGATCTTCGACGACACCAGCGGCCTGGTGACCTGGCTGTTCAACAAGCTTCCGGACGGGCTCTCCACGGCCCTGTTCGGGCGCAGCGACTGGACCGGCTACGGCTGGTTCAACGACCCGCTGCTCTTCTTCGGCATCCTGACCCTCGTGGTGGTCTGGCACTCGTTCCCGTTCATCGCCGTCAGCGTGCTGGCCGGGCTGAAGAGCGTGCCGAGCGAGCTGCAGGAGGCCGCCCGGGTGGACGGGGCCGGCCCGTGGCGGGTCTTCTGGTCGGTGACCTTTCCGATGCTGCGGCCGGTCTTCGGCATCCTCGTGGTGCTCTCCACGATCTGGGACTTCAAGGTCTTCACCCAGCAGTTCGTGCTGGCCGGCGGCACCCAGGACCGGTCGACGTTCATGCTGTCGATCTACTCGTACGCGGAGGCGTTCTCACCGCCGCCCAAGTACGGGCTGGGCTCCGCGATCGCCGTCATCCTCACCCTGATCCTGCTGGTGGTGACCGGCGTGTACGTCCGTATGGTGCTCCGGCAGGAGGACGAGTCGTGAAGAAGATCGCCCTCAACGGCGCCGGCCTGTTGGTCGCGCTCTTCGCGGCCTTCCCGGTCTACTGGATGGTCGCCACCTCGCTGAAGCCCAACAAGGAGATCTTCTCGGCCACGCCGCGCCCCGTGCCGGCGGAGCCGACCCTGGAGCACTACCGGGAGATCCTCACCGGCAACCTCATCCCGGGCGTGACCTTCACGGACTTCTTCCTCAACAGCGCGCTGGTCGCGGTGGCCACCGTGGTGCTGAGCGGGCTCGTCGCGCTGCTCGCCGCGACCGCGGTGGCCCGGTTCCGGTTCAAACTGCGCACCACCTTCCTGATCCTGCTGCTGGTGGTGCAGATGATCCCGCTGGAGGCGCTGGTCATCCCGCTGTTCCTGATGATCCAGCGGCTCGGCCTCTACAACACCCTGCCCAGCCTGATCCTGACCTACCTCGGCTTCTCGCTGCCGTTCGCGGTCTGGATGCTGCGCGGCTTCGTGGCCGCGGTGCCCAAGGAGCTGGAGGAGGCGGCGGCGATCGACGGGGCCAGCCGGGCCCAGACGTTCCGCAAGGTGCTCTTCCCGCTGGTCGCTCCCGGCCTCGTGGCGACCAGCATCTTCTCCTTCATCACCGCCTGGAACGAGCTGATCTTCGCGTTGACCTTCGTCAACGACCAGAACAAGTACACGCTGCCGGTGGCCATGACGTTCTTCTTCGGGCGGGACGACACCGCCTGGGGTTCGGTGATGGCCGCCTCGACGCTGTTCACCCTGCCGGTGATCGTCTTCTTCCTGCTGGTCCAGCGCCGGATGGTCTCCGGCCTGGTCGCCGGGGCGGTCAAGGGCTGACCGGTCCGCCGGGTGCCGGGGAGGAACCCGTTTTCCCGCACCCGATGGCGGCCCCTAGGCTGGCCGCCATGACGGGCAGGCTGGCGGCGGTGAACATCGGTGCGGTGACCGAGGCGGAGTGGGCGGGCGACCCGAGCGGTCGCAGCGGCATCGACAAGCGGCCGGTCGACGGCCGGGTGGAGATCCGCCTCGCCGGCGTCGCCGGTGACTTCATCGGCGAGCGGGCCCACCACGGCGGCCCCGACCAGGCGGTCTACGCGTACGCCGAGGAGGACGCCGGTTGGTGGGCCGGCGAGCTGGGCCGGGAGCTGCGGCCGGGCGCCTTCGGCGAGAACCTCACCACCTGGGCCGTGGACGTCACGGGGGCGGTGATCGGCGAGTGCTGGGCGGTCGGCTCCGCGCTGCTGCAGGTGACCAAGCCACGCACCCCGTGCCGCACCTTCGCCGGGTTCTGGGGCATGCCCGATCTGATCAAGCGGTTCACGGTCCACGGCGCGCCCGGGACGTACCTGCGGGTGCTGCGCGAGGGCGAGGTGGGCGCGGGCGATCCCGTCGAGGTGGTCGACCGGCCGGCGCACGGGATCACGATCGGCGAGGTGTTCCGGGCGACCACCCTGGAACCGGAACTGCTGCCGCGCCTGCTCGACGTGCCGGACCTGCCCGAGTCGGTGCGGGCGAAGGTCCGCCGCCGGCTGGGGACCGTCGCCTGATCGACGCTCAGGCCGCGGCGAAGACCTCGGCCAGCACCTGGCTCGCCGGGTCGCCCTTCACCCTGGCCCAGGTGCCCTGCTCGGCCGTCCACTCCAGGCCGCCGAAGCGGACCGATTTCACCCCGTGGTCGTCGGCGTGTGAGACCAGCCAGTGGGCGTACCGCCAGCCGTTGCGGCTGTCGGCGGCCGGCACGGTCAGCCCGGTCAGGTCGGTGCCCGAACTCAGCTCCGGCAGGCCCCAGTCCAGGGCCAGGCTCTGCATCAGGGCGCTGGCCGCGGCCGGGCCGCGCATCGTCGGCGTGGGGCCGACCGTGCAGGCCACTGCGCCGGTCGCGTCCCCGAGCAGGGCGCGGGTCAGCACCTGCGACTCGTCGGCCCACTTCTCGTACGCCTCGGGGTAGGCCGACCGCTGCACCCGCTGGGCGGCCTCGGTCACCCGCAGCTTCTCCCAGCCCTTGACCTTCTTGAGCGCGGCGTAGAACTTCTTCGCGGCGTAGCGCGGGTCGCGGATCTCCTCGGGGGTGCCCCAGCCCTGGCTCGGCCGCTGCTGGAACAGGCCGAGCGAGTCCCGGTCGCCGTGGGCGATGTTGCGCAGGTGCGACTCCTGGTAGGCCGTCGCCAGCGCCACCACCACGGCCCGCTCGGGCATCCCGCGCTGCGCGCCGATCGCCGCGATAGTGGCCGCGTTGGCCATCTGGTCGGCGCTGAGCACGACCTCGCCGTCGGCCTGGACGGTGCAGGTCCGGCTGGCCAGCGGCAGCCGCAGGTGATGGCCGAACTGCTTCGCGACGAACCACACGCCGAGCAGGGCCAGCACCGCCACCACCACACCCGATGCCACGATCGCCGCTCGCGTCCGCACCCGCACCCCCAGTCCCGACAGCCCGCCAAGCGTACGTCGGCCACTCGCGTATCCGGGTCGGCCGACCGGACGCCTCACGGTCCGTAGCCGACACCGCACCTCCGACCTCAGTCTCCGGCCGGCACCCAGGCCGCGGGCCGCTTCTCCCGGAACGCGAGGACGCCCTCCCGGCCCTCGGCGGAGAGGAAGTACCCGGTGGAGAGCCCGGCCAACTCGGCGATCTCGGCCCGCAGGTCGGTGGCGGCCGGCCGCCGCAGCAGCTCCTTGGCGCCGGCGAGGGCCTTCGGCGCGCCCTTCACGAGCGAGGCGCGGTAGCGCTCCACCGCGTCGTCCAGCGCGTCCGCCGGCACGGCGGCGGTGACCAGGCCGATCGCGGCGGCCCGCCGGCCGTCGAAGGTGTCGCCGGTCAGGTACAGCTCGGCGGCGGCCCGGGGATGCAGCCGGGGCAGCACGGTCGCTGAGATCACCGCCGGGATCACCCCGATCCGGACCTCGGTGAAGGCGAACGTGGCCTCCTCGGCGCAGACCGCGAGGTCCGCGGCGGCGATCAGGCCCAGCCCGCCGGCCCGCGCCGGCCCGGCCACCTTCGCGAGCACCGGCTTCGGGCACTCCCGGACCGCGACCAGCACGTCGCCCAGCATCCCGGCCGGCACGGTCCCGCTGGCGTACGCGGCGGCCGTCTCCTTCAGGTCGGCCCCGGAGCAGAACACCGGGCCGGTGTGGTCCAGCACGACGGCCCGGACCGCGTCGTCGGCGACCGCCGCGGCCAGCCCGGCCAGCAGCTCGGTCATCAGCGGGGTGGAGAGCGCGTTGCGGTTGTGCGGGCTGTCCAGGGTGAGGGTGGTCACCCCACGGGCCGTGGCGACCCGCACGAGAGCGTCCGGAGAGGTCATGCCGGGCACACTAGTGGCCATGCCCGGCGTCCTTCCAGAAGGCGAACCCGTCCCGCGCGACGGGGCGCTGCCCGCTGCCGCCCGCCGCGCCGTCGGCGAGCGCGGCTTCGGCGTGTACGTGCACGTCCCGTTCTGCGCCAGCCGGTGCGGCTACTGCGACTTCAACACCTACACGGCCGCCGAGCTGGGCGGCGGGGGCAGCCGGGAGACGTACGCCGACACCGTGCTGGCCGAGCTGGCCCTCGCCGGCCGGGCGCTGGGCGACAGCCCGCCGCCCCGGGTGGACACCGTCTTCGTGGGCGGCGGCACGCCCACCCTGCTCCCGGCCGACGACCTGGCCCGGATCCTCGACGGCATCGACCGCACGTGGGGGCTGGCCGCCGACGCCGAGGTGACCACCGAGGCCAACCCCGAGACGGTCACCCCGGAGTCGCTCAGGACGCTGCGGGCCGCCGGCTACACCCGGATCTCGCTGGGCATGCAGTCCGCAGCGCCCGGGGTGCTGGCGATCCTCGACCGGCAGCACAGCGCCGGCCGGGCCACCGCCGCCGCGCTGGAGGCGCGGGACGCCGGGTTCGACCACGTGAACCTGGACCTGATCTACGGCACGCCGGGGGAGAGCGCCGAGGACTTCGCCGCCTCGCTGGACCAGGTGGTCGCCGCGGGGGTGGACCACGTCAGCGCGTACGCCCTGATCGTGGAGGACGGCACCCGGCTGGCCGCGCGGATGCGCCGCGGCGAGCTGCCGTACCCCAGTGACGACGTGGCGGCGGACCGCTACCTGGCCGCGGAGGCGGCCCTCGCCACGGCCGGCTTCTCCTGGTACGAGGTCTCCAACTGGGCCCGTTCCGACGCGGCCCGGTGCCGGCACAACCTGCTCTACTGGGCCGGCGCCGACTGGTGGGGCCTGGGCCCGGGGGCGCACAGCCACGTCGGCGGGGTGCGCTGGTGGAACGTCAAGCACCCGACCGCGTACGCGCAGCGGCTGGCCGCCGGGGAGTCGCCCGGCCTGGCCCGGGAGCTGCTCACGCCGGACGAGGCGCACATGGAGGACGTGATGCTGCGGCTGCGGCTCGCCGACGGGCTGCCCCTGTCCGGGCTCGACGAGGCGGGCCGGGCGGGCGCCGAGCGGGCCCGGGTCGACGGCCTGCTGGACGCCGGCGCGTACGCCGCCGGGCGGGCGGTGCTGACCCTGCGCGGCCGGCTGCTCGCCGACGCGGTCGTCCGCGACCTGCTGCCCTGACCGGGCCCGGCCGGCCTGGGAGGGCCGGCCGGGTCGGGGTCACTTGATCAGGTTGGCCGACATCGGGTAGCGGTAGGGCTGCCCCTCGTTGGCCTTCACGCCGGCCATGATGCCGAACACCACGCCGATGATGACGGCCGCGCCGACGGCGAGGAACCCGACGAGGATGCAGCTCAGGATCCAGCCGACGACGCCCACGATCGACCACACCAGCTGGAAGTTGAGCGCCGAGACCGCGTGCTGGCGCACGGTCGGGGACTGGTTGCCCCGCGCCAGCATGGCGACCAGTGGGGGAAGCCACCCCAGCACGCCGCCGCTGACGAACATCGCCGCCGCCCCGCCGAAGTGCGCGACGAGGGCCCAGGTCTTGTCGTCGTTGTTGGCGTAGCCGGCGGGCGGCCCGTAGGCGCCGCCGCCCGGGTAGCCGCCGCCCGGCGGGGGATAGCCGCCGGGGGGTGGGTAGCCGCCCGACGGAGGCTGGCCGCCGGGAGGCGG
>NZ_WBKT01000162.1 GCF_008868175.1 Micromonospora sp. AMSO31t
CGACCTGCGAGCCGGCCCGTCCGCCCCGGCCGGCTCGCAGGTCGGTCCCGGTGGGTTCACCGCACCCGGCCAGCCCGGCGCCGCCGCCCAGCCCGGGGACCCGTACCCGGCCGGGCAGCCCTGGGACCCGTACCCGACCGGGCAGCCCTGGGGCCCCTACCCGGCGTACCCGGCCGGGCCGCCGCAGGGCTGGGCCGGGCCGGCCGGTGGCGCTCCGCTGCCCGGCGCGGCCTACCCCGGCTACCCGCTGCCCGGCCAGCCGTACGGCTGGCACCCGGGTTTCGACCCGCAGGATCCGCTGGTCACCCCGCCGCACGCGGGCGTCGGCGGCTGGTTCAGCCGGTGCGGGGGCGCGCTGCGGCGCGGCTGGCGGCAGCTCCTGCCGATCATGCTGCTCACCCAGACCGTCCCGGCCACGGTGATCGCGGTCATCTCCCTCGCCCTCGCCCCGACGGAGCAGCCGGTCACCGGCGCGGACGGCACGCCGGTGCTGCCCAGCGGCTACTTCGAGCACGTGTTCGCCTTCTACGGCGCGGTGCTCCTCGCCGCCCTGATCTTCGGCCCGCTGCAGAGCGCCGGCTGGGCCGCCGGCACCTGGGTGGTCGCCCGCCAGGCGGCCGGGGAGCCGGTCGGGGTCGGCGCGGCGCTCCGCTACGGTGTGCGACGCGCCCTCGGCCTCTGGGGCTGGACCATCGTGGCCTCGCTGCTGATCACGGTCGGCGCCTGCTTCTGCCTGCTGCCCGGCCTCTACGCGGCGTTCGCATTCGCCCTGTTCGGCCCGATCTACCTGTTCGAGCGGCAGGAGCCGATCGGCCGGGCCTGGCGGATGTTCCACCAGCGGTTCGGCATGGTGCTGGGGCGGGTGGCGCTGGTCATCTGCGTGCTGGTCGCCGCCGCCGTGCTGGACGGCGTGCTGGGGCTGGTCAACCAGCTCGTCTTCGGGGTCGACCCGATGGGCGCGCCGGGCACCGCCGCGGGCGCGGTGACGCTGGCCGTGGTGGGCGCCGTGCTGGCGACACCGGCCTACCTGGCGCAGCTCGTCGGGCTGGTCGCCACCTACGCCGAACAGCGGGCCCACGAAGGCCCGGTGAACGCCGCCCGGCTGGCCGCGGAACTCGGCTGAGCGGGGGCAGCGTGCTTGCACTCGGCTAGGGAGAGTGCTAAACAAGTCATTGGCACTCGCGTACGGTGAGTGCCAATGGTCGGGGCGGTAGGGCCACGGCCGATCCGGTGCCGAGATGGCGCCGGAGCGGCACGGGGCCGGTCGTCGCGGGCTGTCCGGCCCGACCGAGGAGACGTCGTCGTCGCCAGGTGGCGACGTCCCAAGGTGCGTACACCAGACGGCCCATCCGGGGAACCCTCGGGTGGCCCGTGAGTGTCCAGGAGGACAACGCCGTATGGCCAAGATGATCGCGTTCGACGAAGAGGCGCGCCGCGGCCTCGAGCGGGGCATGAACCAGCTCGCCGACGCCGTGAAGGTGACCCTCGGCCCCAAGGGCCGCAACGTCGTGCTCGAGAAGAAGTGGGGTGCCCCCACCATCACCAACGATGGTGTGAGCATCGCCAAGGAGATCGAGCTCGAGGACCCCTACGAGAAGATCGGCGCCGAGCTGGTCAAGGAGGTCGCGAAGAAGACCGACGACGTGGCCGGTGACGGCACGACGACGGCGACCGTCCTGGCCCAGGCCCTGGTCCGTGAGGGCCTGCGCAACGTGGCCGCCGGCGCCAACCCGATGGCCCTGAAGCGGGGCATCGAGGCCGCCGTGGCCAACGTCTCGGAGGAGCTGCTGAAGCTCGCCAAGGACGTGGAGACCAAGGAGCAGATCGCCTCCACCGCCTCCATCTCCGCCGCTGACCCCAGCGTCGGTGAGATCATCGCCGAGGCGATGGACAAGGTGGGCAAGGAAGGCGTCATCACCGTCGAGGAGAGCAACACCTTCGGCCTCGAGCTCGAGCTCACCGAGGGCATGCGCTTCGACAAGGGCTACATCTCCGCCTACTTCATGACCGACCCGGAGCGTATGGAGGCCGTCTTCGACGACCCGTACCTCCTGATCGTCAACAGCAAGATCTCGTCGGTGAAGGACCTGCTCCCGATCCTCGAGAAGGTCATGCAGTCGGGCAAGCCGCTGCTGATCATCTCCGAGGACATCGAGGGCGAGGCCCTGGCGACCCTGGTGGTCAACAAGGTCCGCGGCACCTTCAAGTCGGTCGCCGTCAAGGCGCCGGGCTTCGGTGACCGCCGCAAGGCCATGCTGGCCGACATCGCCATCCTCACCGGTGGTCAGGTCATCAGCGAGGAGGTCGGCCTCAAGCTCGACGCCGTCAGCCTCGACATGCTGGGCCGCGCCCGCAAGGTCGTGGTGACCAAGGACGAGACCACCATCGTCGACGGTGCCGGCGACGCCGACCAGATCCAGGGCCGGGTCAACCAGATCCGGGCCGAGATCGAGAAGAGCGACTCCGACTACGACCGCGAGAAGCTGCAGGAGCGTCTGGCCAAGCTGGCCGGCGGTGTTGCGGTGATCAAGGTCGGCGCGGCCACCGAGGTCGAGCTGAAGGAGCGCAAGCACCGCATCGAGGACGCCGTCCGCAACGCGAAGGCCGCCGTCGAGGAGGGCATCGTCCCGGGTGGTGGCGTCGCGCTGGTGCAGGCCGGCAAGACCGCCTTCGACAAGCTGGACCTGGCCGGCGACGAGGCGACCGGCGCGCAGATCGTCAAGATCGCGCTGGACGCCCCGCTGCGGCAGATCGCCGTCAACGCCGGCCTCGAGGGTGGCGTCGTCGTCGAGCGGGTCCGCAACCTCGACCCGGGTCACGGCCTCAACGCCGCGACCGGCGAGTACGTGGACCTGCTGGCCGCGGGCATCATCGACCCGGCCAAGGTGACGCGTTCCGCGCTGCAGAACGCCGCCTCGATCGCCGCGCTGTTCCTCACCACCGAGGCCGTCGTGGCGGACAAGCCGGAGAAGACCCCGGCCGCCCCGGCTGGCCCGGGTGGCGGGGAGATGGACTTCTGAGTCCAGCTCCACCCAGCACGCCGAAAGGGGGCGGGCCGCGTCAGCGGTCCGCCCCCTTTTGCTGTCTCAGGTCGGCAGTCGACGTTGGTTGCGTCGCTTGTGTGCCCGGTCGTAGGGCGGTGTGAGCCGGATCGGTTCGTCCACCGGTTGCAGTGGTTCCTCGGCCGAGGGCCCGTCCGCCCCGGTCATTTCCGCGAGCTGTTCGGCGTCGCCGAAGTCGAGCCGGTCGAACGGCAGCTGGCCGGGAAGCTCGCCGACCGGTCGCCAGCTCGCCGGCTGGTCGTCGGTCCGTTCGTCGTCCGTGGTCATGCCCGCCTCCTCTAATCCCCGACCGTAGGGGCCGGTCGATGACAGAGGAGGCCGAACGGCATTATTGCCGTCTATGTAACTTTAATTACTTCTGTCCGTTCAGTGCCTTCCGGTACAGGAAGAACACCCGCTCGATCCGCGCGCCAGCGGCCCCCGAGTAGAACGGCACCGGGCCCACCCAGCCGATCTGCGCCGCCCCGAACCCGGCCGCCGCCTGGTCGCGCAGGCAGCGCCGGAGCAGCACCCCGCCGATCCCCGAGCCCTCGGCCGCCGGCGCGGTCCCCATCGGCCCGAACCAGCTCGGCCGCGACGACCCGTACGCGGCGAAGCCGAGGATCTCGCCGTCCCGCTCGGCCAGGTGCGCGCCCGCGTCCGGCCGGCCGACCGAGCCGGCCAGCTCACCGTCCCAGGTGCCACCGAAGGTGGTGCGGGCGAACTCGGCCAGCGCCGGCAGGTCAGCCGGTTCGGCCCGGCGTACGGTCACGCCCCGCCCGGCCAGCCGCTGCTCGGCGGCCTCCGTGGAACGCAGCGCCGCCGAGCCCTCGCCGAGGTCGGCGGTCATGTTCCAGGCCGTCCGGTCCTGGCGGTAGCCCAGCCGCAGCGCGGCGCAGACCGCCGGGGTGTAGCGCACGTCGATGCCGGGCCAGGCGTAGTGCGGCGGGTTCCCGGCCAGCAGCAGCTCGGCCGCGCCGAGCCCGGCGAGCCGGGCCTCCGCCTCCGCCAGCAGCGACCCGCCGAGCCCCTGGCGGCGCTCCTCCGGGGCCACCGCCACGAGGTCCACGTGACCGAGCTGCGGATCGCGCGCGGACAGCGAGCCGACCAGCACCCCGACCAGCGTGCCGCCGCGGACCGCGCCGAGCCGCAGCACCGGCCGGTCGGCCGCCGCGCGGTCGGCGAGGGTGGCCACGATGGCCGGCGCCTCGGCGGCGTCCTCCGGCAGATCCAGGGCGCGGCAGCAGAGGTCGACGACCTCGGCCAGGCGGTCCGGACCCAGCTCGATGATCTCCACGTCCATGGACGCGACCCTAGGTCATCCGCCGGTCAATGGACAGGGTTGTTAACCGAGGTCCGCACCCCGCGCGGCGCGGACCGCCGCGTACGCGTCGACCAGACCCGCGCCGACCAGGTTCCGGGCGCCGCCGCAGGGCGCGCCGGCGGGCGCCCCGGCCGGTGTGGCCGTGTCGGTGAGGATGCGCCGGGTGCGGTCCAGGTCGCCGACCAGCGCCGGGTTGGCCGACCACATGAGCGCCACCACGCCGGCCACCTGCGGGGTCGCCATCGAGGTGCCGTCCAGGGTGGCGTAACCGCCCCCGGGGTACGCCGACGGCACCCCGGCGCCCGGCGCGACCAGGTCCGGCTTGGCGGCGCCCCCGGCCGCCGGCCCCCGGCTGGAGAACTCGGTGAGCCGGCGGGCCCGGTCGACCGCGCCGACCGTGAGCACGTCCGGGTACGGCGCCGGCGGGTCGGCGATCGAGCCGCAGTGCGGGCCGGTGTTGCCGGCGGCGGCCACGACCAGGATGCCGGCCGCGGCCAGCGCGGCGGTCGCCGGGCGCAGCGCCCCCGGGTCGCAGCCCTCGACCGGCGGGCAGCCCCACGAGTTGGTCAGCACGTCCGGGGCCCGGTGCGGCCGCCCGTCGGTGAGCGGATTCCCGCCGGGCGGGAACGGGGCCAGCATGAACTGCAGGCAGTCCAGGTAGCGCGCCGGGCTGCCCAGGTTGCGGTCGAGGTTGACGCAGCCGACCCAGCTCGCGCCCGGGGCCACCCCGATCCCGTTCCGGCCCACCGCGCTGCCCACCGTGTGCGTGCCGTGGCCGCCCCGGTCGGCCGGCGTCGGGCGGTGCTCCCAGGGGTCGTACCAGGAGTCGTCGCCGCCCCGGAATCCGGCGGCCAGGGCCGGGTGCCGGCCGTCCACTCCGGAGTCCGAACTGCCCACGACCACGCCCGCGCCGGTCACGCCCAGCTCCGACCAGACCCGGTCCGCGCCGACCAGCGAGACGTTCCAGGTCGGGCCGGTCGGCGCCGGCACGTCGCCCCGGATCGGGGGCGCCGCCGCCGGCAGCGGGCGCAGCCGCTGGCTGATCAGCACCCGGGCCACCTCCGGCCGGCCGGCGAGCCAGGCCCGGCCCGCCGGCCCGCCGTCCGTCTCGATGGCGTTGACCAGGTAGTACGGCGTCGGATGCAGGCGCAGCCGGTCCAGCTCGCGGCGCAGGTCGCCCTGGCTGCGTTCGGCCGTGGCCACCAACCGCCGGTAGACCTCGGCCGCCCGGGCGTCCCGGCCGGCGCGACCGGGCGCCCCGGCGGGGATTCCGGTGAGGTCGGCCTGCTCGTGGAGCACCACCAGCAGGCGCTCGCCGTGCAGGCCGGGCTGGCCGGGGACGGCGTACACCACGACGAGGGCGGCGAGCACGGCGCCGGCCGTCAGCCCGGCCAGGCCCCGCCGGGGCGCGCGGGCGCGGGGCCGGGCCAGCAGCACGCCGTACCCGACGGCGAGCAGGACCGCGACGGCGAACGCGACGCCCGTCGCGACCGCGACCCAGAACGGGACGTCGCGGGTGGTCGCCAGCAGGACCGTGACCTCCTCCGGGTCGGTGAACGCCAGCGGGCCCAGCAGCGCGAGGCCGACCAGCCAGCGCACCGGCCGGCGCCCGGCCGGCCGGCCGGCGTGCCGGGCCGCCGCCTCCAACGCGCCCAGCACGAAGCCGAGCGGTGGCAGCAGGAGCAGGCCCGGCAGTTGCGCGCCGGACTGACCGGCCCCGGCGCCCAGCAGCGCCAGGGTCACCCCGGCGACCAGCCCGCCGACCAGCACCAGCCGGGCCGGCCGGGGCGGCGCGCCGACCGCGAACGCGGCCCAGAACGCGGGGCCGAGGAGCACGCCGGCGAGCGCGCCGAGCGCGGCGGCGGCCAGGCCGGCGAGCAGGGTCTCCAGGGTGCCGCCCAGCGCGCCCACCCACGCCCAGGGCAGCAGCGAGGCGAGCCCGGCGGCCACCGCCAGCAGCGTCACCGGCCCGAACCGCCCTCCGCGGCCACCGGGACCGGCCGGCGTGCCGGCCGGCACCGGCGGGGTGGACCTGCGGCGGGCCAGCCACCCGAGAGCCAGCGCGCCCAGCGCGGCGGTCGCGGCCAGTGCCGCCAGGTACGCCTCGTGGTGCACCGGCGGCAGCGCGCGGAGCAGGGTCAGCGCGCCGAGCACGAGCGTGCCGGCCAGCCAGGCGCGGCCGGTCGCCCGGATCGCGGGGGAGCGGGGCAGCAGCGCGAGCGCCAGCGTGGGCGCGCCCACCAGCAGCACGGTGACCAGCGCGACCACCGGCCAGACGGCCACCGAACGGTCCAGGCCGGAGACCAGCACCAACTGGTCGACCACCCAGCCGACGAGCTGGCCGGGCACCGTGACCAGCACGGCCCAGACGCCGGTCATCGCCGCGGCGACCACCGGCCACGGCCCGGTGCCGGGGCGAGGGGGAGGGAACGGAGGGACGGGAGCGGTGGGTAGGCCCGGCTGCATGGCCCTCACCGTACGGCGCGGCGGGTGCCTGCCGCCGGAGTGCGGCGCCGGTTACGGTGGACAGGTGCGCGACCCTAACGTGTCCCGATCCGCGGCCGGTCAGCTCTCCGCCGAGCGCCGCGCCGATGACCTGCGCCGACTCCGCGCCGAGCGGTTCGACGTGCTGGTCATCGGCGGTGGCGTGACCGGTGCGGGCGCCGCGCTCGACGCCGCGTCGCGCGGCCTGAAGGTGGCCCTGGTGGAGGCGCGCGACCACGCCGCCGGCACCTCCAGCCGGTCCAGCAAGCTGATCCACGGCGGCCTGCGCTACCTGGAACAGCTGGAGTTCCACCTGGTGCACGAGGCGCTGACCGAGCGCGGGCTGCTCGCCACCCGGCTCGCCCCGCACCTGGTGCGCCCGGTGCCGATCCTGGTCCCGCTGCCCGCCGAGGGCGGGTTGCGCGACCTGCCCCGCCGGCTCTTCCGCCGCTCCTACTACGGAGCCGGCGTCGCCGCCTACGACGTCTTCGCCGGGCTGTTCGGCGGCGGGCGCGGCATGCCGCTGCACCGGCACCTGACCCGGGAGGGCGCCCACCGGATCTTCCCGAGCCTGCGGCCCGACAAGCTGGCCGGCGCGATCCGCTACTACGACGGCCAGGTCGACGACGCCCGCCTGGTGGTGACCCTGGCGCGCACCGCCGCGAGCCTCGGCGCGACCGTGGTGACCAGCGCCCGGGCGGTCGGCCTGATCCGGCAGGCCCGGGAGGTCACCGGGGTACGGGTCCGCGACCTGGAGGCACCGGCCGGCTCGCCGGACGCCGAGTTCGAGGTACACGCCCGCACGGTGATCGCCGCGACCGGCGTGTGGAGCGACGACATGTCCCGGATGCTCAACGACGTCGGGCTGCGCCCCGGCTTCCGGGTCCGGGCCTCCAAGGGCGTGCACCTGGTGGTGCCCCGCTCGGCGATCACCGGTGAGGCCGGCCTGATCCTGCGTACCGCCACGAGCGTGCTGTTCGTCATCCCGTGGGGCGGCCACTGGATCATCGGCACCACCGACACCGACTGGCGGCTGGACCGGTCCCACCCGGCGGCCACCGCCAAGGACATCGACTACCTGCTGGATCGTGTCAACACGGTCCTGGACCGCCCCCTGACCACGGCCGACATCGAGGGCGTCTACGCCGGGCTGCGCCCCCTGCTGGCCGGCGAGGCGGATTCCACCTCGAAGCTCTCCCGGGAGCACGCGGTCATCGAGCCGATGCTCGGGCTGCTGCTGGTGGCCGGCGGCAAGTACACGACCTACCGGGTGATGGCCTCCGACGTGGTCGACCGGGCGGTGCACCGGCTGGGCTGGACCCGCCCGTCGCGCACGGCCGACCTGCCGCTCCTCGGCGCCGACGGGTACGCGGCCATGTGGCGGGACCGGGCCGACCTGGCCCGCCGGCACGGGGTGCCGGTCGGGGTGGTCGAGCACCTGCTGGAGCGCTACGGCACCCTCACCCTCGACCTGCTCGCCCTGGTCGACGCCGATCCGCTGCTCGGGTCCCCGCTGGCCGGCGCACCGGAATACCTGGCCGCCGAGGTGACGTACGCGGCCCGCGCCGAGGGGGCGCTGCACCTGGAGGACGTGCTGACCCGGCGTACCCGGATCTCCATCGAGACCAGCCACCGCGGCCTGGAGTCGGCGGAGCACGCCGCCGAGCTGATGGGTGCGGTGCTGGGTTGGGACGAGGTGACCCGCGCCCGCGAGGTGGCCCACTACCGGGCCCGGGTGGAGGCCGAGCGGCAGTCGCAGCTGATGGCGGACGACGTGGCGGCCGACGCGGCCCGGCTGGGCGCGCCGGACGTGCGGGGCTTCGCGGCGGACCGGGGCAGCGACGGCGACAGCGTGGAACTGCCGTCGCGGTGACCCGCGGGTAACGTCGGTCCGGAGGGTTCCGGGCTTACCTACGGAAGTGTAGGTTTCCCCGCGTGGTTCGCCCATCCTGGTCGCGCGTCCGTGCTGTGTCCGTCGGCGTCCTGCTGGCGGTCGCCCTGTCCGGCTGCTCGCTGTTCGGTCGGGCCGAGGGTGCCACCACACCGGGCAAGGAGAGCGCCGCCCCGCCGACGCCGGACGGGCGGCGGGTCTCGCTGGTGCAGCAGGTCGGGTCGGGCGGGCCGCCGCGCACCCTGGAGGTGGACCCGGCCGGGCGGTGGCAGTGCCGCGACTGCGCGGGCGACGGGGTCGACTCGACCGGTGCGTTCACCCCCGAGCAGACGCAGCGGTTGCAGGGCATGCTCGCCGATCCGGCCCTGGCGCGGGAGACCGACGAGGCCCGGCACTACAAGCAGGGCTGCATCGACGCCCTGACCTCGACCCTGCTCATCCCGCCGGGGCTGACCATCACCATCCAGGACTGTCCGGGCGAGCCGAAGCCGCCGGTGGCCTACCAGGTCCTGCTGCTGATCACCCAGGCCACCCCGGCCGAGGACAAGGGCTGAGCGTCAGCACACCTTGTCGGGGTTGAACAGCCCCGCCGGGTCCAGCGCGGCCCTGATCGCCTGGTGCACGCGGACGCCGACCGGGCCGATCTCGCGGGCCAGCCAGTCCCGCTTGAGCAGGCCGACGCCGTGCTCGCCGGTGCAGGTGCCGCCCAGCTCCAGCCCGAGCCGCATGATCTCGTCGAAGGCCCGCCGGCCGCGCGCCAGGCTGGCCGGGTCGGCCCGGTCGACCACGATGTTCGGGTGCATGTTGCCGTCCCCGGCGTGGCCCACCACGCCGATCGGCACGGCGCACTCCTCGGCGATGCGGGCGACCCCGTCGAGCAGTGCCGCCAGCGCACCCCGCGGCACCGCCACGTCGTCGATGACCAGGCCGCCGTTGCCGCCGGGAAACGCGTCCGCGGCGAACTTCTCCATGGCCGGGTGGGCCAGCCGCCGCGCCTGGAGCAGGGCGGCCGCCTCGGCCGCGTCGGTGGCGGCGTAGACCTCGTCGGCCCCGGCCGCCGTGCACACCTCGGCGAGCCGGGCCAGGTCGTCGGCGGCCCGGGAGCCGGTGTCCACGGCCGCCAGCAGCAGCGCCTGCGCGTCGGTCCGCAGGCCCATCGGCCGGTACGCCTCGATGGCCCGCAGGTGGGTGCGGTCCAGCAGTTCCAGCAGGCTGGGGGTGAGCCCGCGCGCGGCGATCCCGGCGACGGCGGTGCCGGCCGCGGCCGTGGTGGGGAAGACCGCGACCAGGGTCAGCGACTCCTCGGGAGCCGGGCGCAGGGCCACGGTCACCTCGGTGATCACGCCGAGGGTGCCCTCCGAGCCGACGAAGAGCCGGGTCAGGTCGTAGCCGGCGACGCCCTTGGCGGTGCGGCGGCCGGTGCGCAGCACCTCGCCGGAGGCGAGCACCACCTCCAGACCGAGCACGTACTCGGTGGTCACGCCGTACTTCACGCAGCACATCCCACCGGCGTTGGTGGCCACGTTGCCGCCGATGGTGGAGGACTCCCAGGAGCCGGGGTCGGGCGGGTACCAGAGGCCGTGCTCGCGGACCGCCCCGGCCAGCGTCGCGTTGACCACGCCGGGCTGCACCACGGCGATGCGGCTGACCGGGTCGACCTCCAGGATCCGGTCCATCGCCACGGTGCTCAGCACCACCGCGCCGTCCACCGCGTTCGCCGCGCCGGCCAGCCCGGTGCGCGCCCCCTGCGGCACCACCGGTACGCCGTGCCGGGCCGCCGCGCGGACCACCGCCGCCACCCCCGCGGTGTCGCGCGGGCGGACGACCACCAGCGGGGTGCCCGCCTCGCACAGGTCGGCCTCGTCCCGCGCGTGGTTCGCGAGCAGGTCGGGGTCGGTCAGCACGGCGGCGTCACCGAGAGCGGTCCGCAGGTCGTCGAGGAGCGGATGGGCGGCCATGCCGGGAAGGCTAGGTCGTGCCGGCGGGGATGACCAACCGGGCGTACCGTTGGTCGCCATGCTCTACCTGGACCCGCCCGCGGTGCCCTGGCGGGGGCGGCTCTGGTCGCACCTGGTCAGCGATGTCTCGTACGCCGAGCTGCACGCCTTCGCCGAGGCGCTGGGCCTGCCCCGGCGCGGCTTCGACCGGGACCACTACGACCTTCCGGCCGACCGCGTCCCGATGGCCGTCTGGCTGGGCGCCCGACTCGTCCCGTCCCGCGAGATCGTGCGCCTGCTCCGCGCCGCCGACCTGCGCCGCCCCAAGCCCCGCGCGGTCCCCGCCCCCGGCGGTCCGGTGACGCCGCGGGGCCCCGGGATCAGCGCAGGGTCGCGAGTTCCCGGGTGAGGTTGGCGCGGGCCCGGGACTCCCAGCGGGTGCGCGGCTCGGGAAGCCGGTAGAGCGCGGGGAGGGCCAGCAGGCCGGTCAGCACGGCGGCCCGGCCGGCGCGGAAGTCCGGATCGGCGACGTGGGTGTACTCCCGGCGGACCGCGGCGGCGTAGCGGTCGTAGTCGGCGGGCACCGCGGCCAGGATCGCCAGGTCGGCATCGCAGAGCAGGGCCCCGTCCGGGTCGTCCGGCCCGACCGCGTGGCCGGCGGTGAGCAGCACCAGCCGGCGTACCCCGGTGACCGCGTCCGCCGGCAGCCCGGCGGCGGCGAGGAGGTCCCCGCCCAGCTCGGCGCTGGCCCGCTCGTTGGCGTCGCCGCCGGCCCGCGGGTCGTAGACCGCGTCGTGGCACCACGCCGCCAGCCGGACCAGATCCGGGCGGCGGGCCGACCCGGCGTACGCGTCGACCACGTCGAGCACGGCCCGCAGGTGGCTCACCGTGTGGTAGTGCCGGTGCGGCTCCCGCCAGCCGGCCAGCAGCCGTGCCCCGCCCCGCTCGACGGCGGCGGGGTCGGTCGCCCCCGCCGCCCGGGCCGCGTTCCGCCACCGATCGATCAGCTCGTCCACCCCGTGCAGTCTGCACCACCCGGGTGCCGAGGATTCAGCGCAGGCGGGACGGGTAGTCCCGGCCATGGCCGTGGCCCGGGACCGACGACCGCCGTTCTTCCGGCGTACCGCGCTGCGCCAGGGACTGGTCGACGTCGACGGGGCTCGGATCTCCGAGGCCGTGGAGCAGCTCCGGCACCGGAGCAGGGCCACCCTGCACGACCGGCTGCACCGGGTGCGCACGGCGGGCGGCCTGGCGGTCCAGGCGGGTCTCGCGGCCGGGCTGGCCTACCTGGTCTCCCATGTGCTGCTGAAGAATCCGCAGCCGGTGTTCGCGCCGATCTCGGCGGTGGGCACCCTGGCCGCCTCGGTCGGCCAGCGGTTTCGCCGGACCGTCGAGCTGATCCTCGGGGTGGCGGTCGGGGTCTTCGTCGGCGACCTGCTCATCTACTTCCTCGGCACCGGCGCCTGGCAGCTCGGCCTGGTGGTCACGGCGGCGATCCTGCTGACCGTCTTCGCCGGGGCGAGCGTCGCCATCGTGATCCAGGCGGCGGCCACCGCGGTGCTGATCGTGACGCTGAGCCCGTCGACGCAGAACCTGGAGATCCCCCGCTTCGTCGACGCCTTCATCGGCGGCGGCATCGCGCTGCTGGTCACCGCGATCCTGCTGCCACTCAACCCGCTCCGCGTGATCAACCGAGCGGCCCGGCCGGCGCTGGACCTGCTCGCCGGGCAGCTGGACATCTGCGCGGAGGCGCTGCGCAGCAGGGACCGGGGGACGGCCCAGCAGGCGCTGTTCCGGCTCCGGGAGAACAAGGAGGAGCTGGCCGCGCTGTCCGAGGCCATCGAGGGCGCCAGGGAGACCGCCACCATCTCGCCGGCCCGCTGGCACCGGCGGGACGAGCTGACCCACTACGCCGAGGCGGCGGAGCCGATCGACCGGGCCATGCGGAACAGCGGCACGCTCATCCGCCGCTCCGTCACCATGATCGAGGACGAGGAGCCGATCCCGGAGCCGATGCCCGACTCGATCGCCCACCTGGCCGAGTCGGTCCGCCTGCTGCGGCACGAGTTCGCCGTCGGCGAGGAGCCGGAGAAGGCCCGGGAACGGTCGCTACGCGCGGTCAGCGAGGCCGGCCGGGCGTACGCCGAGGGGGTGGGATTCTCCGGCAGCGTGGTGATCGCCCAGGTGCGGACCACGGCGAGCGACCTCCTGGTGGCCTCCGGCATCGACCAGGAGGACGCCAACCGCCTGGTCCGCCAGTCGTTCGGCGACCGGGAGCAGCGCTCCGGCGAAATCACCGAGCAGGAACCCGGCCCCAAACCCCCCA
>NZ_WBKT01000163.1 GCF_008868175.1 Micromonospora sp. AMSO31t
CCGGCCAGCCCGGCGAGCAGCCCGCCGCCCAGCAGCAGGTCGGCGCTCGGTCCGTCGTCCTCGACCCGTGCCGGGGCGGCCGCCTCGACCGGCGCCTCGGCGACCGGCTCGCCGTGACCGGCGTGCACGGCGGCGCCCGCCGGCGGGGGCAGCAGGGTGACCGTCGGGGCGGGGTGCGCGCCGCCGGGCGGGTCGGCCCAGCGGACCACGGTGCCGTCGGCGTAGGTCTGGATCACCGTGAAGGTCAGCTTGTCGGTGGCCGGCATGGGGCCCATGCCGAGCGAGAGCCGGGCCGGCTTCGTCGTGCCCGGCATGCGGATCCAGGTCACGGCGTCGGTCACCTGGTTCAGCTCGGAGGCGTGGATGCCCGCCACCGGCTGGTCCAGGGTGCGGGTGGTGATGGTGGGCGCCCAGTCGGGCACGGAGAGCGGGTAGACCTCGCCGATCGGGGCGTCCGCGGGCATCCGCAGCTCGATCCGGCTGGTACGGCTGCCGGCCCGCTCCTCGGGCAGCACCACGGCCAGTTCGATGGCGTCGCCCTGGTGCACCTGGGCCGGTGAGGTCGTGAGGGTCACCTCGGCGGCGCTCGCGGCGCCGGGCCAGCCCAGCGCGCCGCCGACCGTGGCGGCCAGCATCGCCGTCGCCCACCACCGGCCCCGACGGGTCATCGTCATGGTCGTCCCCATCCGTGTCGACACGGCCGGCAACCGGCTCCGGCCTCACCCGGTAGTTCGGGCGGGAAGGCCGAAAGGTTCAACGCGGGACGGAACTGATCGGTCCGGGGAGCGCGGCGTCGCCGACGGCGCGGGTCCGGGCGACCGATAGCATCGCAGGAGCCGGTACCCGGCACATTCGAACCCGTTCGACGACAGGAGTCACCGTGTCCGCACCCCGTACCCCCGTCGTGGCCGACCCCGTCGTCGTCGCCGCCGGGACGACGGCGGCCGACGCGGTGGCCGCGGCCGGGCTGCCGACGAGCGGCCCGAAGGCGATCGTGGTGGTCCGCGACCCGCAGGGCGTGCTGCGCGACCTCGACTGGAAGCCGGCCGAGGAGACCGCCGTCGAGCCGGTCGCCCTCGACAGCCCGGACGGGCTGAACGTGCTGCGCCACTCCACCGCGCACGTGCTGGCCCAGGCCGTGCAGGACGTGTTCCCCGAGGCCAAGCTCGGCATCGGCCCGCCGATCGAGAACGGCTTCTACTACGACTTCCAGGTGGCCAAGCCGTTCCAGCCGGACGACCTGGCGAAGCTCGAGAAGCGGATGCAGGAGATCGTCAAGTCCGGCCAGCGGTTCCGCCGGCGCCGCTTCAGCAGCCTCGACGAGGCGCGCGGCGAGCTGGCCGCCGAGCCGTTCAAGATGGAGCTGATCGAGGTCAAGGGTGAGGGGCTGGACTCCTCCGAGGTGATGGAGGTGGGCGGCGGCGAGCTGACCATCTACGACAACCTCGCCGCGAACGAGGACAAGGTCTGCTGGTCGGACCTGTGCCGCGGCCCGCACCTGCCGAACACCCGGCTGATCGGCGCGTTCAAGCTGATGCGCTCGGCCGCCGCCTACTGGCGGGGCTCCGAGAAGAACCCGCAGCTCCAGCGGGTCTACGGCACCGCGTGGCCGACCCGGGACGAGCTGAAGGCGTACCTGCGGTTGCTGGAGGAGGCCGCCCGGCGCGACCACCGCAAGCTCGGCGCGGACCTGGACCTGTTCAGCTTCCCCGACGAGATCGGCTCCGGCCTGGCGGTCTTCCACCCGAAGGGCGGCGTGCTCAAGCGGGTGATGGAGGACTACGTCCGCACCCGCCACATCGAGGAGGGCTTCCAGTACGTCGGGACCCCGCACATCTCGAAGGAGGGCCTGTTCCACACCTCGGGCCATCTGCCGTACTACGCCGACGGCATGTACCCGCCCATGGAGCTCGAGGGCGCGGACTACTACCTCAAGGCGATGAACTGCCCGATGCACAACCTGATCTACCGGTCGCGCGGGCGGTCCTACCGTGAGCTGCCGATGCGGCTGTTCGAGTTCGGGTCGGTCTACCGCTACGAGAAGTCGGGCGTGGTCCACGGGCTGACCCGGGTGCGCGGCCTGACCCAGGACGACTCGCACTCCTACTGCACCCGCGAGCAGGCGCCGGCCGAGATCAAGCACCTGCTCAACTTCGTGCTGAGCCTGCTCAAGGACTTCGGCATCGACGACTTCTACCTGGAGCTGTCCACCCGCGACGAGGCCCGGCTCGACAAGTTCGTCGGGTCCGACGAGGACTGGGCGACGGCCACCGCGGTGCTGGAGCAGTGCGCCCGGGAGACCGGGCTGGACCTGGTGCCGGATCCGGGCGGCGCGGCCTTCTACGGCCCGAAGATCTCGGTGCAGGCCAAGGACGCCATCGGCCGCACCTGGCAGCTGTCGACCATCCAGTACGACTTCAACCAGCCGAAGGGCTTCGGGCTGGAGTACCAGGCGGCCGACGGCACGCGGCAGCAGCCCGTGATGATCCACTGCGCCAAGTTCGGGTCGATCGAGCGGTTCATCGGCGTGCTCACCGAGCACTACGCGGGCGCGTTCCCGGCCTGGCTGGCGCCGGTGCAGGTGGTCGGCATCCCGATCCGCGAGGACCACACCGACTACCTCCAGGACTTCGTCACCACGCTGCGCCGCAAGGGCATCCGGGCCGAGGTCGACGCGGGTGACGACCGGATGCAGAAGAAGATCCGCAACGCCCAGCAGCAGAAGATCCCGTTCATGGTGATCGCCGGGGACGACGACGTGGCCGCCGGCACGGTCTCCTTCCGCTACCGGGACGGGTCGCAGCGCAACGGCGTGCCGGTCGAGGAGGCGGTGGCCCACGTGCGGGAGGTCGCCGAGTCGCGGACCAACTCGGGCCCGTCGGCGGAGGGCACGCCCAACACCTGAGCGGCCCGGCCGGCCGGGCCGGACCGGCCGCGGTGACCGTAGGATCGGCGTGTGACTGGGGCGGAACGGCACTTCGACGGCGCCGGCGGCGGCGACAGCGGTCTGGCGGACGGGCTGGAGCGGCTCTGGACGCCGCACCGGATGACCTACATCTCGGGCGAGGACCGGCCCGAGGGCGGGTACGAGAAGCCGACCGGCTGCCCGTTCTGCCTCGCCCCGGGCCGGCCGCCGGACGAGAGCCTGGTGGTGGCCCGGGGTGAGCACGTCTTCGCGGTGCTCAACCTCTACCCCTACAACCCGGGGCACCTGCTGGTGTGCCCCTACCGGCACGTGGCGGACTACACCGAGCTGGACGCGCCGGAGACCGCCGAGCTGGCCGCGTTCACCAAGGACGCCATGCGGGTGGTCCGGCACGTCTCCAACGCGCACGGGTTCAACCTGGGCATGAACCAGGGCGGCGTGGCCGGCGCGGGCATCGCCGCGCACCTGCACCAGCACGTGGTGCCGCGCTGGGGCGGCGACGCGAACTTCATGCCGGTGATCGGCCGGACGAAGGTGCTGCCGCAACTGCTCGCCGACACCCGGGACCTGTTCGCCAAGGCCTGGCCGGCCTGACGGCCGGGGGCGACCCCGGCCCGACCCCGACAGTACGATCTTGGGCATGGCCCTGCTGCACCGCGCGGAACTGCGCCCCTCGAAACTCGACCTGCTCGCCGCCTGGCTGCCCGGCCGGCCCTGGTTCGCCGGCACCTCCGGCGCCGAGGTCACCCGCGTGGCGGCCTACCGGTTCGACGACCCGGCCGGCGAGGTCGGCATCGAGACCATCCTGGTGCGGGCCGGCGACGGACCGGTCCTCCAGGTGCCGCTGACCTACCGGGGCGCGCCGCTGGCCGGCGCCGAGCCGTGGCTGCTCGGCACCACCGACCACTCCGCGCTCGGCCCGCGCTGGGTGTACGACGCCTGCGGCGACCCGGTCTACCCGCCGGCCCTCGCTGCCGCCGTCCTCGCCGACGCCGGCCAGGCGGAGGAGTACTTCGAGGTCGACGGCCGGCGCGAGGTGCGCGCGCCGAGCATGATGCTGGCCGGCACCCGGTCGGGCAGCCCGTCGGCCTTCGACCTGATCGACGAGGTGGTCGACGGCGACCCGACGCTGATCCGGGCCGGCGGGGCGGAGCTGGCCCTGGTCCGCCGGCCGGCTCCGGGCGACGCCCCGGCGCCGGCGCGGCTCACCGGCGCCTGGGCGGGGCAAGCCGACCCGGTGTTGCTCGCGTACGCCCGCTGACCGTCCCCCGGCCGACCGGCGTCCACGGCCGACCGGCGCCCACTGACCGTGCGCCGGCCGGCCCGGCACCCGGGGTGCGGAAGCGGCCCACGGGTCCCGGGAAGGTGGCAGGATGCGGCGATGGCAGTCAGCACGCGGCCGTTGGGCCGCAGCGGCATCGCGGTCAGCGCCCTCGGGATGGGCTGCTGGGCGATCGGCGGCCCGTGGGCCGAGGGCGCCCGGCCGCTGGGCTGGGGGGTCGTGGACGACGCCGAGTCGGTCCGTGCGGTCCGCCGGGCCCTCGACCTCGGGGTGACGCTCTTCGACACCGCCGACACGTACGGCGCCGGGCACGGCGAGCGGATCCTCGGCCGGGCCCTCGCCGGCCGGCGCGACGAGGCGGTGATCGCCACGAAGTGGGGCTACACCTTCGACGAGCGGACCCGGCAGGCCACCGGTGAGGACGCCACACCGGAGTACCTGCGGCGCGCGGTCGTCGACTCGCTGCGCCGGCTGGACACCGACCGGATCGACCTCTACCAGTTGCACCTCGCCGATCTCCCGGTGCCCCGGTTCGAGGCGCTGATCGGCACCCTGGACGCCCTGGTCGCCGACGGCCTGGTCCGGGCGTACGGGTGGAGCACCGACCGGGCCGACCGGGCGGCCGCCTTCGCCCAGGTCGCCCGGGGCGCCGCCGCCGTGCAGCACGGCCTGTCGGTGCTCCGGGACGCCCCGGCCATGCTGGCCGTCTGCGAGAAGCACGACCTGGCCAGCCTGGCCCGGGGGCCGCTCGGGATGGGGCTGCTCACCGGCAAGTACACCCCGGAGTCCACGCTGCCCCGCGACGACGTGCGCGGCACCGCGCCGAACTGGCTGGAGTGGTTCCGCAGCGGCCGGCCCGCCCCGGAGTGGCTGCGCCGGGTGGCCGCCGTCCGCGGCGCGCTGACCGCCGACGGCCGGACCCTGGCCCAGGGCGCGCTCGGCTGGATCTGGGCGCGCAGCGACCGGGCCGTGCCGATCCCCGGCGCCCGCACCGTCGCCCAGGTGGAGGAGAACGCCGCCGCGCTGGACCGCGGCCCGCTCGCCCCCGACCAGTTCGCCGAGGTGGAGCGCCAGCTCGCGGCCCTGCGCGCGGCCGCCCTGCGCGACGCCGACCGCCCGCACTGGCCGATGCCGCCCACCGGGAGGGGCCTGCGCCGTCCGGGACGGTGGCGCGGTCAGGACCGGCCGCCGGCCTCCTTGCGGACCTGCTCGGCGAGGTGGGCGGGCATCGGCTCGTAGCGGGCGAACTCGCGGCGGAAGGTGCCCGTGCCGGCGGTCATCGAGCGCAGCTCGACGGCGTAGCGCAGCAGTTCGGTGGCGGGGACCTCGGCGCGGACCAGGGTGCGGCCCTCGGCGTCCGGGTCCGGCTCGGTGCCGAGCACCCGGCCGCGCCGGCCGGACAGGTCGCCCATCACGGCGCCCACCGACGAGTCGGGCACCCGGACGGTGATCTCGTCGACCGGCTCCAGCAGCGTCGGCTGCCCCTTCTCGGCGGCGTCGCGCAGGGCGAGCGCGCCCGCCGTCTGGAACGCCGCGTCGGAGGAGTCGACGCTGTGCGCCTTGCCGTCGAACAGGCTCACCCGCAGGTCCACCACCGGGTAGCCGCCGACCAGGCCGCGCTCCATCTGGGCCCGGACGCCCTTCTCCACCGAGGGGATGTAGTTGTGGGGCACGGCGCCGCCGACCACCTTGTCCACGAACTCGAAGCCGCCGCCCCGGGGCAGCGGCGTCACCTCGATGTCGCAGACGGCGTACTGGCCGTGGCCGCCGGACTGCTTGACGTGCCGGCCGTGCCCCTTGGCGGCGGCCGTGAACGTCTCGCGCAGCGCCACCCGGACCGGCTCGGTCTCCAGCTCCACCCCGCCGGCGCGCAGGCGGTCGAGCACCACGTCGGCGTGCGCCTCGCCCATGCACCAGAGCACCAGCTGGTGGGTCTCGGGGTTGCGGTCCAGCCGCAGGGTCGGGTCGCCGGCGACGAGCCGGGCCAGGTTGCGGGCCAGGGCGTCCTCGTCGGCCCGGCTCTTCGCCACGATGGCCACCGGCAGCAGCGGCTCCGGCATCTCCCACGGGGCGACGAGCAGCGGCTCCTCCTTGGCGGAGATGGTGTCGCCGGTCTCCGCGCTGCCCGACTTGGTGATCGCGCAGAGGTCACCGGCCACCGCCGTGGGCACCTCCCGCAGCGTCGCGCCGAGCGGGCTGTAGATGTGGCCGACCCGCTCGTCGGCGTCGTGGTCGGGGTGTCCGCGCTCGGCCATGCCGTGCCCGGACACGTGGACCACCTGGTCGGGGCGGAGCGTGCCGGAGAAGACCCGGACCAGGGAGACCCGCCCGACGTGCCGGTCCACGGTCGTCTTGACCACCTCGGCGACCAGCGGGCCGTCGGGGTCGCAGGCCAGCGGCGGCCGGGGCGAGCCGTCCACCCCGGTGACCGCGGGCACCTCGTGCTCCAGCGGCGACGGGAACGCCGCCACCAGGCCGTCCAGCAGCGCGTCCAGCCCCACGCCGGTCTCCGCGCACACCGGCACGACCGGGTAGAAGTGGCCGCGGGCGACCGCCGTCTCCAGGTCGGTGATGAGCACCTCGATGTCGATCTCCTCGCCGCCGAGGTAGCGGTCCATGAGGGTCTCGTCCTCGCTCTCGGCGATGATCCCCTCGATCAGCTCGTTGCGGGACTCCAGGATGGCCGGCAGGTGCTCCGGGTCCGGCTCGCGCACCGCCGCCGGCAGGCCCTGGGAGTAGTCGAAGACGCGCCGCGTGATGAGCCCCATGAGGCCGGCGACCGACTCGCCGTCGTCGCCCAGCATCGGCAGGTAGAGGGGGAGCACGTTGTCGCCGAAGACCCGCTGGCAGAGGGCCACCGACTCGTCGAAGTCGGCGCGCGGGTGGTCCAGCCGGGTGACCGCGACGGCGCGGGGCATGTCCACCGCGGCGCACTCCTCCCAGAGGGCGGCGGTGGCGGCGTCCATGCCGTCGACGGCGGAGACCACGAACAGCGCCGCGTCGGCGGCCCGCAGCCCGGCGCGCAGCTCGCCGACGAAGTCGCCGTACCCGGGGGTGTCCAGGAGGTTGACCTTGACGTCGCGGTGCAGCAGCGGGGCGCAGGCCAGGCTCACCGAGCGCTGCTGGCGCACGGCGGCGGGATCGTGGTCGCAGACGGTGGTGCCCTCGGTGACGCTGCCGGCCCGGCCGATCGTGCCGCTGGCCGCGAGCAGCGCCTCGACCAGAGTCGTCTTGCCCGCTCCGGAGTGCCCGACGAGCACCACGTTGCGAACCCTGCCGGGTTCGGTCACCACCGGCGCGCCGCCGGTGACACCCTTCTCGTTCTTCGCCGAAGCGGCATTCCTTTGCGCCATCGCGGCGCACCTCCCTCAACCGGTGGTGGTGGCGACCGCCGCGCGCGACGGGGAAGCGGCCCGGGCGGGCACCGCGGCGATATCTTCCGGTGATCTCCTGGACGACGGGTAGGCGGACGGGTGATCCGGTGAGCTGGCTCACCTCCCACGCTCGATCTCACACCCGTAACCGGGCCGACACAAGAGCGCCAGGCGGGTCGGGACGACCGGCTGTGTCCCCGACGGCTGCCGGCCGTTATCGTGGGACCGCCATGGCGAAGATCTTCCAAGTGACGGCCCGCGCGGGCATGACCCGCGTCGTGGAGCCGGTCGCGCGCGGCCTGCTCCGCGCCGGTGTGTCCCCCAACGCGGTCACCGTGACCGGCACCGTCGGCGTGCTCGTCGGCGCGCTCGGCTTCGGCGCCCGCGGTCACCTGGTCGCCGGCGCGTTGATCGTCACGGTCTTCGCGCTCACCGACCTGCTCGACGGCACGATGGCCCGGATGAGCGGTGGCTCCACCCGGTTCGGGGCCTTCCTCGACTCGAGCATGGACCGCATCGCCGACAGCGCGGTGTTCGGCGCGGTCGCCTACTGGCTGGCCACGGAGCACGACCACTCGGCGGTGGCCGCCGCGCTGCTCTGCCTGGCCGCCGGCGGCCTGGTCTCCTACGTCAAGGCCCGCGCCGAGGGGCTCGGGATGACCTGCAACGTGGGCATCGCCGAGCGCACCGAGCGGCTGCTGATCGTCGGGGTGGGCGGCCTGCTCACCGGTCTCGGCGTCGACCCGGCCCTGGAGATCGCGCTCTGGCTGCTCGCCGCCGTCTCGATCTTCACCGTGGGGCAGCGGATGGCCCACGTGTACCGGCAGGCGCAGCTGGTCGGCCGGGAGTGAACCTCACCGAGGCGGGCTACGTCGCCGGCTGGCGGCTGGTCCGCGCGCTGCCCCGGCCCGTGGTCGCCGCCGCCTTCCGGGCGGGCGCCGACCGCGCGCACCGCGGCAACGGCAGGGGTACGCGGCGGCTGCGCGCCAACCTGCGCCGGGTGGTCGGCCCCGACCTGCCCGAGGCGGAGCTGGACCGGCTGGTCCGCGACGGCCTGCGGTCGTACGCCCGGTACTGGCTGGAGGCGTTCCGCCTGCCGAGCCTGAGCCGGCGGGACATCCTCGCCGGGTTCCATCTCGACGGCCAGGAGAAGCTCGCGGCCGACGTGGCGGCCGGCCGGGGCGCGGTGGTCGCGCTGCCGCACGCCGGCAACTGGGACGCCGCGGGCGCCTGGGTGGCGGCCAACGGCTGGCCGATCACCACGGTCGCCGAGCGGCTCAGGCAGGAGGGCCTCTACAAGCGCTTCCTCGCCTTCCGGCAGGGCCTCGGCATGGAGATCCTGCCCACCTCCGGGGGCGACCGGCCGGCGTTCGACGTGCTGGTGGACCGGCTGCGGGCGGGTGCCGTGGTGCCGCTGCTCGCCGACCGGGACCTCTCCGCCCGGGGCGTCGAGGTGGAGTTCTTCGGCGGCCGGACCCGGATGCCGGCCGGCCCGGCCCTGCTGGCGCTGCGCACCGGCGCGCCGCTCTACGTGGCCTCGCTGTGGTACGAGCCGGACGGCGCCCGCGCCGCCATCGAGGGCCCGCTGGAGCTGCCCGAGGAGGACAGCGCCCCGCTGGACGCCCGGGTGCGGGCGGTGACCCAGCGGATTGCCGACGGTCTGGCGGCGGGCATCGCCCGGCATCCGGAAGACTGGCACATGTTGCAGCGGATGTGGCTGGACCAGGGCACCGACGGCACGCTGTCGCAGCCGGCGGCCACCACCGGGACGATCTGAGGGAGCGGGGCGCAATGCGGATCGGCATCGTGTGCCCGTACTCCTTCGACGTCCCCGGCGGGGTGCAGAACCACGTCATGGACCTGGCCGAGGCGTTGCTGGGGCTCGGCCACGAGGTGAGCGTGCTGGCCCCGGCCGACGAGGACGCGGCGCTGCCGCCGTACGTGGTGTCGGCCGGCCGGGCCGTGCCGCTGCCGTACAACGGGTCGGTGGCCCGGATCGCCTTCGGCCCCGTCTCCACGGCCCGGGTGCGCCGCTGGATCACCCGCGGCGACTTCGACGTGCTGCACGTGCACGAGCCGCTCACCCCCAGCCTGTCGATGCTCGCGGTGCTCTGCGCGCGGGGCCCGGTGGTGGCCACCTTCCACACCGCGATGACCCGGTCCCGGGTGCTCTCCGCCGCGCAGGGGGTGCTCCAGATCCTGCTGGAACGGCTCACCGCCCGGATCGCGGTGAGCGCGCTGGCCCGCAAGGTCCAGGTGGAGCACATGGACGGCGGGGCCGTGGAGATCCCCAACGGGGTGGCGGTGGCGAAGTTCGCCGGCGTCGAGCCGTTGCCCGGCTGGCCGGGGGAGTGCGCGCCGGGCACCGGCGGGACGCTCGGCTTCCTGGGCCGGTTCACCGAGCCGCGCAAGGGCTTCCCGATCCTGCGGGACGCCTTCGTCGCGCTCGCGCCGCACCGCCCGGGCCTGCGCCTGCTCGTCGCGGGGCCGGGCGACGCCGAGGACCTCTACGGGCAGTTCCCCGCCGAGCTGCGGGAGCGGGTGACCTTCCTCGGCATGGTCTCCGAGGCCGACAAACCTCGCATGCTGCGCAGCCTGCACCTCTACGTCGCACCGAACACCGGTGGGGAGTCCTTCGGGATGATCCTCACCGAGGCCCTCGCCGCCGGCACCACCGTGGTGGCCAGCGACCTGGACGCGTTCCGCCGGGTGCTGGACGGCGGGCGCGCCGGCCGGCTCTTCCCCACCGGGGAAGCGGCGGCGCTGCGCGACGCCCTCACCGAACTGCTCGACGACGCCGGGCAGCGGGCCGGGCTGACCGCCGCCGGCGACCAGGTGGTCGCGAATTTCGACTGGCCCGTGGTTGCCCGGCGTGTTCTGGAGGTATACGCAGCGGCGATCGAGGCCACCGACGGCCGGGTCATGGACCAGGAATGGGCGGGGCTGGGCTGAACCCGGTGGCCGGTGGGGCCGCTGTGACGAGCGCGTCGACCGGTGCCCGCGCCGGCCGGGCGGGATGAGGAGCAGCACTACGATGCCGGGCATGTGGTGGGTGGTGGGCGCGACACTGGTGCTCGGGCTGGTGTCGGCGTACCTGATCTGGACCGCCGGCCGGGTCGAGCGGCTGCAGGCCCGCGCGGAGTCCGCCGCCCGGGCGCTCGACGCGCACCTGCTGCGCCGCGCGGCGGCCGCCGCGGTGCTGGCCGAGCAGCGCTACGGCGTCGAGCTGTACTCGGCCGCCCGGATCGCCCTGGACGCCGTCGGCGAGGAGCGCGAGGCCGCGGAGAACGACCTCACCCGGCAGTTGCGCACGGTGGTGCTGGACCCGGCGGACCCGGCCTGCGAGGCGGTGATCGCGGCCAGCCGGCGGCTCGCCCTGGCCCGGCAGGTCCACACCGACCTGGTCCGCGACGCCCGGGCGGCCCGTGGCCGCCCGCTGGTACGCCTGCTCCGGATGGGCCGCGGGCGGGAGTGGCCCCGCTACTTCGACGTCGACGACCCCACGGTCACCCCGAAGGCGGACGTCACCACGGGCTGAGCGGGCGGTGGCCGGAGCCCCGGTGACGCCGACCACACAGCAGGCCACCGGGGGTCTGATTGGCTGTCGGACCGGCGTTCACCCCGTCGTAGCCTTCTCACAGCCACCCCCGAAGCTCGTCCAAGGAGCGATGACCCGTGCCCGAATCCACCTCCCCGAACACCAACGCCAACCCCGTCGTCGGCACCGCCCGCGTCAAGCGGGGGATGGCCGAGATGCTCAAGGGCGGCGTGATCATGGACGTGGTCACCCCCGAGCAGGCCAAGATCGCCGAGGACGCCGGCGCCGTCGCCGTCATGGCGCTCGAGCGGGTGCCCGCCGACATCCGCGCCCAGGGCGGCGTCTCCCGGATGAGCGACCCGGACATGATCGACGGCATCATCAACGCCGTGTCGATCCCCGTCATGGCCAAGGCCCGGATCGGCCACTTCGTCGAGGCGCAGGTCCTCCAGTCCCTCGGCGTCGACTACGTCGACGAGTCCGAGGTGCTGACCCCGGCCGACTACGAGAACCACATCGACAAGTGGGCGTTCACCGTCCCCTTCGTCTGCGGCGCGACCAACCTGGGCGAGGCGCTGCGCCGGATCACCGAGGGCGCCGCCATGATCCGCTCGAAGGGCGAGGCCGGCACCGGCGACGTCTCCAACGCCACCACCCACATGCGGAAGATCCGCAAGGAGATCCGCCGGCTCCAGACGCTGCCGGCCGACGAGCTGTTCGTGGCCGCCAAGGAGCTCCAGGCGCCGTACGAGCTGGTCAAGGAGATCGCCGAGACCGGCAAGCTGCCGGTCGTGCTGTTCACCGCGGGCGGCATCGCCACCCCGGCCGACGCGGCCATGATGATGCAGCTCGGCGCCGAGGGCGTCTTCGTCGGCTCGGGCATCTTCAAGTCGGGCAACCCGGCCCAGCGCGCCGCCGCGATCGTGAAGGCCACCACCTTCCACGACGACCCGGACGTGCTGGCCAAGGTTTCCCGCGGCCTGGGCGAGGCGATGGTCGGCATCAACGTCGACGAGATCCCGCAGCCCCACCGCCTGGCCGAGCGCGGCTGGTGACGTGCAAGGAGGGGCCCTTGTCAACACCTCAGGTAGAGCAGGGGCCCCCTCCTGACGTGAGAGGACGTGACGTGACCACACCCGTCATCGGTGTGCTCGCCCTCCAGGGCGACGTGCGCGAGCACCTCGCCGCCCTGGCCGGGGCCGGCGCGGACGCCCGTCCGGTGCGCCGCCCGGCCGAGCTGGACGCGGTCGACGGCCTGGTGATCCCGGGCGGGGAGTCGACCACCATGAGCAAGCTCGCCGACATCTTCGAGATGCGCGAGCCGGTCGACAAGCGGATCGCCAGCGGCATGCCGGTTTACGGGTCCTGCGCCGGCATGATCATGCTGGCCGGCGAGGTGCTCGACGGCCGCCCCGACCAGCGCGGCTTCGCCGGCATCGACATGACCGTCCGGCGCAACGCGTTCGGCCGGCAGGTCGACTCGTTCGAGGCGCCGGTCGAGATCACCGGAGTCGGGGGCGAGCCGTTCCACGCCGTCTTCATCCGGGCCCCCTGGGTCGAGCGGGTCGGCGCGGCCGTCGAGGTGCTCGGCCGGGTCACGTCCGGGCCGGCCGCCGGCCGGATCGTCGCGGTGCGGCAGGGCCACCTGCTGGCCACCTCCTTCCACCCGGAACTCACCGGCGACCTGCGGCTGCACCGCTACTTCGTGGATCTCGTCCGGGCCGCCGCCTGACCGCACGCGGCGCCGTCCCGGGTGCGGGTGTGACATGCGGGGACGCCACGTCGGTAGGATTGCGGCGGTTCGGCAGGGCTCACCGCCCGCCGCCGCCCCCCAGCCGACCGCCGGGCGGTCG
>NZ_WBKT01000164.1 GCF_008868175.1 Micromonospora sp. AMSO31t
GCCGCCAGCGCGGCGCTGACCGCGATGACGCCGTCCAGCAGCACCGGCACGCGGCGCGCGGCGGCGCCGAGGACCAGCCCGGCCAGCGCGGCGTGCTCCAGGCCGCCGACCCGGCCGGGAGCGGGGTGGCCACCCCGACGTCCACCACGGTGACCGACGCGCCGGCCTGCCGGGCGAACGCGTTGACCACCGCGCCGCCGGCCAGGAAGTTGCCGATCATCTGGGCGGTGACCTCCTGCGGCCACGGGGTCACGCCCTGGGCGTGCACGCCGTGGTCGCCCGCGAAGATCGCCACGGCGGCCGGCTCGGGCAGCGGCGGCGGGCAGGTCCCGGCGAGGCCGGCGAGGCGGACGGAGAGCGGCTCCAGGGCGCCGAGCGAGCCGGCGGGCTTGGTCAGCCGGCCCTGGAGTTCGCGGGCCGCCGCCATGGCGGCCTCGTCGAGCGGCCGGATCGCCGCGACGGTGGACTCCAACATCATGCCTCCAGGATCTCCGCCAGCACGTCCGTGAAGGCGTCGGTCGTCGCCGGATCGCGCACCGCGATCCGCAGCCAGTCCGGGCCCAGCCCGGGGAAGGTGTCGCCGCGGCGGACCGCCCAGCCGCGCTCACGCAGCCGTTCCCGCACGCCGGCGGCGCCGGCCAGGTGGACCAGGACGAAGGCGCTGGCGGGACGGCCGACGACGCGTACCCCCGGCAGGCCGGACAGGCGGGCCACCAGGTGGTCGCGGTCGGCGGCGAGCCCGGCGGCGATGGCGCGCTCGGCCGCGGCGGCGGCCGGGGACGCGCAGGCCGTGGCGGCGGCGAGCGCCGGGGTGGAGACCGCCCAGAGCGGCTGGGCGGCGGCGAGCCGGGCGAGCAGCGCGGGGTCGCCGAGCAGGTAGCCGATCCGCAGCCCGGCCAGCCCCCAGGTCTTGGTGAGGCTGCGGACCACCAGGAGGCCGGGCAGGTCGCGGCGGGCGGCGAGCGACTCGGGCTCGCCCTCGACACCGGGGGCCGCCGTGGTGTCGGCGAACGCCTCGTCGACCACGAGGACCCGGCCAGGGCGGGCCAGCGCGGCGAGCGCCTCGGCGGGGTGCAGCACGGAGGTGGGGTTGGTGGGGTTGCCGAGCAGCACCAGGTCGGCGTCGGCGGGCACCCGGGCCGGGTCGAGCCGGAAGTCGTCGCCCGCGTCGAGCAGCACCCGCTCGACGGTGTGCCCGGCGGCCCGCAGGGCGGCCTCCGGTTCGGTGAACTGGGGGTGCACCACGACCGGCCGGCGGGCCTCGCGCAGCGCCCGGGCGATCAGCACGAAGCCCTCGGCGGCGCCGGCGGTGAGGAGTACCTCCTCCGGGGGACGCCCGTGCCGGGCGGCGACGGCGGCCCGGGCCGGGCCGGGATCCGGGTACGCGGCCAGCGCCCCCATCGCGGCGACCAGCGGGTCGGCCAGCCACTCCGGCATCGGGGCCCGGCGGACATTGACCGCCAGGTCGACCAGACCGGGCGTGGCCTCGGCATCCCCGTGGTGGCCGAGGTCGGGCTCGCCCGCCGCGGCGGCGGTCCCGATCAGCTGAGCACGCATGTCCGCGATCCTGCCGGGAAGCCGCCGCCCGGGACAGCGCATCCCGGCGTGGGCCGCGTCACCACCGCTGAACCCCGTCGCCCGTTTATGAATTCTTCTCATTTCCGAATCGGAAATGTCATAGCTTGACCACGTGAGCAACCGACCCCTTGCCTCCGCTGGTCGTGCCGTGCCCCTCCTCCGCGCCGGGCTCATCGCCGGCATCGTGGTCGCCGCCGCGGCGTATCCGCTGGCCGCCGTCACCGGCATCGGGGCCAAGGCCACCGCACACGCAGTGGAGCAGAAGACCAACATCCTGAAGACCGCGCTGCCCGCCGAGACCTCGTACCTGTACGGGCCGGACGGCAAGACCGTGCTGACGATGTTCTACGAGGAGTACCGGCAGTACACCAAGATCGACGAGATCTCGCCGAACATCCAGCAGGCGATCGTCGCCGCCGAGGACAACCGCTTCTACCAGCACCACGGCGTCGACCCGAAGGGTGTGGCCCGCGCCTTCGTGTCCAACGCCCGGTCCGGCGGCGTGTCCCAGGGCGCCTCGACGATCACCATGCAGTACGTCCGGATGGCCCTGCGGGACAGCGCGAAGACGCCGAAGGAGGTCCAGGAGGCCACCCAGCAGACCAGCCTGCGCAAGGTCAAGGAGATGCGCATGGCGCTGGACATCGAGAAGCACGTCAGCAAGGAACAGATCCTCGAGCGCTACCTGAACTCCGCCTACTTCGGCCACCGGGCGTACGGGATCTACGCGGCCTCGCAGATCTTCTTCTCCAAGACCCCGGCCACCCTCAGCCCGGTCGAGGCGGCCACCCTGGCCGGCCTGGTCAAGTCCCCGTCGGAGTACGACCCGATCACCTCCGACCAGAAGGACGCCACCGGCCGGCGCAACTACGTGCTCGACAACATGGCCCGCCTCGGCTACCTCTCACCGGACGCCGCGGCGGCGGCCAAGGCCGAGCCGATCAAGCTGCGGCTCACCACCCCGCCGAACGACTGCGCCTCGATCAACGACCAGTACCGCACCTGGGGCTTCGCCTGCGACTACCTGAAGAACTGGTGGAGCGCGCAGCCCGCGTTCGGGGAGAACCGGCTGGAACGGATGGACAAGCTGCGGCGCGGCGGCTACCGGATCGTGCTGAGCATCGACCCGAAGATCCAGGCGGCGGCCGAGAAGAACGTGGGCGCGAAGGACAACACCGGCAGCCCGTTCGCCAACGGGGTGGTGGTCGCCGAACCGGGAACCGGGCGGATCAAGGCGATGTCGGTGAACCGGAACTACTCGTTGGACCTCAGCGAGAAC
Source organism: Micromonospora sp. AMSO31t (assembly GCF_008868175.1). Taxonomy (GTDB): domain Bacteria; phylum Actinomycetota; class Actinomycetes; order Mycobacteriales; family Micromonosporaceae; genus Micromonospora. Next base: position 2,858 of record NZ_WBKT01000164.1, read on the forward strand.
GGGCCCAGCTCCAACCCGGAGGCCGGCCCGAAGGTCAAGGCGAACTACCCGAACACGGTGGCGCCGCTGCTCGGCGGGGGCACGCTCCCCGGCTACCAGGCCGGATCGACGTTCAAGATGTTCCCGATGCTCGCCGCGCTCAACGCCGGGATGCCGCTGTCCACCGCGTACGACTCGCCGTACCGGTACAAGTCGGCGGTGTACGACGGCTGGGCCCCGTCCAACGCCAGCGGCGCCATGACCGGGCGGCAGACCATGTGGTCCGGGTTCGGCAAGTCGGTGAACACGTACTTCGTGCAGCTGGAGGAGAAGGTCGGCGCGGACGCGGCGGTCCGCCTGGCCGAGCAGCTCGGGCTGCGCTGGCGTACCGACGTGGACCGGGAGCAGGCCTCCCCGGCCAAGGTGAAGAAGTGGGGTGCGTTCACCCTGGGCGTCTCCGACGCCACCCCGCTGGAGATGGCCAACGCCTACGCGGCCATCGCCGCCGACGGGCGGTACTGCGAGGCGATCCCGGTCAACTCGATCATGAACCGCGACGGCACGCCGGCCGCGTACCGGACGGTGGGCGGGGTGCAGCGGGAGGTCGCCAAGCCGCGCTGCCGGCAGGTGGTCAACTCCGACGCGGCCCGGGCGGCCACCGACGCGGCCCGCTGCCCCACCGGGGACACCCCGGCCAAGGGGAGCTGCGGCGGCTGGTCGACCGCGGACAGCGTGCGGGGCACGGTCGGCCGGCCGGTCGCCGGCAAGACGGGCACCACGGACAGCACCCGGTCGGCGTGGTTCGTCGGCTACACGCCCGAACTGGCGGCGGCGAGCTTCATCGCCGATCCGGACAATCCATTCAACGCGGTGGGCGACGGCCAGTCCCAGATCCCGGTGAACGCGGTGGCCATGACCCTCCGCGACGCCCTGAAGGGCCAACCCACCCGCCAGTTCACCCCACCCAGCGACCAGATCGTGGGCTGAGGGCGCCGGAGGCTGCCCGGGGGTGCGCCCGGGTTGGTTGATCAAGAGGTTTGCGCGCGGAATCGCTCGATTCCCGACGCAAACCTCTTGATCAACTTCCGTGGAGGGGGGTCAGCGGAGGTCGGCCGAGACGAAGGACCACAGTTCCAGGTCCACCCGGGCGCCGTGGACGAAGCCGGCGTTGCGGAGGAGGCCCTCGTAGCTGAAGCCGGCCTTCTCCGCCACCCGGCGGGAGGCGACGTTGCCGGCGGCGACCCGCAGCTCGACGCGCTGGAACCCGTGCTCCAGGATCAGCGCGATGGCGACCGCGTCGACCGCCTCGACGGCCAGGCCGTAGCCGCGGGCGTGCGGGGCAATCGCGTAGGACACCTCGGTCAGCCGGGCGCCCCAGTCGGTGCGCCGGGTCCAGAGGCAGCCGACCACCCGCCGGTCCTCGCGGCGGACCACCGCCCAGTGGTCGCCGTCGCCGCTGTCCCGGCGCTGCCGGGCCAGCTCGGTGCACCAGGCCCGCCCGTCGATCTGCCCCGAGGCATCGGCCAGCGGCAGCCACCGCTGGGTCTGCCGGTCCGCGAACACCTCGTCGACCGCCTCGGCGTCCGCCGCGACGAGCTGGCGGACCTCGGTGCGCGGGGTGGAGACGGTCAGCGCCGGGAACCGGCGCACCGCCACCTGACCGATCACGCCGGGGCCTCCGCGGGGGCCAGGGCCGCCGCGACCAGCCGGGCCGCGACATCCGGGTACGCGGACCAGTGCGGCACGAGCTGCGAGGCGTGCACGCCCCGCCACACGAAGCCCTCCGGGGCGCCACCCTCCCAGCGCCACGCCGCCCGCTCGCCGGCCCGCGGGGTGAGCACCGCGGCGTGCTGCTTGTGCCCCACCACCGTGGTGCCGGCCCGGGCCACCACGCTGTCGACGGCCGCGGTCGCCTCCCGGTAGCCGACCACCAGGCCGTCCCGGCTGGCGCCGACCGCGTCGAGCACCCCGCACATGGGCAGGCCGTCCAGCTCCCGGGCCAGCCAGAGCAGGCCGGCTCCCTCGGCGACCACGGGGCGGCCGGTGCGGGCCAGCTCGGCCACCGCGATGCAGAGCCGGCGGTTGGCGGAGAGCTGCTCCGCGTACGACTCGGGGAGCCCGCCGCCGACGACCAGCGCACGGGTGCCGGCGGGCAGCGCCTCGTCGCGCAGCGGGTCGACGGTGACCACCTCGGCCCCGGCGGCGCGCAGCAGCTCAGCGGTCTCCGGGTGGCTGTAGCTGCCGCCCGGGCCGCCGGCCAGCGCGACCACCGGCCGCTCCCCGGCGGACGGGGCGGCCGGCTCCGGCGACCACGGCGCGGCGGTCAGCTCCGGGGCGGACCCGGCCAGCGCCAGCAGCCGGTCGAGGTCGATCGTGGCGGCGGCCGCCTCGCCGAGCCGACGGACCGCCCGCTCGGCCTCGGCGTCGCGCTGGACGACCGGCACCAGGCCGTGCCGGCGGGCGGGCAGCACCGGGGGCAGCTCATGGCGGCGCAGCGCGCCGTAGACCGGCACACCCACGTCGTCGAGCGCCTCGCGCAGCATCGCCTCGTGCCGGGGCGAGGCCACCCGGTTGAGGATCACGCCGCCCAGCCAGAGCTGCTCGTCGTAGGCGCGGAAGCCGTGCACCAGGGCGGCCACCGACTGGCCCATGGCGGCCACGTCGACCACCAGCACCACCGGGCTGCGCAGCGCGGTCGCGACGGCCGCCGTGGACTCGGTCTCCGGCCGGCCGGCGATCGAGTCGTAGAGCCCCATGGTGCCCTGGACCAGCGCGAACGCGGCGTCGGCGGCGCCGTGCGCGAAGAGCGGGGCGACCCGCTCCGGGCCGACCAGCCGCGGGTCGAGGTTGCGCCCCGGGCGCCCGGCGGCCAGCCCCAGGTAGGCCGCGTCGACCTGGTCCGGCCCGATCTTGAACCCGGCCACGTCCAGCCCCCGGTCGGCGAGGGCCGCGAGCAGGCCGAGGGAGAGGGCACCGGTGCCGTGCCCCGAGGAGGGCGCGCTCAGCACGACGCGCGGCACGACCGTCATCATCGACTCCTGCTCTGGGGTGGTTTCCGCCCGCGTGACCATACCCGTCCGGACCGACGCGCGGCGGCCGGCGATCGCCCCGTTCCGGGCCGGCCCGGGCCAGTGGCGCCGCTCATACGGGTAGCCTTGGCCAACGTGTACCGGTTCCTGCTGACCCCGCGCTGGCTCGGCTATCTCGCGCTGACCCTGGTCGCGGCCGCGGTGATGGTCTTCCTCGGCAACTGGCAGCTGGACCGCTACCGGGGCCGCACCGCGATCAACGAGCGGATCGACGCCGGCGCCACCATGACCCCCGCGCCGCTGCGCGACGCCCTGCCGGCCCCCACCGGTGGCCCGGGCACCGCCGGCCCGGCCCCCGCCGACCGGCTCACCTGGACCAGGGTCACCACCACCGGCCGGTACGACAGCGCCAACGTCGTCCTGGTCCGCGGCCGCACCGTCGACAACAAGGTCGGCTTCGAGGTGCTCACCCCGCTGGTCCTCGCCGACGGCAGCGCCGTGCTGGTCGACCGGGGCTGGGTTCCGCCCGTCCCCGGCGGAAACGCCACCGCCCAGCCGAAGGTGCCGGCCGCGCCGACCGGCGAGGTGACGGTCACCGGCCGGCTGGTGTCCAGCGAGAGCGGCGGCGACGCGGTCGACCGCCGCGACGGCAAGCTGGAGACCCGGCGGATCAGCATCCCCCGCCTGGCGAAGCAGCTTCCCTACCCGGTGTCCGGCGGCTACGTGCTGCTCGACCAGCAGACACCGGCCGCCGACCCGACGTTCCAGGCGGTGCCCATCGGGCACACCAACAACTGGCAGAACTTCGGCTACGTGGTGCAGTGGTGGCTCTTCGCCGCCATGAGCCTGGTCGGCTACGGCTGGGTCGCCCGCCGGGAGGCGCGCCGGCTGGCCGGCCTCGACGGACCGCGCGAGCCGGTGGACCGGGCCGCCGAGCCGGCCGCCACCTGAGTCCCGCTCCGCACCGGGCCCGGCGGCCGGGTCAGCCGGTGACCCGACCGGCGTGGATGGCCCGGACCGCGTCGATGGTGTCCGCCTCGGCGGCGGTCTTGTCGTCCCGGTAGCGGATCACCCGGGCGAAGCGCAGCGCCATCCCGCCCGGGTAGCGGCTGCTCGTCTGCACCCCGTCGAAGGCGATCTCGACGACCTGCTCCGGCCGGACCCGGACCACCCAGTCGCCCTTCTCCACGGCCAGCGCGAGGAAACGCTCGGTCTGCCAGCGCAGCAACTCGTCGGTGAGCCCCTTGAACGTCTTGCCGAGCATGACGAAGTCGCCGGTGCGCGGGTCACGGGCGCCGAGGTGCAGGTTGGAGAGCCAGCCCTGCCGCCGGCCGCTGCCCCACTCGACCGCCAGCACCACCAGGTCGAGGGTGTGCCGCGGCTTCACCTTGACCCAGGCCGCGCCGCGCCGGCCGGCGTCGTAGGGTGCGGCCGGGTCCTTGACCACCACCCCCTCCTGGCCGGCGTCGACCGCCGCCGCGAAGGCGACGCCGGCCTGCTCGGCATCGTCCACCTCCACCCGGCCGACCAGCAGCGCCGGGTCGACCGCGCCGGCCAGCGCGGCCCACCGCTCCCGACCGGGCAGGTCGATGAGGTCCGCGCCGTCGAGGTGCAGCAGGTCGAAGAAGTACGGCGTCAGCACCGTCTCGCCGGTGCGCTCGGCGGCGGCGAGCACGGCGGGCGCCACCGGTGTGCCCCCGGTGGTGCTCGGGGTGATCCGCCGGGCGGCCCGGCTGGAGGTCTCCTGGAAGGGCAGCGGGCGCCCCTCGGCGTCCAGCCCGATCGCCTCGCCGTCGAGCACCAGCTCGCGGCCGGGCAGCGCGCGGACGGCGGCCACGACCCCGGGCAGCCGGCCGGTGATGTCGTCGAGGCTGCGGGTGAAGACCGCGATGTCCCGGCCGGACCGGTGCACCTGGATGCGGATGCCGTCGAGCTTGACGTCGACCACCGCCGGGGTGCCGGTGGCAGTGAGCGCCTCGTCGACCGAGGGCGCGCTCTGCGCCAGCATCGGGGCGAGCGGGCGGCCCACCTGGAGCCCGAACCCGGCCAGCGCGGCCGCCCCGCCGGAGAGCGCCGCGACCGCCACCGACCGCAGGTCACCGGCGAGCAGCAGGGCCCGCCGGACGGCGGCGACCGGCACGTCGGCGGCCCGGGCCACCGCCTCGGTGAGCAGGCCGGCCTGGGCGCCCTGGCGCAGCTCGCCGCGGAACAGGCCGACCAGCAGCCGTTGCTCGTCGGCGGTGGCCGCGGCGAAGAGCCGGCCGAGCAGCTCGCGCCGCCGGGCCTGCGAGCCGGCGCCGCCGACCGCCGCGATCTCCTCGATCGCCGCGTCGACGCCACCCACGGTCAGGCTCGGCTCGGCGGCCGGCGGGGGCAGGTCACGCAGGCTCGCCCAGCCCACCCCGGTCTGCCGCTGCCGCAGCTCGCCGGCCAGGTAGCCGGCGCCCGCCGGCACCTCGTCGGGATCGAGCGACCGCAGCGCGGCGGCCAGCAGCTCCACCTTGGCCCGTCGGCCGCTGGTGGCGCCCACCGCCGCCGACGTGGCCGCCAGCTCAAGGAACCGCACGTCCCTCATCCTGCCAGCCACCCCCGACACCTCGGGCGCTTCCGATCGTGGCGGGTTGGCGTCCCCCAGGAACGTCAACCCGCCACGATCACGGAAGCGGCGGGCCGGCTCAGGCCGAGACGGGCTCCTCGATGCGGAGGCCCCGGGCACGCACCTCGTCGGCGACCCGGGTGAGCAGCGTGTCGAGCGCGACCAGCACGGCGGAGAGCTCGCCGAGCTGGTCCTTCAGCGTGTCCTCGGGCCACGCGGAGACATCGACGTCCCCCAGAGCACTGACGGCGGCCTGGAGCCGCGACATCTCGTCGTTCGTACGCATGTTCGAGAGGCTATAACACCCCGTCGCCCGACACACCGCAAACTCCGACATCGGCCCCGAAGTTACGGTTTCGACACCTCAGGGGCGGTTCGCGCCGGCCTCCGCGACGTTCGCGAGCAGCAGCGCCTCGGCCACGCAGACCCGGGCGAACTCGCCCAGGTGCAGGCTCTCGTTCGGCCCGTGCGCCCGGGCGTGCGGGTCCTCCACACCGGTCACCAGGATCGCCGCGGCGGGGAACATCTCCTGGAAGGTGGCGATGAAGGGGATCGACCCGCCCACGCCGATGTCGACCGGGTCGGTGCCGTCCCAGGCCCCCCGGAACGCCGCCCGCGCCGCCTCGAACATCGGCCCGGTGGCGTCGATGACGCAGGGCGAGCCGTCGTGCTCGAAGGTCACGGTCACCCGGGCGCCCCACGGGGCGTTCTTCTCCAGGTGCGCGGTCAGCGCCGCGTACGCCTGCTTCGGGTCGTCGCCCGGCGCCAGCCGTACGCTCAGCTTGGCCTTGGCGGCCGGAACCAGCGCGTTCGGCGCCTCCCCGGTGGCCGGGGCGTCGACACCCAGGATGGCCAGGGCCGGCTTCGTCCAGAGCCGGTCGGTGATCCGGCCGCTGCCGAAGAGCTGCGCGCCCTCGACGAGGCCGGCCTCCGCGCGGAACCGATCCTCCGGGTAGTCGACGGCGGCGCCCTCCCGGCCCACCAGGCCCTCGACGGCCACGTTCCCGGCATCGTCGTGCAGCGTGCCGAGCAGCTTCACCAGGGCGGTGAGCGCGTCCGGCACGGCGCCGCCGAACATGCCGCTGTGCACCGCGTGGTCGAGGGTGCGCACCTCGACGAAGCAGTTGACGATGCCGCGCAGCGAAGTGGTCAGCGCGGGCACCCCGATGTCCCAGTTGCCGGAGTCGGCGATCACGATGACGTCCGAGGCCAGCTCGTCGCGGTGCTCGGCCAGCAGCCGCTCCAGCGAGTCCGAGCCGTACTCCTCCTCACCCTCGATGAAGAGGACGACGCCGACCGGAAGCTGGTCGCCGAACGCGCGCAGCGCGGCGACGTGCGCCATGATGCCGGCCTTGTCGTCGGCGGCGCCCCGGCCGTAGAGGCGGCCGTCCCGCTCCACCGGCTCGAACGGGTCGGACTCCCAGAGCGAGAGGTCGCCGACCGGCTGGACGTCGTGGTGGGCGTACAGGAGGACGGTCGGCGCGCCGGGCGGGGCCGGCTTCGTCCCGATCACCGCCGGCTGGCCGCCGGAGCGCACGATCTTCGTGTCGAGGCCGCAGCCGCGCAGCAGCTCCGCCACCGCCTCGGCGGAACGCTCCACGTGCGAGTGGTCGAAGCCCGCGAAGGCGATGCCCGGGATGCGGACGAGTCGCTCGAGGTCGGCACGGACGCCGGGCAGTTCCCGCTCGACGGCGGCCCGCACCTCGGACTCGGACATGATCGGTGTGGTCATGACCGGAATCGTATGCCGGCCTTACCTGCCCTCGCCGTCCGAGCCCGTCTCCCCCGGCCGGCGGACGTAGTAGCGGCCGGCGTCGTGCGGCAGGTCGGGTGCGCCGTCGACCAGCAGGTCCACCGCGGCCGCGGTGCCGTCGGCGGCGAAGTGCGCCCGCTCCCCGGCGTGCCAGCGGCGCAGCTCCGGCAGGATCTCCGCGCCGTCGCGGGCGAGCGCCCGGGACAGCCGCAACCCGGCCGGCGCGGTGACGAGGACCGACAGGGTCAGCTCCGGGCGGATCGCCGCCCGCGCGGCGCTCACCCCCTCGACGATCAGCACCGGCCCGGCCGGCACCGGCACCGCCCGGTCCAGGAAGCGCCGGCGCACCCAGCTGTACCTTCGGTAGGCCCCCGGCCGGCCGGCGCGGACCGGCCCGAGCACCCACTCCTCCAGCCGGGGCCAGAAGGTGAGCTGGTCGTCCCAGCCGTCGAGCAGGTCGTCGGTGCGGACCACCGGCGGCCGGGCGCCGCCGGGCAGCGCCGCGACGGCGTCCGCGAGGCGCGTCGCGAAGACGCTCTTGCCCGCGCCGCTCGGCCCGTCGACCGCCACCAGTCGGGTACGCCCCAACCGCGCCGGCCCGGCCAGCACCCGCCGGGCCAACCCGGCGTACGCCTCGACCACCGCCACCGTCACCCGGCCGACGTTAGCCGTCCCCCGTCCGCTGGATCCTGCGGCACCAGCGGGCCGTTCACCGGGCGGGCCCGCCTCGCCGTCGGCATGATCGGAGGGTGCTCCATGACGTGATGAGTCCGGGCGTCGACGCCCTCCTCGAACAGGCTCGGGCCGGTCTCCGCCGGCTCACCCCGCACGACACCGTCGAGGCGGTCCGCGCCGGGGCGCTGCTGGTCGACACGCGCACCGAGGCGCAGCGCCGCGAGCAGGGCGAGCTGCCCGGGGCGATCGTCATCGACCGGACCGTGCTGGAGTGGCGGCTGGATCCGGCCAGCGACTGGCGCATCCCGGAGTCGACCAGCTACGACCGGCAGATCGTGGTGGTGTGCCGGCAGGGTTACAGCTCCAGCCTGGCGGCCGCCAGCCTCCAGGCGCTCGGCCTGCGCCAGGCCACGGACATGATCGGCGGCGTGCAGGGCTGGCGGGAGGCGGGCCTGCCGATGTCCGACCGCCCCGCCGACATCCGCCACTGACCCCTACACGTTCGGGGCGCCGGGTGGGATGAACGGCAGGTCCGCCGCCGGGCCGGACTCGATCAGCCGCCACAGCGCGTCGGTGTCGAGGTGCTCCTCGACCAGGTCGCCGAGCAGGTCCAGGGTGCGCTCCCGGGCGGCGGCGAACGAGGTGTCCGGGGCGACCTTGAACCCGGTCCTCCCGGCCAGCGCGGCGACCTCGGTGAGGAAGCGCCGCCGGAAGGCGTCGGACTCGAAGGCGCCGTGCCAGTGGGTGCCGTGCACCGCGCCCAGCCGGGCGCCCTCGCCGGCGCCGTCGGCGTAGCGGAGCAGCGGCGGCAGGCCCGGGTCGGCGGCCGAGACCTGGCCGTGGTGGATCTCGTAGCCGTGGACCGGCACGTCCCCCGCCGCGGTGCCGGCGGCACGCCGGACCGTCTTGCGCGGGTCGAAGGTGATCTCGACGGGGAGCAGCCCCAGGCCGGGCACGCTGCCCTGGCGGCTCTCCACCGGGTCGTGGATGGCCCGGGACAGCATCTGGAACCCGCCGCAGATGCCGAGCAGCGGCTTGCCGGCGGCGGCGTGCGCCAGGACGGCGTCGGCCAGGCCGGACTCCCGCAACCAGGCCAGGTCGGCCACGGTCGACTTGGAGCCGGGCAGGACCACCAGGTCGGCGGCGGCCAGCTCGGCCGGCTCGATGGTGAGCCGCACCCGGACGCCGGGCTCGGTGGCCAGCGCCTCGACGTCGGTGGCGTTGCTGATCCGGGGCAGCCGGACCACCGCCACGTCGAGCCATTCGGTGCCCCGGGGCGCCGCCGGCCGGCCGAGCACCCGCCCGTACGCGAGCGAGTCCTCCGCGTCCAGCCAGAGGTCGAGCGCCCAGGGCAGCACGCCGAGGGTGGGGCGGCCGGTGACCCGGTGCAGCATGTCCAGCCCGGGTTGGAGCAGCCCGAGGTCGCCCCGGAACTTGTTGATCACGAAGCCGGCCACGAGGGCCTGGTCGGCCGGGTCGAGCAGCGCGACCGTGCCGAACATCGAGGCGAACACCCCGCCGCGGTCGATGTCGCCGACCACGATGGCCGGCAGGCCGGCGTGCCGGGCGAGCCCCATGTTCACGTAGTCGCCGGCCCGCAGGTTGATCTCGGCCGGGCTGCCCGCGCCCTCGCAGATCACCACGTCGTACTCGGCCCGCAGTTCGGCCAGCGCCGCGTACGCGGTGCCGGCGAGCCGGGGACGCAGCTCCCGGTAGTTGCCGGCGGTGACCGTGTCGACCGCCTCGCCGAGCAGCACCACCTGGCTGGCGTGGTCGCTGCCCGGCTTCAGCAGTACCGGGTTGAAGCGCAGGTCTGGCGCGAGCCCGCAGGCGGCGGCCTGCATGGCCTGGGCACGCCCGATTTCCCCGCCGCGTCCGTCCGGCCCGACCACCACGGCCGAGTTGTTGGACATGTTCTGCGCCTTGAACGGGGCGACCGACACACCACGGCGGCGCAGCCAGCGGCAGATCCCGGCGGTGAGCACGCTCTTGCCGGCGTCGGAGGTGGTCCCGGCGACCAGCAGCCCGCCGCTCATCGCCCGCTCCCCCGTCGCGTCCCGCTCCCGGCTCGCGCCC
>NZ_WBKT01000165.1 GCF_008868175.1 Micromonospora sp. AMSO31t
CACCGGGCCGGCGCACCAACCGGTACGCCTGCATCCCCGACATCCCACCACGCCGGTACGACACCGGAGAACCCGCCGCCGGCCCCCGCACCGCCAGCTCCCGTCGATCATGAAGTTGTTGTCACGACACGCCGGCATCGCCGGCAACAACTTCATGATCAACCCGGGTGCGGGGTCAGGTGAGGCGGGCGTCCAGGAGGTCGAGGGCCTCGGGGACGGTTTCCGCGATCTGCAGGAGGTCCAGGCCGGCCGGTTTGAGGAAGTGGCGGTCGGCCAGGGTGCGCAGCCAGTCGAGCAGCGGACGGTAGAAGCCGTCGGCGTCGACCAGCACCATGGGTTTGGCGTGCATGGCCAGGGTGGCCGTGGTCCAGACCTCGAACAGCTCGTCCAGGGTGCCGAGCCCGCCGGGCAGGGCCACGAACGCGTCCGACTTGTCGATCATCAGGGTCTTGCGGCTGGCCATCCCGTCGGTGACCAGCAGCTCGTCGGAGGCCAGGTCGGCGACCTCCAGGTCGACCAGGGCCTGTGGGATGACACCCAGGGTCCGGCCGCCGGCCGCCCGCGCCCCGTCGGCCACGGCGCCCATCATCCCCACGCACCCGCCGCCGCTGACCAGCGTGTGCCCGCGCCGGGCCAGCTCCGCACCGGTCTCGGTGGCCAGGTCCAGCCAGCGGGCGTCGAGGGTACGCGAGGACGCGCAGAACACGCAGACGTTGGCCACGGTCAGCCCTGCTCCGCCGGCCCGTCGGGGGCGGCCTCGGCGGCGGCCTGCTGATCGGCGCCGAGGCGGGCGACGGCCTCCTCGCGGATCGCCTCCTGCTCGGCGGAGAGCACCGCCTCGGCCTCCACGATGTGCCGGACCGCCTCGTTGACGTCGTCGGTGAGGCAGATGAGGTCCAGGTCGTTCGGGCCGATCTTGCCCTCGGCGGTCATGCTGTCCCGGAGCCAGTCGAGCAGGCCCCGCCAGTAGTCGACGCCCATGAGCACCACCGGGAAGCGGGTCACCTTGCCGGTCTGCACCAGGGTGAGCGCCTCGAAGAGCTCGTCCATGGTGCCGAAGCCGCCGGGCAGCACCACGAAGGCCTGGGCGTACTTGACGAACATGGTCTTGCGGGCGAAGAAGTAGCGGAAGTCGATGGCCAGGTCGACCCAGTCGTTGATGCCCTGCTCGAACGGCAGCTCGATGCCGAGCCCGACGGAGAGCCCGCCCGCCCCGTTGGCGCCCCGGTTGGCCGCCTCCATCACGCCCGGCCCACCACCGGTGATCACCGCGTAGCCGGCGCGGGCCAGCGCACCGCCCAGTTCCTCGGCCAGCCGGCACTCGACGCTGTCCGGCTTGCTCCGGGCCGAGCCGAAGACGCTGACCGCGGGCGGCAGGTCGGCGAGGGTGTCGAAGCCCTCGACGAACTCGGACAGGATGCGCAGCGCCCGCCAGGCGTCCCTGGTCTTCCAGTCGCCCCGGCCCCGGGAGTCGAGCAGCCGCTGGTCGGCGGTGCTGGTGGGGATGGCCTGGTTGCGCAGGGTGACGGCGCCCCGGTGCCGTACCCCGCTCGGCCCGCGGCCGGGTGGCCGCCCGTTGCTCTGGCTCATGGGGCCACCGTAGTGGAGCGGGGGCGGCGCGGTGCGGAGGCGGGCGACGCGGAGAAATTCTTCGTGATCATGGGCAACTAAATGGCTCGCTCGTACGTCTTACTATTCACATACCGGGTATGCCCGGGCGCGCGCCTTCGGGGGAGGAGCCAGCGTTGATCAGCAACAGCGAGATGATCCGGATCCGCCGGCAGATGCAGCGGCGGATCCGGGACGTGGTGGCCGAACGCCGCCGCGCCCGGATGATGGAAGCCCACCACACCGACCTCACCGGCGAGACCACCGAGACCGAAACCCCGCTGACGACCACGCTCTGACGGTCCGGCACGACCCGGGGGTCCGCGTCACCGACGCGGGCCCCCGGTCGCGTGCTCAGGACGAGGCGAGCCAGCGGTGCAGGGTGGCAGCGCCGTCGCGGATCTTCGTCAGCTCGACGTGCTCGTCCTTGTGATGGGCCAGGTTGGGGTCGCCCGGCCCGAAGTTCAGCGCCGGGATGCCCATGGCCGCGAACCGGGCCACGTCCGTCCAGCCCAACTTGCCGATCGGGGCCGCGCCGACCGCGGCCAGGAACTCCTGCGCCGGCGGGTTGTCCAGGCCCGGGGCCGCGCCGGCCGCCGCGTCGGTGACCGCCAGGTCGAAGCCCGCGAAGACCTCGCGCAGGTGCGCCTCGGCCGCCGCCGGGTCACGGTCCGGGGCGTACCGGTAGTTGATCTCGATCTCGCAGCGGTCCGGGATGACGTTGCCCGCCACCCCGCCGGTGATCCGCACCGCGTTCAGGCCCTCGCGGTAGTCGCAGCCCTCGATGGTCACCCGGCGCGCCTCGTACGTGGTCAGCCGGCGCAGCACCTCGCCGGCGCCGTGGATGGCGTTCACCCCGTGCCACGACCGGGCCGCGTGGGCCCGCTCGCCGTGCGTGGTGACGATCGCCCGCATGGTGCCCTGGCAACCCGCCTCGACGATCCCGTACGTCGGCTCCAGCAGCAGCGCGAAGTCGGCCGCCAGCCACTCGGGGTGGGCCTGGGAGACGAGGGTGAGCCCGTTGAACCTCGACTCGATCTCCTCGGCCTCGTAGAAGAGGTAGGTGACGTCGTAGCGCGGGTCGGGCAGGGTCACCGCCAGGTGCAGCGCGAAGGCCACCCCGGACTTCATGTCGGAGGTGCCGCAGCCGTACATCAGGTCGCCGCGCATGGTCGACGGGAAGTTGTCGTTGAGCGGCACGGTGTCCAGGTGGCCGGCGAGCACCACCCGCTGCGGCCGGCCCAGGTCGGTGCGCGCCATCACCGTGTTGGAGTGCCGGTAGGTGCTGAGGTGCGGCACGCCCCGCAGCACCTCCTCGACGCAGTCGGTGATCGCCTTCTCGTTGAGCGACACGGACTCGATGTCGACCAGCGCGCGGGTCAGCGCCACCGGATCGGCCAAGACCTCGGGGGTCAACGGGTTCTGCATGTCTCGCACGGTACCGTCAGCACCGTGACGACCGCACAGTCTGCCTGGGGCATCGGCCTGGCCACGATCACCGCTGACGACCAGGTGCTGGACACCTGGTACCCGACCGGCAAGCTGGGGCTCGGCGAGCTGCCGCTGGTCGCCGGTGAGGACGAGGCCGACGTGCTGGACCTGCCGCCCGGCGCGGTCGGCGAGCGGGCGCTGCCCGGCCTGCGCACGGCCCAGGTGGTCACCGTGATCGGCTCGCTGGACGATCCGATCAAGGACGCCGCGGACGCGTACCTCCGGTTGCACCTGCTCTCTCACCGCCTGGTGCGGCCCAACGAGCTCAACCTCGACGGCATCTTCGGCAAGCTGGCCAACGTGGCCTGGACCTCGGCCGGGCCGTGCCCGCCGGAGCGGGTCGACGAGCTGCGGGTCATCGAGCGGGCCGCCGGCCGCCACCTGGCCGTCCACGGGGTGGACAAGTTCCCCCGGATGACCGACTACGTGGTCCCGGCCGGCGTGCGCATCGCCGACGCGGACCGGGTCCGGCTCGGCGCGCACCTGGCCGCCGGCACCACCGTGATGCACGAGGGCTTCGTCAACTTCAACGCCGGCACGCTGGGCACCTCGATGGTCGAGGGGCGGATCGTGCAGGGCGTGGTGGTCGGCGACGGCTCCGACATCGGCGGCGGCGCGTCGATCATGGGCACCCTCTCCGGCGGCGGCACCGAGAAGGTGCGCATCGGCGAGCGGAGCCTGGTCGGCGCGAACGCGGGCGTGGGCATCACCCTGGGCGACGACTGCGTGGTGGAGGCCGGCTGCTACATCACCGCCGCCTCGAAGATCACGTTGCCGGACGGCCGGGTGGTCAAGGCCCGGGAGCTGTCCGGGGTGGACGGCCTGCTCTTCTGGCGCAACTCGGTGACCGGCGCGCTGGAGGCGAAGCCGCGCACCGGCCGGGGCATCGAGCTGAACGCGGCGCTGCACGCCAACGACTGAGCGACGACGCGGGACGGGCCGGGGCGGAAAGCCCCGGCCCGTCCGCCGTCCGGGCCGGCGGACCGCCGACCCGGACGACCGGATCACCGCAGGCGGTACGCCTGGATGATCCGCTGGGTGACCGTGTTGCCGGCGCCGTCCCGGGCGGTCGCCCGCAACGAGACGTAGCCGGGGCCGGCCGGGTGCCGGACCGTGGCCGCCCAGCCCGCGCCCTGCTTGTGCAGGGCCGCCTTGCGCCAGGTCTTCCCGCCGTCGTACGAGACGTCGACGGTGAGCGCCGCGACGGAGGCGGCCGGCGCGCCGGGCTGCCGCTGCACCGTCACCGGGATGGTGAAGGTCCGGCCGGCCGGGGCGCTGTTGTCCACGGCCAGCGGCGGGGTGAAGCGGACGGCCATGGCCGGCAGCCGCGCCCAGTCGTCACCGGGGACGTGCCGGGAGCGGAACGTCCAGGTGGCCGAGACCTCGATGCTCAGGTCGGTGAAGCCCCGCGTGGCCGAGGTCTCCAGCCGGTAGCTCGCGGCGCCCGGCGGCACCTGGAACTCGCCGTACCCCGCGGCGGGCTGCTCGGCGACCAGCTTCCCATTGCGGTAGAGCGCCGTCCGTTCGGTGTCGTTGAGCGAGCCGCCGGGGTGGCCGGCCGCGTCGCTGTGCACCGGCAGGGCGACCACGAGGGTGTCGCCGTTGCGGGTGATGCCCTGCTCCGGCCAGCGGGGCTGCGGGAACGACGGCCCGTACGGCGCGTTGTTCCAGTCCTCCCGGTAGGTCCGGCCGGCCCGGTACCGGGTGGGCACCGACTCCAGCACCGCCCGCACCTCCAGCCAGCCGTCCTCGCCCCGCTCACCGAAGTCCAGCTCGGAACTCCAGCCGGTGCGGGTCGTGCTGTAGTGCTCGACCCGCTTCCCGGGCACCGGAACCGGCACGACGATCGCCGAGCCGCCGATGTTGTAGTCGGACTCCGGGAAGACGATCCGCTCGTTCTCCAGCCCGGCGTAGGCGGCCGCGAACCGGTGCGTGACGGTCGCCAGGTCGGCCGGCCGGTAGTGCCGGACGAACCCGGTCGGCATCCGCCCGGGGAACAGCTCGTTGAGGGCGTAGAAGTACGGGCTGCGCTCCGGCGCCGTCGGTTCGAGCCACTGGCTGGCCAGGGCGGCGACGAAGAGGGAGTCGGAGACGCCGTGCCCGAGCTGGCCGCTGTGGAGGCCGTCGAAGCTGAACGTCCAGAGCCCGAACCCGTAGGAGGAGTCCTCGGTGGACCAGTTGGCCGAGAGGTCGATCAGCAGCGGCGCCGCGCCCCGCTGCGGCACCGTGGACCGGACCGGCTTCGCCCGCCGGGCGTCGACGGTGAGCCGCTGGTTGCCGCTCACCACCAGCTCGGGCTGGGCCAGCATGGAGACCTCGGTCCAGCCCTCCTCCCCCGGCACGTAGATCAGGCTGTTCAGGCCGTACCGGCCCTTGGGGAGGCGGACCCGCGCCTCGCCGTCGGGGTCGTACACGTCCCGGTAGACGACGCCGTCCAGCCCGACGAGGGTGGTGAAGTAGTCACCGGTGGGCTTGCCGGCCCGGTCGCGGTGCGCGACGGTCAGGTCGTAGCTCTCCACCTCGCGGTGGACGGCCAGCGGGGTGACCGCGACCGCGTCGCCGGCACGGGCGACCAGCCGGCCGGTCCAGTAGCCGTCGAGGCCGCCGAGCCGGGTGTCCGCGGTGACGGTGACCTGGGCCGTCCCGCCGGCCGGCACGGTGAGCCGGGACGTGCCGAGGGTGAACATCCCGGCCGGGGCGGCGCGCCCGTCCGGGCCGGTGACCTCGGCGGTGAGGTCGAGGGTGAGCGGGCCGGTCCCACCGTTGCGGTAGGTGACCGTGCGGGCCACCGGCTGGTCGTCACCGTGCGGCCAGGCCGTCACCCCGAACGAGACGCTGGGCGGGTCGCTGCTGATTTGCTCGGTGATGGCGTGGGCCACGTCGACCCGTCCCGCGCCCTGCTGGAACGCCGTCTGGTCGGGGTGCGGCTTCGCCGAGGCCATCAGCGTGGCCTTGTACCGTCCGGCGGTCCAGCCCGGGTGCTGCTGGGCGAGCAGTGCCGCCGCGCCGGCCACGTGCGGCGTGGCCATCGAGGTGCCGGAGAGGGAGACGTAGCGGTCCCCCACCGGGTCGCCGATGGCGCCGTTGGCCGCCCGGGCGGCCACGATCTCGACGCCGGGCGCGGTGATGTCGGGCTTGAGCCCGCCGTCGACCCGCGGCCCCCGGCTGGAGAAGTCGGCCAGCGCGTCGTCCCGGTCGACCGCGCCGACGGCCAGCGCGGCGTCGGCGGTGGCCGGCGAGCCGACCGAGCCGTCGGCGCCGTCGTTGCCGGCGGCCACCACGAACAGCGTGCCGGTCTGCGCGGTCAACGTCTCGACGGCCTGCTCCAGTGGGTCGACCTCGGGGAAGTCCGCGCCGCTGAGGCTCATGTTGACCACGCTGGCGTGCTTCTCGGCCGCGGCCCACTGCATGCCGGCGAGGATCGCCGACTCGGTGCAGCCCTGGTTCTCGCAGACCTTGCCGGAGAGCAGGGTGGCGTCGGGGGCGACGCCGCGGTACTTCCCGCCGGAAGCGGCCCCGCTGCCCGCGATGATCGAGGCGACGTGGGTGCCGTGCCCCACCATGTCGTCGGACTCGGCCGCCTCGCTGAAGTTCCGCGAGTCGGCGACCCGGCCGGCCAGGTCCGGGTGGGTGAGGTCGACGCCGGTGTCGAGCACCGCGACGCTGACCCCCTTGCCGGTGAAGCCGGCGGCCCAGGCGGTGGGTGCGCCGATCTGCGGCACGCTGTGGTCGAGGGTGACCCGCCGCCGGCCGTCCAGCCAGATCCGGTCGACATCCCCCGCCGCGTCGACCCGGGCCGCGGTCCGGCCGGCCGTGACCGCGCCCCAGACCGCGCCGGTGTCGGCCTTCGTCGCGACCAGCGCCGCGCCGCCGATCGCCGGCAGGTCGCGGGTCACCCGGGTGCCGGCCATCGGGGCCGCCGCCCGTCGGGCCGACCCCGGCCGGTACGACACGAGCAGCGGCAACGTGTCCCGCCGGGCGTCGTCGTAGCCGGCCTCGACCAGCCCCGTGACGTCGAACAGCCGCCGGTCGACCCGCCCGGCCCGGACCAGGGGCAGCGCGTCCTGCGGCAGCACGGTGAGGCGGCCGCGTTCCCGGCCGACCAGGAAGCCCACACCGGCGCGGCCGGCGCCGGGGCGGACCGCCGCCTGCCCGGCGGCGGTGACGGTGACCCGGTCGCCGGTGATGAGAGTGACGGTGACCGGCTCGCCGGCGCGCGCGGCCGCGGCGCGGGCGGGAGTGGCGTCGGGGGCCGCCGGCGGGGCCGCGGAGGCCGGCACGGGCAGGCCCAGCGCCAGCCCCAGGGTGAGGCCGAGGCCGGCGACTCTTCTTCGATTTCGGCGCAACGTTCCTCCTTCGTCAAGCGTCTTCATCAATGGGAGACATCGATGGAGATTGCCAGAATTGCATACCGCGTATGCAATGGGAAGTCGCCAATCCGACTAAACCGGTGCCCCGGCCGCCGCCACGGAGGGCATGATCCCCCGGTGACCGCCATGAAGGACCGCATGCTCGCCGGCGAGCCGTACATCGCCGACGACCCGGAGATCAGGGCCGATCTGGACCGGGCCGCCCGGCTCGGCGAGCGCTTCAACCGCAGCTCCGCCGACGACCCCGAGGGGCGCCTCGCCGCCCTCCGCGACCTGCTCGGCTCGGTCGGCGAGGACACCTGGGTACGGCCGCCGCTCTACTGCGACTTCGGCTACCAGACCCACATCGGGCCGCGCAGCTTCGTCAACTTCAACGCGTTCTTCCTCGACGTCGCCCGGATCACCATCGGCGCCGACGTCCAGATCGGACCCAACGTGCAACTCCTCACCGCCACCCACCCGGTCGAGCCGGCGGCCCGGCGGGCCAAGTGGGAGGCGGCCGAGCCGATCACCATCGGCGACAACGTCTGGCTCGGCGGCGGGGTCATCGTGCTGGCCGGCGTGACCATCGGAGCGAACACCGTGGTCGGCGCGGGCGCGGTGGTGACCAAGGACCTACCCGCCAATGTGGTCGCCGTGGGTAACCCCGCTCGCCCGGTCCGGAGCCTAGAAGATACGGTCTGAGCTGCTAAAACGACGCCTCCATGGGGTGCGGATTCCGACCACAGGGTGCACTCTGGGTAGTGACCGGTTCACCCAGGGGGCGTCATGGAACGGGTGCTCGAACTGCGCGTACACGGGGTGTCGAACACCCCGCCCGACCAACTGCTCGGGCTGCGCCCCGCCCGCGGCGGTGACGGCGCGCAACCCGACCTGGTCGCCGGCGGCGCGGTCACCGGCTTCTACCGCGCCAGCACCGCCGGCCGGGACGACCCGATCACTGTCGAGGCGTACAGCTGGGGGCAGTTGACCTCCGGCGCGCGGACCCGGCGCGACGTCGAGCGTTCCCTGTGGACGCTGCTGCTCCCCTTCACCCTGGCCAACGTGGCGCTCTACGCGCGCACCGGCATCCCGCCGGACCCGGACCGGGAACGCTGGGCCAGCCGCTCCGGCGTCACGGCCTGGCTCATCCGACTGTTCTGCCTGAGCCTCACCGGCACCCTCGTGATCACGGCGACGGGGATCGGGGTGGACCTGATCGGCTGGCAGTGCGTCGGCCCGGACTGCCTCGGCCACCTCCCCGGCCCGATGGAGTTCCTCGGCAACGCCTGGTGGCGCCAGGACACCCGGGCGCTCGCCGCGGGCCTGCTGCTGCCGCTGCTCCTGCTCGCCGGGCTCGGCGCCGTCGCCTGGCGCACCTACCAGTACGAGGCGGAGATGCCCGCCGAACCGCACCCCCGCCCCGCGACGCGGGAGGACGGCTCGCCCGCGGACCCGCCGGAGCCGCTGGAGAACCCGCTCCAGGACCCGACCTTCTGGAACGGCGAGGGGCAACTGCGCCGGGCCGCCGTGCTGCACCTGTGCACCGGGGCGGTGATCGCGGCGGCGGTCCCGGTCGGCGCGGTGATCGTCATGGACCCGCCGCGCGGGCTGCGGGCCGCGGTCGCCTGGCCGACCGTCGTTGTGCTCGCGGCCGTGGTCGCGATCGCCGTGGTGGCGCTGGGCCGGCCCTGGTTGACCCGGCGGCAGGGCGCCACGCCGCTCGGCGGGTGGAGCGCGACCGTGGCGCTGCTCACCGGGCTGGGGCTGGCCGGCACGTTCACCCTGCTGCTGCTGCCCGACGGTCCCGCCGGCCGGCCGCTGTCCGCGTACCGGCCGCCCATCGGGTGCGTCGCCGACCCGGGCATCCCCGGCTGCCGCACCGACCGGTCGCTGCCCGGCTACGACACCGCGGTCGCCTGGCTCGCCACCTACCAGGCGCTGCTGCTGGTCACCATCGGCGCGGTGAACCGCTCCGGACGGCGCGCCCTGTTCGGGCCGGTGGCCGGCAGCCTGCTGCTGCCGCTCGGGGTGGCCTGGACCGAGCACGGCCTGCCCGGCCTGCCTGACGCGCCGGACGCGCTGAGCAGCTGGATGCTCGCCGGGCCGGCCATCGCCATCGCCGTGACCGGGCTGCTGCTGCCCAGGACCCGGCCGGCCGTGCCGGTGCAGCCGCTCGCCGCGCACACCGACCTCGCCTGGGGCGGGCGCGCCCCGGCCCTCATCGCCGGCTTCGGCTGGATGATGGCGATCGCCTACTGCGCCGGCCTCCTCTACTGGGTGAGCGACCGGCTCGACAGCCGGGCCGACCCGAGCGGCAACAGCCGGGTCGTACCCCCGCTCGCCGTGTTCTGGGCCGGGCTGGCCTGCGTGGTCGCCCTGCTCGCCCTGCTCGCGCTGCTGGTCCGGGCCGGCATCCTGCTCCAGACGCTCCGCCGTGCCGAGTACGCCGCCCTCACCTCCGGTCACGCCGGCCTCTCCGCGCACGACCTGCGCCGCTGCCGCGACGTCAGCACCTTCCGGGCGCTGCACCGGCTGGTCGGCGAGCACGCGATCCGGCTGGTCGGCTGCTACGCGACCGTCTCCGTGGTGCTGGTGACGCTCTGCTGCGCGGCCGCGCTCTCCCGCAGCCGGCCCAGCCCGCTCTCCCCCTCCGGCTGGCAGACGATCATCCACTGGGCGGCCAACCGGGGCGACACCATGCTCGGCTGGCTGCCCGTGGTGATGAGCGCGCTCGGGCTGCTCGTCTACCGCACCGACACGGTGCGCCGGTCGGTCGGCGTCATCTGGGACGTCGGCACCTTCTGGCCCCGCGCCGCGCACCCGCTCGCCCCGCCCAGCTACGCCGAGCGCGCCGTACCGGAACTCCAGACCCGGGTCGCCGGCCTGCTCGCGCTCCCCCCGCTGCACCCCGACCGGATGGACGGGGTGATCCTCTCCGGGCACAGTCAGGGCACCGTCATCTGCGCCGCCATGCTGCTGCAACTCCCCCGCCGCTGGCGGCGGCGCATCTGGTTCTTCTCCTACGGTTGCCAGCTCACCCGCCTCTACGGCCGGGTCTTCCCCGCCTACTTCGGCCCGGAGCGGCTGCGCACCCTGGCCCGGGCGCTCACCTGGCCCGGCGGGCACGTCTCGTGGACCAACTTCTGGCGCGACACCGATCCGCTCGGCTGGCCGGTCAGCGCCGGGGAACGGGACGTGCCGGTGGCCGACCCGGAAGCGCTGCACCCCGTCGGGGGCGAGGTGGCCGACCCGCCGATCCGCAACCACAGCGGCTATCCGGAGGCGGCCGAGTTCACCCGGGAGCGGGCGGTGGTGGCGCGGCTGCTGCGCCGGGCCGTGCCGTCACCCCGGCAGGGGGTCGGCTAGCCGGACCACGAGGTCGGCGTGTCCGGCCGTGCCGGCCACGAGCCGGGCGTTGGCCTCGTCGCTGCCGAGCGCCCAGGCGCGGGCCTGGTCCGGCGTCTTCCCGTACGCCTCGTGCCGGGCGGTCAGCCGGCGCACCCGCAGCTCGGCGTCGAGGTCGAGGAACCAGACCTGGTGCAGCAGCGTGCCCACCTCCTCCCACGGGTCGTCACGCAGCAGCAGGTAGTTGCCCTCGGTCACGACGAGCCGCACCTCGGGCGGCACCTCGATCGCCGCGGCGACCGGCTCCTCCAGGTCGCGGCGGAACGCCGGCGCCCACACCGAGGTCGGCTCCAGCCGGCGCAGGCGACGCAGGGTCGACGCGAAGCCGTTGACGTCGAACGTGTCCGGCGCGCCCTTGCGTGCCTCCCGGCCCAGCCGGAGCAGCTCCGACTGGGCCAGGTGGAAGCCGTCCATGGGCACCAGCCGGGCGGCCGGACCGACCTCGGCGACGATCCGCTCGGCCAGCGTGGACTTGCCCGCCCCCGGCGCGCCGGCGATGCCGAGCAGCTGCCGCGGGCCGTCCTCGGCTAGTGCCCGCGCCCGGGCCACCAGCTCACCGAGCGGGAGCACCTGCGCGGGCGCCATCAGCCGAGCACCGGTTCGCTGATGGTGAACCGGGCCTCGACGGCCGCCTGCACCGGCTGCGGCTGCGGATCCAGCTCCAGCTCGGTTGCGGCCTCCCCGCCCCTCGCGAAGGCCGCCTTCGCCATCATCGGCGGGGCGGTGGCCAGGCCGGTGTCGGCCAACTCCACGAGGGCGGTCACCCGGGCGCCGAGCGCCTCCGCGTATTCCCGGGCGCGGGCCAGGGCGTCCGCGATGGCGGCGTGCCGCGCCTCCCGGTAGGCCGGGCTGTCCGGCCGCAGCGACCACCACGGGCCGGCCAGCTCGACCTGCTCCTGGTCGGCCAGGCGGAGCATCAGCTCGCCGAGCGCGGTGAAGTCGACCACCGTGACCGTGGTGGTCACGCTGCCGTGGTAGGCCACCACCCGCTCACCCGAGCGCTTCGTCTCCGGCCAGACCCGGAGCTGGCCGGTCTCCCGCCGCTCCACGGCCGGCTCGGCCGCGTCGAGCAGCACCCGCACGGCGGCAGCGCGCTCGGCCAGCCGGGTCAGCGTGGTCTCCCGGTCGCGGTCCCGCGCGGTCGCGGTCACCGCGAACCGGGCCAGCTCGGGGGCGACCTCCCGGTACGCCTCGCCGCGTACCGCCACGACCGGTGCGTCCGCCATGCCGCTCAGCCTAGTGGCGGGGTGGCCGGAAGGTGGCCCGTGTAGGTGACCCCGCCCTCCGCCACCCGGCAGCCGGTCAGGTGGCCGCCGGCCGCGCCCAGCTCCCGCAGGTAGGCCAGTTCCCCGGCGTGGTCGGCGGCGGCCGGGAACTCGCGCCGGTGGGCGGTGAACGCGCGGCCGCGCAACGCGGCCCGGGCGGTGCGACCCTCGGCGAGCCGGCCGGCCAGCTTCCCGGAGTCGCCGGCCCGCAACGCCTCAGCCAGCTCGTCGAGGTAGGCCCGGACCGTGTCCAGCTCGACCAGCACGCGATCCCGGTTGCCGAGCAGCATGTTCGCGGTCCGCTCGGGCGGCCCGCCGGCCACCCGGGTGCCGTCGGAGAAGCTGCCGGCGGCGAGCGCGAGCACCGCGTCGCGCAGCGCCGAGCGCTGCACGGTGCCGGCCAGCGCGCCGGCGAGCAGGTGGGGCAGGTGGGAGGCGAGCGCGGCGGCGCTGTCGTGCTCCGGGGCGGACATCGGCACCACCCGCGCGTGGAAGACGTCGATGAGCAGCGCGGCGAGCCGCCGGAACGCGGGCATCCCGGTCGGCCCGGGGCAGAGCACCCACGCGGCCCCGTCGAGCAGGGCCGGGCTGGCCGCGTCGAGGCCGGCCCGGTCGGCGCCGGCCATCGGGTGGCCGGGCACGAACCGGTGCCCGAGCCCCTGCGCGACGGCGGCCGTGGCCACGTCGGCCTTGGTGCTGCCCACGTCGGTGAGCACGCACCGGTCGTCGGTGGCCGCGGCCACCGACGCGATCGTCGCGGGCAGGGTGGGCAGCGGGCCGCAGAGAAACACGACGTCCCGGCCGCGGACCGC
>NZ_WBKT01000166.1 GCF_008868175.1 Micromonospora sp. AMSO31t
AGGTTCCCACCGTGCCCCACCCCCGTGCCGGCCAGCCCGCCGAGCCCGCCGATCTGGTCGACGTGCCCCGGCTGGTCACCGCCTACTACGCCGGTCACCCCGATCCGGGCGACCCGGCGCAGCAGGTCTCCTTCGGCACGTCCGGGCACCGCGGGTCGAGCCTGCGCAACGCCTTCAACGAGGACCACATCCTCGCCGTCACCCAGGCGCTCTGTGACTACCGGCGGGAGCAGGGCCTCGACGGCCCGCTCTTCCTGGCCCGCGACACCCACGCGCTCTCCGCCCCGGCCGAGGCCAGCGCGCTGGAGGTGCTCGCCGCCAACGACGTCACCGTGCTGGTGGACAGCCGCGACGGCTACACCCCCACCCCGGCGCTGTCGCACGCCGTGCTCACCCACAACCGGGGGCGCACCGCCGGGCTCGCCGACGGCATCGTGATCACGCCGTCGCACAACCCGCCGGACGACGGCGGCTTCAAGTACAACCCCACCCACGGCGGGCCCGCCGACAGCGACGTCACGAAGTGGATCCAGGACCGCGCAAACAGCATCCTCGCCGCCGGGCTCAAGGAGGTGAAGCGCATCCCGTACGCGCGGGCGCGCGCCGCCGACACCACCGGGGAGTACGACTTCCTCGCCCGCTACGTCGACGACCTGCCCGCCGTGCTGGACATCGCCGCCATCCGGGACGCCGGGGTGCGCATCGGCGCCGACCCGATGGGCGGGGCAAGCGTGGCGTACTGGGGCGAGATCGCCGAACGGCACCGCCTCGACCTCACGGTGATCAACCCGACGGTCGACCCGACCTGGCGGTTCATGACCCTCGACGGCGACGGCAAGATCCGGATGGACTGCTCCTCGCCGAACGCCATGGCCTCGCTGATCGCGGCCCGCGACCGGTTCCAGATCTCCACCGGCAACGACGCCGACGCCGACCGGCACGGCATCGTGACGCCCGACGGCGGCCTCATGAACCCCAACCACTACCTGGCCGTGGCCATCGGCCACCTGTTCCGCACCCGGGAACAGTGGGGGCCGGCGGCGGCCGTCGGCAAGACCCTGGTCTCCTCCTCCATGATCGACCGGGTCGCCGCCGACCTGGGCCGCCCCCTGCTGGAGGTGCCGGTCGGCTTCAAGTGGTTCGTGCCCGGCCTCCTGGACGGGGCGGTCGGCTTCGGCGGCGAGGAGAGCGCCGGCGCGTCCTTCCTGCGCCGCGACGGCGGCACCTGGACCACCGACAAGGACGGCATCCTGCTCTGCCTGCTCGCCTCGGAGATCGTGGCCACCACCGGGAAGACGCCGAGCGAGCACTGGGCCGAGCTGGCCGAGCGCTTCGGCGCGCCCGCGTACGCCCGGATCGACGCACCGGCCAGCCGCGAGGAGAAGGCGGTGCTGGCCAAGCTGTCGCCCGAGCAGGTGACCGCCACCGAGCTGGCCGGCGAGCCGATCACCGCCACCCTGACCACGGCACCGGGCAACGGGGCGCCGATCGGCGGGCTCAAGGTGACCACGGAGTCCGGCTGGTTCGCCGCCCGGCCGTCCGGCACCGAGGACGTCTACAAGATCTACGCCGAGTCGTTCCAGGGCCCGGAGCACCTCACCCGGATCCAGGAGGAGGCGAAGGCGCTGGTCTCCGACGTGCTCGGGCGCGCCTGACCCGGCCCGGTCAGCAGGGTGGTTCCAGCTCCCGCTGGTCGCGTTCGCGCCGCAGCTCCTCGGGCAGCAGCTCGCGAAGCTGGTCGGGCAGGAAGGGCAGGTCCAGCAGGCTCAGCTTCAACTGGTTGCGCTCCTGGTAGCGCTGCGGGTCGAAGCGGACCACCCGGCCGGCGTCCCGCCGGTAGCGGATCTCCACCGCCCCCTCGGTCGCCGCCTCCTTGATCACCAGCCCGTCCATCTCGACGGCGACCGCCGCCGAGTGCGGCTGAAGGTCCAGCCGGATGCTCTCCCCCGGGGCGAGCACCACCGCCCGGGAGATGCCCGCCATCGGCGCCGACGGGGTCACCACCACGGCGTCCGCCGCCGGCGAGATCAGCGGCCCGCCCGCCGCGTAGCTGTACGCGGTCGAACCGGTCGGCGTGCTCACCACCAGCGCGTCGCAGCGGTAGTAGCCGTACCGCTGGCCGTCCACGGCCAGCGTGGCGGTGACGAACCCGGAGCCGGGCTGCCGGACCAGCGCGATGTCGTTGAAGGCCACCACGTCGTCGCCGCACACGTCACAGGCGAGGCAGGCGTGCGACTCGACCGTGAAGTCCTTCGCCAGCAGGCGGTTCAGCGCGTCCGGCAGGTCCGGTGGCTCGACCTCCACCAGGAACCCGAGCCGGCCCAGGTGCACGCCGAGCACCGGCTTCGGGTCGCGCACCGCCAGGCGCAGCGCGCCCAGCATGGTGCCGTCGCCGCCGATGCTGATGAGGGCGTCGGCGCGGTCGGCCAGCTCGTCGGCCGGGACCGGCTCGACGCAGGACGGCACCCGGTGCTCGTCCTCCGCCCGGATCAGCAGCGTCTTGCGGTGGCGCGACGCCCACCGCTCGATGATCCCGACCACCTCGGAGACGTCCCGGGTGGGGTGCAGCACCAGACCCAGTCCCGCCACCCGTACAGCTCACCACATCCGGGGCGGGTCGGCGGGGCGTACGGGCAGGCACGCCGGCAGGGGACCACCGCCGGCGTGCCCGCCCCGCGCTCAGCCGCGCGGCCGGCCGGTGAGGTGGGTCAGCGACCGGGCGACGAGGTCGTCCCGGGCCGCCGGGGCCAGCCCCTCCAGACCGAAGCCGAGGTAGACGCTGTCGGCGGTGACCACCGCCGAGCCCTCCTCGAACGCCTGTTCACTGCGCGTCCAGTCGTTCGCCCCGGGGCCCGAGTCGGCCGGCGGCCCGGCCACCGTCCAGCCGCCCAGGTCGGGCGTCTCGAACGAGGTCTCCGAGACCACCGACCCGTTCGCGGTCACCCGGGCGTCGTCCAGGAACACACCGAGGCCCTGGGTGCCCCAGTCCGAGACGGACGAGATCGCGATCTCGACCGTCTTGCCGGCGTACCCGGACAGGTCGACGGCGAACTCCTGCCACCCGCCGGACGACCCGGTGGCCGCGTGCCAGCTCCCGGTGGTGCCCGTCGGGGAGCAGTCCGCGCCCTGGTAGTGGGCGAGGAACGGGTGCAGCTCGTCCACCCAGCCCGAGGCGCAGCTCTCCCCGGTGACCGGGCGGGTGTGCCCGTTGGTGTCCGGCAGGGTGGTCCAGTCGTCGCTGCCCACCTCGTGCGCCTCGACGATCAGGAAGTCCCAGTTCTCCTCGATGTCGTACGAGGTGGCGAACCGCAGCTCCGCGCTGGTGGCCGCGGTCAGGTCCACGGTGCGGGTGAGCCGCTTGTACGCCTCGTCGGCCCGGCCGCTGTACACGTACCAGTCCCCCGTGCGCGGGTCGTACGGCGCCGCGCCCGGCCGGGCCCAGTCCACGGCCGCGGAGCTGGCGAACTGCGGGAACCGGTCCGGCGGCAGGAAGCTCGACGTGCTCAGGAACGAGGCGGTGTGGTCCTGGTTGCCGGCCGACCCGGGCGCGTTCAGGCTCCCCGTGAACCCGGTGAACGCGCCGGCCGAGCCGCGCACCGGGTACGGGTGGCCGGCCGGGTCGGTGCCCCCGTCGCCGAGGTAGTTGTAGGCCCCCAGCCAGTACTGCTGGAAGTCGTTGAGCAGCGGGAGGCAGGCCACGTCGTCCGGGTCCAGGCACTCCGGCGGGGCGCCCGGCCGGTAGACGTACCCGCCGTCGTCGCCCTGGGCGAACAGCGCGTACTTGCCG
Organism: Micromonospora sp. AMSO31t; assembly: GCF_008868175.1. Lineage (GTDB taxonomy): Bacteria > Actinomycetota > Actinomycetes > Mycobacteriales > Micromonosporaceae > Micromonospora. Next base: position 3,788 of record NZ_WBKT01000166.1, read on the forward strand.
CTGACCAGGACCTTGCCGCCCTCGTTGAGGTAGTCCCGGACGGCCAGTTCCGTGGTGAGCGCCGCCTCGGCCGTGGTGCCGGCGACCTGCCCGGGGGAGCGGAGCACGACGTCGTCGCCGGTCTCCCAGACCACCGCCCGGTAGTGCGAGAGCACGCCCAGCGGGTGCGGCGCCTTCCGGCCCATCGCGTCGAAGTCGTACACGTCGGCGCGGTGCCCGGCCTTCTCCGCGGCGGCGGCGATGCCGGCCGCGTACTTCGCCGTGGTGGCATCCTGCGCCGGGCTGAGCCCGGTCACGTCCTCCACCGCCAGGACCAGCACGTCACCGCCGATGTCCGGGTGCACCCGGTAGGTGAAGTGGGCGCTGGCCACCGGGCCCGTGCGCGGCTTCACCCCGGTGAACCACACCTCCACCCGGTCGCCGGGCTTCGTGCCGGTGACCGTGCCCCGCAGCTCGGCGTAGTAGCGGTCGTTCGTGTCGCCGTACCGCTCGCCGCCGCGCCACTCGCGGACCTTCGTGGTCTTCGGTCGGCCGCCGTTGACCGTGAAGTGCATCCGCACGTCCTTCAGGGCGCGCCGGGTGATCGAAGCGACCTGCTGCGTCCGCCCGTACGAGGTGTCGAACGCGTCCACCACGAAGTCCGGTGTGCTCCGGCCGACCACCGAGGCGGGGTCGTCCGGGTCGGTCGCGGACTTCGCCACGGCCAGGGCGAACGGCAGGTTCTTCGCCACCTCCGCCGAGATCAGCTTCTCGTCGTCGGGGAAGACGAAGCCGCTGACACAGTCCTCGGGGCGCCACTGGTCGTCCGGGTCGGACGCGGCGGCCGTCTGGCAGGTGGACATCTCCGGGGTGAAGCCGAGCGTGCCGTAGCGGACCTGGGCGTGCGAGTCGGTGTCGCCGTTGGTGGTGTACAGCTCGGCGGAGATGTCCGGGTCGTAGCCGGGCACCGCCGGGTGGGCGTCGTCGCCGGCCATCGCCTCGTAGATCACGTCGTCCGGGGTGGGGGTGCTCACCTGCCAGCCGACGCCGTAGAGCAGCAGTTGCGCGGCCGAGTGGTAGTTGACGAAGAACTCGAAGCCGACCCGGCGGAACAGCCCGTCCAGCGCCGTCGTCTCCGGCTCCGAGTTGGGCCTGGCGCCCCGGTAGGTGTCGCTGGGCGGCTCCGGCGACGAGCCCTCGTCGTCGTACCCCCACTTGTAGGCGAAGTTGCGGTTGAGGTCGACGCCGTCCGCCCCGGTGATCCGGCCGTCGCCGTCGTTGTCCCGCAGGTTCTTGCGCCACAGCCGGTTGCCCGGGGTGAACGTGTGGTCGTAGCCGTCCGGGTTGGCCACCGGCAGGAACCACAGCTCGGTGGTGTTCAGCAGCCGGGTGATCTGCGCGTCGGCGCCGTAGTTGTCCAGCACATGGTGCAGCAGCCGGCGGGTCATCTCCGGCGTGATCCACTCACGGGCGTGCTGGGTGCTCGCGTAGAGCACCGCCGGCCGCTTCCCGTCCGGCAGCGTGCGCGCGCCACGGGTGACCTTCACGGCGAGGATCGGCTGGCCCTGCACCGTACGCCCGATGGTCTCCACCTTCGCCAGCCCGGGATACCGGGCCGCGGTGGCGGTCAGCTCGTCCCGGATGCCGCCCGGCTCGCTGTACGACCGGAACGCCGTCCAGCCGGCCGCGGCCTGCTCCCGCAGCGCCTGGGACGCCGGCTTGCCGCGGACCTTCTTGACCGTCAGCGGCACACCCTGGCTGGCGAGCCGGGCGGCCGTCCGCCGGGTGAGCACGGTCTCGATCGTGGTGGCCCCGGACGGATCGGCGGACCGGTGGTCCTCGTCCAGGTCGACCCCGACCGCCCGCAGCTTCTCCAGCTGCCCGGCGTCGACCGTGCCGACGTAGACCTCCAGCCCGTCACGGCCGCCCGGGTCAGACGGTGGCCGCGCACTGGCCGGAGCGGTCAGCGCCATCGCGCCGACCAGGGTGAACACGCCGGCGATCGCCAGCCGTGTCGGTCTCATCGCGCCTCCTTCGTGGAAGGACATCAGGCGCGAGCCTCGCGCTGCTCGGCACACATGTCAATGCCTCAATACACTCGCCCCCTGCTACCGCACGTGCTCGGCGGGCGACGGGGCGTCGCGGGATGCGAGGCGGCCCGCCCCGGTGTCGGGGCGGGCCGCGCGCCGGGTCAGTGGGACAGCTCGACGTCGAGCGGCCGGTCGTCCGCCGGGTCGAACGCCCGGTCGCACAGCTGGGCGAGGTGTGCGGTGACCTTCTGCGGGTCGTCGAACGGATCGAGCGCGGCCACCTCGACGGGGTCCAGCACGGGCACCGGCACGTGGGAGATCAGCGGATGCAGCGGCCGGACATCGACCTCGCCGGTGCCGAGCAGGTCCTCGTGCAGCTTCTCGCCCGGACGGAGCCCGGTGAAAACGATCGGGGTGGGATTCTGGGCCCGGTCGATCATCTCCCGTGCGAGGTCCTGGATGCGGACCGGCTCGCCCATGTCCAGCACGAGCGCCTCACCGTCGCGGCCGATGGCGGCGGCCTGGAGGACCAGCTGCACCGCCTCCTGGACGGTCATCAGGTAGCGGGTCACGTCGGGATGGGTGACGGTCACCGGCAGTCCTGCCTCGATCTGCCGCTGGAAGGCCGTCACCACCGACCCACGGCTGCTCAGCACGTTGCCGAAGCGCACGCTCAGGAACGTGCCGGGGTGGTTCGCGCCGGCGTACGCCGTCAACCGCTCGGTGATCCGCTTCGAGTAGCCGAGCACGCTGATCGGGTCGGCGGCCTTGTCGGTGGAGATGTTGACGAACCGGGCGACGTCCCGGCAGGCGTCGAGCACGGTCAGCGTGCCCCACACGTTCGTCTTGACCGCCTCGCCCGGGTGCCGCTCGAGGAGCGTGAGGTGCTTGAGCGCCGCCGCGTGGAAGACGATTTCCGGCCGCCGCTCCTGGAAGATCCGGCGGATCGCCTCGTCGTCGCGCAGGTCGGCGAGGATCAGATCGGGACTGTCGAGCAGCGCCCGGCCGGCGAGGGACATCTGCAGGGCGTGCAGCGCCGACTCGTCCCGGTCCAGCATCATGAGCTCGCCCGGATCGGCCCGCATGATCTGCCGGCAGAGCTCCGAACCGATCGACCCACCCGCGCCGGTGACCAGGATCCGGCGTCCCCGGAGCCCGTCGTGGTCCAGCGTCAGGTCGCCGACCACCTGCCGCCGGCCGAGCAGGTCGCTGATCTGGAGGTCCCGCACGTCGTTCACGGTGATCCGGTGGTTGACCAGCTCGCGAACCGGAGGGACCACCTTGAACGCGGCGCCGGTGGCCAGGGTGGCCTCCCGGATCTGCCGGACGAGGTCGGCGTCGGCGTTGGCCACCGAGAGGATGAGGGTGGTCGCGCCGGTCCGGCGCACCGCGTCCGCCACGTCGTACCGGCCGCCGAGCACCCGCACCCCGTGGATGCGCAGGTCCCGCTTGTCCGGGTCGTCGTCCAGCAGGCCCACCGGCAGGTAGGCGCTGGCCGGGTCGCTCACCATCGAGCGCAGCAGGCCCTCGCCCGCCGAACCGGCGCCGAAGAGCAGCACCTTCTGGGCGTCGGCGGCCCGGGGGCGCAGCGCGCGGTCCCGCTGCTGCCGGTAGACGCTGCGGGTGCCGAACATGAGCAGCAGGGCCAGCGCCGCCCCGAGGACCGGCGTGCTGGCCGGAACTGGACGCTCAGGGAGCGGGGCGAGCGCGAGCAGCAGCACGGCCGCCGTCACGGCGGTGGTCGCGGCTAGGCCCCGGATCTCAGCGAGGCTGCCGAGGGGGTGTCGCCCCGCGTAGCGCCGCCGTACGACCGTGCCCCCCAGGTGCAGTGCGGCGGCGGCGGCGGCGACCGCGACCGCCTGGGCGAGCTGCGCCGCTGTCAGGTCGAACTCGTATCGGGCCCATACGGCCACCACACACCCGCCGAGCCACGCCGCCGTGTCGGCGACCAGGAGCTGGACGGCTCTGCGCCGTCTACCGGCCTGGCCTGCGTTCTCGGCAGTGGTTGTCTCCCGCGGCATCTGTTCTCCCCTGTTGATCACCCGCGTCCGGGCCGCCCAAGGGGCGGCCTCTTGTCCTTCCTTGCTTACCGGTACGGGGTAGGTTTTGTCAGGGTTTCATATTCAAAGGGCTATTCGGCGTGTATGCGAAGGTCGTTCGTCGGGACCGCAGCCCCTCGATATGTCAACTCCGTACCCTCGCGAAGGTTCCGTTCGTTGGGCAGCAAGGTATGGCGCGGGGGACGAACGGGAGAGTCAGTTGCACGTCGTGATCATGGCGGGTGGTGCGGGGGTACGGCTGCGTCCGTACACCTCGACCCTGCCCAAGCCGCTGGTACCCATCGGGGAGAGCTACGCGATCCTCGAGATCGTTCTGCGCCAGCTCGCCGCCCGCCGGTTCACGCACGTCACCCTGGCCATCAACCACCTGGGTTCGTTGATCCGGGCCTTCGTCGGCGACGGCTCCCGGTTCGGCCTCGCCGTGGACTACGTCGAGGAGCAACAGCCGCTGTCCACCATCGGCCCGCTCTTCGGGATCCGGGAACGGCTGCCGGAACACTTCCTCGTGATGAACGGTGACGTCCTGACCGACCTCGACTACGCGGATCTGCTGGCGAGCCACGCACGCTCCGGTGCGCCGCTGACGGTCGCCACCTACCGGCGGAGCGTGAAGATCGACTTCGGTGTCCTGGAGTTGGCGGGGGACAAGGTGACCTCGTTCTCCGAGAAGCCCGTCCTCCACTACCGGGTCAGCATGGGCGTCTACGGGCTTTCGCGAAGCACCATCGCCCGCTATCCGGTGGGACAGCCCTTCGGGTTCGACCAACTCGTCCTGGACCTGCTGGGCAGGGGTGAGCCGCCGGCCGGCTACGAGTTCGACGGCTACTGGCTCGACATCGGCCGCCCAGAGGACTACGACGAGGCGAACCGGTGCTTCGCCGATGTCCGGGACATGCTCCTGCCGGCCGGCACGCCGGCGCCGGTATGACGCGGGTACTGCTTCTCGGCGCCTCGGGATTCATCGGCACCCACGTCCGTCGAGAACTCGAAATCGGGATGGACCTCGTGTGTCCCTCCCGGGCCGAGTGTGACCTCGCCACCTCGGCGCGCGAGAAGCTGCGGGCGGTGGTTGACGCCGTACGGCCCGACGCGGTCGTGTGCTGCGCGGGAGCGGTGACCGGCACGACCGAGGAATTGGTGCTGTCGAACACGCTGGCCGCCGCGAAACTGGTGGACGCCGTCGCGGTCGCCGCGCCCGGGGCGCGGCTGGTCCGCCTCGGCTCGGCAGCCGAATACGGCCCGGTGCGGTTCGGAGCTTCGGTCAGCGAGGAGACGGTACCGGCGCCGGTCAGCGACTACGGCGTGAGCCAGGCGGCCGCGACCCGGCTCACCGCCCTGGCGGCCCGGGCCGGGCTCGTGGATGCCGTCGTGCTGCGCGTGTTCAATCCCATCGGCCCCGGCCTGCCCCCGACGACCCTGCTGGGTCGGGCGGCGGCGCTGCTCGCGCGGCTCGCCCCGGGCGATGACCTGCGCACGGGCCCGCTGGACGCCCACCGTGACTTCGTCGACGTGCGTGACGTGGCGACGGCCGTCCGGAAGGCCGTGACGGTGCGCGCTCCCGCGGCCCGTGTACTGAACGTCGGAAGCGGGCGGGCCCTGCCCGTGCGAGCCGCCGTGCGCGTGCTGGTCGAGGAGGCGGGCGCGACGGTCCGGATCCGCGAGGACAACTCGCCGTCCCCGCGATCGGCGCAGGTGGGCTGGATGCGGGCCGACCTTACGCGGGTGACCTCGGTGCTGGGGTGGTTGCCCCGGCACGACCTGAACGACTCGGTCCGGGCGATCTGGCAAGCGGCGGCGCCGGATCCAGCGGCGTCCTATTGATCCATGCCGAGCGGTCCCGGCGCGGGACCGCACACGGCTGGACCGGCACAGTGGAGGAGCAGAGAACATGACGGCACACACGCCCGCGGAAGCGGTGGCGGTGACCGGAGCCGGCGGCTTCATCGGGTCCCACCTGGTGGAGGCCCTCGTCAGCGCCGGCCACCGGGTGCGCGCCTTCGTGCACTACAACGGTGCCGGCTCGCACGGCTGGCTGGACACCTTCGGCCCCGACCAGCTCGCGGGGGTCGAGGTGATCGCCGGGGACATCCGGGACCGGGGGATGGTCCAACGGCTGGTCGACGGCGTGTCCGTCGTCTACCACCTCGCCGCACTGGGCGGGATCCCGTACTCGTACCTGGCACCTCAGTCCTACGTGGACACCAACATCACCGGCACGCTGAACGTGTTGGAGAGCGCACGGGTGGCAGGGGTCCGCCGGGTGGTGGTGACCTCCACCAGCGAGGTGTACGGAACAGCCACCACCGTGCCGATGACCGAGACACACCGGCTGCGGGGCCAGTCCCCATACGCGGCCTCGAAGATCGGGGCGGACAAGCTGGCCGAGAGCTACCACCTCAGCTTCGGCCTGCCGGTGGTCACGCTCCGGCCGTTCAACACCTACGGACCGCGGCAGTCCACCCGCGCCGTCATCCCGACCATCATCAGCCAGCTCGCCAAGGGGGACGGCATGGTCGAGCTTGGCGCCCTGCGGACCACCCGCGACCTGCTCTACGTGGCCGACACCGTGGCGGCGTTCCAAGCGGTCGGCACCGCATCGGACGCCGAGGTCGTGGGCCGGGTGTTCCAGGCGGCGACGGGGCGGGAGACCGCCATCGGGGACCTGGTGCGCCGGATCGCCGCCATGTTCGGCGCCCAACCGGAGGTGGTCGTCACGGACTCCCGGCTCCGCCCGGCGGAGTCCGAGGTGGAACGCCTGGTCGGCGACGCCGGTCTGCTGCGGGCGCACACCGGCTGGCAGCCGGTGACCGGCATCGACGATGGGCTGAAGGCGACCGTGGAGTGGTTCCTCGACCCCGCCAACCTCGCCCGCTACCGCACGGATCGGGCGGTCTGATCGATCCAGGTTTCTGGCCCGCCGAGCAACCCGCTGTACCCCCGCGGGTAACCGACCCGATCACTAATCGTTCTCCCCATGAACCTGCCCGATCCCCCTTGGGACACCCGCGACGGCCCGTCCCCCCATCCCCATGCAGGAAAGGACGGCCCAGCAAGGCCATGACCCATACCTCGACCAGGGCGGGCGGGCGGCACCACGCCACAACCAGCACCTCCGTGCCACAGCCAGCCCTCAAATCCACCGCCAGCGCAGGCGCTCCTGACATCCGGCGCGCGTCCCTCGTCCTGCTCCCGGCTCTCGGTTCCCTCGGCATGTTCGCCACCCCGAGCCTCACGCCGGGCCTGTTTCCGAACTTCTACTGGCTGCTCGTCGCCCTCGCGTTCCTGCCGGCGATGACCCTGCTGGCCCGGTGGCCGCCCCGGAAGGCAGCCACCCCCGCTGCGCTGCTCGTCCTCGCCCTCGCCTGGGTGTGGTGGGCTCCCCTCACCGTCCTGTGGGCCCCCGACCAGGGCGCCGCCGGCCAGAAGGTGTGGTTCATGTCCCTCGCCATCGGCGGGGCGGTGTGCCTCGTAGGCCTCAGCGGCGGGCACCCCGACAACCTTCACTCGATGAGACGCGGCTGGGTCGCGGGGTTCTGCGTCACCTCCGCGGTCGCGATCTGGGAGCTCGCCACCCGCCAGCACGTCGTCGACGGGCCGTGGAGCCTCACCGGCGACTACCTCGTCACCAGCACCTTCTACAACCCGAACAACTACGCCGGTTACCTGCTCGCCTGCCTGCCGTACCTGGTGTGGAGCGCCATCGCCTCCCGATCGGCAGCGGCCCGCTACGTGCACGTCCCGCTGTTGATGCTGTGGTTCGTCCTTGCCGTTGCCACGCAGAGCCGCACCGTGCTGCTAGGCGGCCTGCTCGCCCTGCCGCTGGTGTTGTTCTGGCTGGTCCGCGCCGCCCAACTGCGGGCACGTCCGTTCACGATCTCTGCCATTCACATCGCCATCGCCGTCGGGATCGCCCTGTGGGCGTTCGCCGGGACCGGGCCGGGCCAGCAGCTCATCGCCGACTACAAGTCACCGTTCATCGCCGACCCGGACACCGTCTACTCCGACGACGCGCGCCTCAACCTGACTCGCGTCGCATGGCGGATCTTCATCGAATCCCACGGCATCGGTCGCGGCGCTGCCGCGTTCGAGTCGATCGCCTCCCAGGAGCGGGTCCTGGAGGTGGGTGGGCTCGTGGACGCCCACAACAGCCTGCTGGAGTTGGCCGCCGAGTTCGGACTACCCCTGCTCCTGCCGCTGCTGGCGGTGCTCGTCGTTGCCTGCCGGACCGCGCTGTTCGTCCGCGTCCCCCCGGCGGCGCGCGGAGGGGCGTTCGACCTGCGGATGGTGATCCTGCTCAGCGTGATCGGCTCCGGTGCGACCAGCCTCGCCAGCAGTTCCGTACTCACCTGGCCGTGGTGGTGGTTGATGCTCGGGCAGATCGCCGCCCTGGGCTGGCTGCTGCACCGCCACGCCGCCGAGGTGTCCCAAACCCCGTCGCGGCGGTGACGGTGCCGGGCATTCCGTCGCGGATTCGTGGCCTCGGGTTCTACCGTCACGTCTCCCACCTGGCAGCCGGCACCGCCGTGTCACAGGTCGTCGCCGTCGCCGCATCGATCCTGCTGGCCCGGTTCTACTCGCCGCGCGAGTTCGGTGAGTTCTCGGTGCTCCTCGCGACGGCCATGATCGTGGCGACGGCGGCGACGCTGCGGCTGGAAATGGCGGTGCCGTTGGCCGGCGACGATCGGGAGGCGGACGCTGTCGCGTCGGCCGCCGTCGCCGCCGTGACGGCGGTGGCAGGGCTCGGGCTGGTCGGTGTCGCCGTGTACGCGTCCCTGCCCACAACCAGCGTAGGCATCGTGCCGTGGCTGATCCCCCCGGCGGTGGCGGTGACCGGCGCCGCCGCCGTCGGCCGGATGGTGCAGTCCCGGCGGAACCGGTTCACCGTCGTCGCCCGGTCGACCGTCTCGTCGTCGCTGGTGCAGGGCGCAGGTCAGGTCGCCGGGGGGCTGCTGGGGTGGGGGGCGATCGGTTTGGCCGGCGGATACCTCGCCGGGCGAGTCTGGTGCGGCGCTCTGCTACTC
>NZ_WBKT01000167.1 GCF_008868175.1 Micromonospora sp. AMSO31t
CGAGGTGGGCCTTGGCCGTGCGGAGGCGCGGCAGGGTGGGCAGCTCGCCCCAGAGGTCGACGGCGCGGCGGACCGGCGCGGGGGCCGAGACCACCACGCAGCGACCCTGCCGGGCCATGAGCACGCCCCGGACGGCGGCGAGGATCGAGGCGACCCGGTCGGGCGGCAGCGAGCCGGGCAGTGCGGCGTGCACGGCGCCGATCCCGGCCGAGCCGCGGACCGGGACCGGCGTGCCGGCCGCGTCGCGCAGCGCGTAGACGGCGGCGTGCAGGTCGTTGATGGGCACCTCGATCCGCAGGGCGGTGTCGCCGGGGGCGAACGGGTAGCGGCCCCACCACTCGGGGGCGGCGTGGTTGACCACGGCCTCGGTGCCGAGCAGCGCGGTGAGGCGGTCGGCGCGTTCCGCCACGTCGGCGGGGCCGCCTTCGAGGAGCACCACCAGGCTGCCCGCGGCGGCGGGCCGCCCCGGCTGCCCGGTCACCGCCGGGTGGTCGGGCCGGTTGGCCACGGACGGGTGGGAGGCGGGGATCCGCCGGCGCGGCAACGGCACCGGCACGGGCAGGTCCAGCTCGACGGCCGCCGGGTCGAGCCGTGCGGCGAGCACCGCCCGGACCAGGTCGTGCACCTCCAACGGCGTCCACACGGGACGGGACACCCAGACCCGGCCGGCCGGCACGGCCTGCACCCGCATGGTGGCCGAGACCAGCACCCCGAGGCCGCCCTGCGAGCCGCAGAGCAGCCGGGCCACGTCGAGCCCCGGCACCTCGGCCGCGCCGAAGAGCGCCGCCGCGCCGCCCCCCGCCGGCCCGGCCCGGCCGAGCAGCGCGGTGCCGGGCTCCCCCACGCTGACCAGTTCACCGTCGGCGTCGAGGTAGCGCACCCCGACGAGCTGTGCGCACGGGCTGCCGTGCCGGTGGCGCAGCGGGCCGGACTCGTCGGCGGCCAGCACCCCGCCAAGGGTCGCCCCGGGGGAGGGCGCGTCGACCGGGAGGCGCCGGCCGGTGCGCTCCAGGGTGGCCTGCACGGCCCGCAGCGGGGTGCCGGCGCCGATCTCGGCGACCGCCGAGGCCTGCGGCTCGTGCCAGACCCCGGCCAGCCGGCCGGTGTCGAGCATGATGTCGACCTGCGCCGGTGCGGCACCCCAGTCGATCTTCGTGCCGGCGCCACGGGGCACCACGGTCAGGTCGTGCGCGCCGGCCAGCCGGAGCACCTCGGCGGCGGCGTGCGGGCCGCCGGGCACCGCCACCCAGCGGGCCGTCCGGCCGGCCACCTCGTCGGCCGGGCCGGCGAAACGGGCGAACGGCGAGCCACAGATCTCCGCCAGCTTCCGGGTGATCTCGAGGGCTCCGGGTCGATCGGTGGAACGCGCTGCAGCCGCCATGGCGGTTATCGTACACATGTTCGAAAGGCCTGCCGGCGAGTCGCGGGATTCCGGCGGCGCGCGACCGCGGCAGCGACCCGACGGCCGGTAACGTGACGCCGTGACCACCGAGAAGCCCCCACCCGTCGCCAAGCGCGTTCCGGCCGAGCGGACCCACCACGGCGACACCGTCGTCGACGAGTACGCCTGGCTCGCCGCCAAGGACGAGCCGGAGACGATCGCCTACCTGACCGCGGAGAACGCGTACACGGAGGCGCGCACCGCGCACCTGGCGGAGCTGCGCGCGGAGCTGTTCGAGGAGACCCGCCGGCGCACCCAGGAGACCGACCTGTCGGTGCCGACCCGCAAGGACGGCTACTGGTACTACACCCGCACGGTCGAGGGCCAGCAGTACGGCGTGCACTGCCGCCGGGCCGTCCGCGACGGCGAGACCGCCCCGCCGGTCAGCGCGGACGGCGCCCCGCTCGACGGCGAGGAGGTGCTGCTCGACGGCAACCAGCTCGCCGAGGGGCACGACTTCTTCTCGCTGGGCGCGTTCGACGTCAGCCCGGACGGGCGCTGGCTGGCCCACTCGACCGACTTCTCCGGCGACGAACGCTTCACCCTGCGGATCAAGGACCTCCAGACCGGCGAGGTGCTTCCCGACGAGATCCCCGACACCTTCTACGGCACGGCCTGGTCGAACGACGCCTCGACGCTGTTCTACGTGACGGTCGACGACGCCTGGCGGCCGAACCGGGTCTGGCGGCACACCGTGGGCACCCCGTCGAGTGAGGACGTGGTGGTGCACCAGGAGGACGACGAGCGGTTCTGGGTGGGCGTCGAGCTGACCCGCTCCGAGCGCTTCGTGCTCATCGACATCCATAGCAAGATCACCAGTGAGGTCCGGGTCATCCCGGCCGGCAACCCCACCGGCGAGCCGGCCGTCGTGGCGCCGCGGCGGCAGGGCGTCGAGTACGCGGTGGAGCACCACGGGCACCGCTTCCTGATCCTGCACAACGACGGCGCGGAGGACTTCGCGCTCGCGTACACCTCGGCCGACGCGCCGGGCGACTGGACGCCGCTGATCCCGCACACCCCGGGCACGCGGCTGGAGTCCGTCGACGCGTTCGAGAACCACCTCGTCGTCTCGCTGCGCAGCAACGGGCTGACCGGGCTGCGGGTGCTGCCGGTCGGCGGTGGCGACAGCTTCGACATCGACTTCCCCGAGCCGATCTACAGCGTCGGGCTCGACGCCAACCCGGAATACCGCACCGCGGAGGTGCGGCTGCGCTACACCTCGCTGGTGACCCCGGACTCGGTCTACGACTACGACCTGGTCACCCGGCAGATGGTGCTGCGCCGGCGGAAGCCGGTCCGGCCCGGCCCGGACGGGCGCGAGTACGACCCCGCCGACTACGAGCAGCACCGGGACTGGGCGCTCGCCGACGACGGCACCCGCGTGCCGATCTCGCTGGTGTGCCGCACGGGCACCCCGCGCGACGGCTCCGCGCCCGCCGTCATCTACGGCTACGGGTCCTACGAGGCGAGCATGGACCCCTGGTTCTCCATCGCCCGGCTCAGCCTGCTCGACCGCGGCGTGATCTTCGCGGTGGCGCACATCCGCGGCGGCGGCGAGCTGGGCCGCCGCTGGTACGACGAGGGCAAGCTGCTGGCCAAGAAGAACACCTTCACCGACTTCGTGGCCTGCGCCCGGCACCTGGTCAAGGCCGGCTGGACGGCGAGCGACCGGCTGGTGGCCCGGGGCGCCTCGGCCGGCGGCCTGCTGATGGGCGCGGTCGCCAACCTCGCACCGGACGCGTTCGCCGGCATCGTCGCGCAGGTGCCGTTCGTGGACGCGCTCACCTCGATCCTCGACCCGTCGCTGCCGCTGACGGTCACCGAGTGGGAGGAGTGGGGCAACCCGCTCGACGACCCCGAGGTCTACGCGTACATGAAGTCGTACACGCCGTACGAGAACGTGTCCGCGGTGGACTATCCGGCGATCCTCGCGGTGACCAGCCTCAACGACACCCGGGTGCTCTACCACGAGCCGGCCAAGTGGATCGCCCGGCTGCGGGCGGTCGCCCCGCGGGGCGACTACCTGCTGAAGACCGAGATGGGCGCCGGCCACGGTGGCCCCAGCGGCCGGTACGACGCCTGGCGCGAGGAGGCGTTCGTCAACGCCTGGACCCTCGACCGGCTGGGCCGCGCCTGAGATGCAAGGAAGGGGCCCCTGTTAACGCCTCATGCCTAGCAGGGGCCCCCTCTTAACGTCCGGAGCCGAGAGCGGCCGCGAGCACCGCCGGGTCGACGTTGCCGCCGGTGACCATCGCGACCGTACGGCCGGGCGGCAGCTCGTCCCGGTGGAACAGGCGCGCCGCGGCGGCCACCGCCCCGCTCGGCTCGACCACCAGTCGGGCCTCGCGCAGCAGCCGTCCCATCGCCGCGACGATCTCGTCCTCGGTGACCGTGACGATGCCGTCGAGCCGGTCCCGCAGGTGAGCCAGGGTCAGCTCGGACAGGTTGGTGCGCAGGCCGTCCGCGCAGGTCCGGTAGGTGCGTTCGACCTCCCAGACCACCACCTGCCCGGCGGCCAGGGAGTCGCGGGCGTCGGCGGCGAGCAGCGGCTCCACCCCGATCACGGCGGCCGACGGGCGCAGCGCCTTGACCGCGGTGGCCACGCCCGAGGAGAGCCCGCCGCCACCCACCGGCACGAGCACCACGTCCACGTCGGGCAGGTCGGCGACGATCTCCAGGCCGACGGTGCCCTGGCCGGCGATGATCCACGGGTGGTCGAACGGCGGCACGAGCGCGGCCCCGGTGTCGGCGACGATCCGCTCGGCCTCGGCGAGCCGGTGGGCCGGCGGCACGAGCCGCACGTCAGCGCCGAGCGCCCGCATCCCGTCCACCTTGATCCGCGGCGCGCCCTCCGGCACGACCACGGTGCACGGCACGCCGAACGCCCGGGCCGCGTACGCCAGGGCCTGCCCGTGGTTGCCCGAGGAGTGGGTCACCACGCCCCGGGACCGGGCGGCCGGGTCCAGCCGGGCCACCGCGTGGGTGGCGCCGCGCAGCTTGAACGAGCCGACCGGTTGCAGGCTCTCCGGCTTGAGCCACAGCTCGTCGTCCCAGAGCGTCGGCAGCAGCGGGGTGCGCACCACGGTGCCCGCGACGTCCCCGACGGCGGCCCGGATGTCGGCGATCGAGACCAGCTCCATCGCCCCATCCTGCCGCGCGCCGGGATCGGCCGCCCTCCCGCGCCGGCCGCCTAGACTGCCGGGATGAGCGAGGACGAGCAGCGGGCGGAGGGCGGACCGGGGCCGGCCCGGCGCGCACCGGTCTGGCTGATCCTCGGTGTGGTCGCCTCCGCCCTGGTGGTCTGCTGCTGCTCCGCGCTGATCGGCGTGGCCGTCGCCTGGTCCGCCGGCCTCCTCGGCGGCCGCTGACCGCGGGACCCGCCGCCGTCGTCAGGTCGTGCGCAGCTCCTCGACCGTCGTGCTGGCGCGCAGGAAGAGCAGGCCGACGCCGACGGTGAGCAGCACCGCGGCCAGCCCCCCGGCCGCGAACCAGGCCAACTCCTCCCACGGTACGTGCGGCGGGACGGTCACCTCGGGCACCCACTCGGTGCGGGTGTGGCGGACCCGGGTGGCCGGGTCCCCGCAGAGCTGCTCGCCCGCGTCGCAGACCTCCTGCGCGTAACCCCCGGCGGTCGGTGCGGGAAACACGCCCCGCACGAGCAGGTAGCCGACGGCCAGCGCGAGGCCGATGGCGGGCACCGCCGGGGCGAGCGACTGCCAGAGCAGCGAGCGGCCGATCGTGGCGCGCGGCACCCCGGTCGCCACCAGCGCCGCGTACGCCCGGCGGCGGGTGGTGATCCCCTCGACGACCGCCACCAGCAGCCCGCCGCCCGCGATGGCCACGGACACCGCGACGCCCAGGTCGACCAGGTCCATGGCCCCCAGGTAGAAGGAGTCCGAGCCGGCCATCCCGGCTCCGGTGCGGCGCTCCAACTCCATGGAGGCCAGGAAGTCGGCGCGGACCCCGGCGGCGCCCGCACCGAAGACGAGCGCGGCCAGCAGGGCGGCCAGGGTGCGGCTTCCCGCCCACGGGTCGGCGGTCAGCCGGCGTGCGGCGAGCAGCGCGGCCGGGCGGCGGCCGTGGCGGTGCAGCAGGCGGCCGGCGGCGTGGGAGAGCCAGCCGGTGCCCGCGATCACCCCGACCATGGCGGCCAGGGCGCCGAGGATCAGCAGCGCCGGCAGCAGCCACGGCGGCGGTTCGGCGTGCCGCCGCTCGTACCAGAGGCCGACCGGCCGGAACGCGGCGAACAGGGCCAGCCCCACCAGGATCAGCAGGCCGGGCCAGGGCCAGGGCGCCCGGGTGCGGACCCGGCGGACCACGCCGAACGGGGTGGTGGTGACCCGGCGCAGCAGGGCCGCGCTGACCATTGCGGCGAGCAGCGGCAGGCCGAGCACCACGGCCAGCACGGCCGGCGGGGCCGGGTGGACGTCGGTGGGCAGCGGCAGCCGCCCGTCGGCGCCGGGTCGGTGCAGCAGCCGGTGGCCGGCCAGGAAGGCGGCGAGGCCGCCGACGGTGCCGAGCAGGCTGGCCAGCCCGGTCTCGGCGGCCGCGATCCGGGTGACCTGGTGCGGGGTGGCCCCGGCCAACCGGAACGCGGCCAGGCGGCGGTCGCGGGCCGGCGCGCCGAGCCGGGCGCACTGCCCGGCCAGCCCGAGCACCGGCACGACAAGCAGCAGCAGGCCGAACGCCAGGCCGCCCCGCAGGCCGGGCTCGCGCAGCAGCCCGTTGGTGTACTGGAGGGACCAGCGGACGGAGTTGTCGTCGGTGGCCGGCGGGGTGGGAACGGCGAGCACGGTCAGCGCGGCCAGCCCGACCAGCGTGGCCAGCGCGGCGCTCAGCGCGGTCAGCGCGACCCGGGCCGTGTCGGTCCGGGTGCCGGCCCGGGCGAGCTGGAACAGGGTGCCCGGGCTCACCGATGGCCGCCGGACACCGGCGCGTCGAGGCCGAGGCCCGACTGGTCGACCGCCCCGTCCCGCAGGGTCACCTCGCGGTCGGCGTACGCGGCGATCCGCGGCTCGTGGGTGACCAGCACGACGGCGGTGCGCTGCTCCCGGGCGAGCCGGACGAGCTGGGTGAGCACCTGCTCGCCGGTGAGCGTGTCCAGCGCGCCGGTGGGCTCGTCGGCGAAGAGCACCCGCGGCTCGGTGACCAGGGCCCGGGCCAGGGCACACCGCTGCTGCTGGCCGCCGGACATCTCGCCCGGCCGGGCGTCGGCCACCTCGGCCACGCCGAGCCGCTCCAGCCAGGTGAACGCCGCCGTCCGCGCCTCTCGCCGCCCCGTGCCGGCGAGAAGCAGCGGAAGGGCGACGTTCTCCGCCGCGGTCAGCTCGGCGACGAGCTGACCGAACTGGAAGAGCACCCCGAACTCGGTGCGCCGCAGCCGGGACCGCGCCGACTCGGACCACTCGTCGATCCGCTCCCCGCGCCAGGTAACCTGCCCGGCGTCCGGGCGCAGGATGCCGGCGAGGCAGTGCAGCAGGGTGGACTTGCCGCAGCCGCTCGGGCCAGTGACGGCGAGGATCTCGCCCTCGGCCACGCCGAGCGTCACGCCGCGCAGGGCCGGCGTCCTCCCGTACGCCCGGACCACGCCGCGCGCCTCCAGGAAACTCACGAATGCACCTCCCGGTGCCAGTCGGCGACCCGTTCGAGGGTGGTGTGCAACCACCGCAGGTCGGCGTCGAGATGGGCGATGGCGAAGTCGGCCGCGATCACGTCGTCGAGGCCGGCCGCCGGGGCGGTTTTCAGGGCCGTCAGCTCGCGCAGCCGCTCGGTGTGCGCCCGGCGCTGGGCGATCAGGTAGGCGCGGGCCCGCTCGACGTCGGCCACCATGAGCGCGACGACCACCTTGGCGAAGAGGGTGCTCGCCACGTACGGCATCGGTGGCTCGACGGTGGCCAGCCACCGGTCGAGCGCGGTCCGCCCCTCGCCGGTGAGCGCGTAGGACGTGCGGTCGGGCCCGCCCTCGCGGGCCTGGCCGGCCGGGGCGACCAGGCCGTCCCGCTGGAGCCGGGCCAGGGTGGCGTAGACCTGCCCGAAGGCGAGCGGCCGGGCCCGGGGCAGCCGCTCGTCGTGGGCACGCTTCAGCTCGTAGCCGTGCCGGGGGCCACGCGCGAGCAGCCCGAGCAGTACGTGCTGAGTGGACACGACGCCCACTATTCATCGAGTGAATAGTGGTGTCAAGAGCGGCCCGTGCAGCGTGTCGCCGCACGGGCCGGTCGGGTCAGGGGGTCCAGGCGGGGTCGCGGCCGGTCCGCCCGAGCAGGGCGTCCAACGTGGTCGGCTCGGCGCTCGTCGGCACGGGCTCGCCGAAGGCGCCCATCTTCTGCCCGGTGTCGCCCATCCGGTCCATGAAGCCGTGCCCCTCCGCCAGCACCGCCGGGTCGACCTCCAGCCGCTGGCCGGTGGCCCGGGCCAGGTCCCAGCCGTGCACGACGAGGTCGATCAGGGCCATGTTGCCGACGGTCTCCTGCGGCAACCCCATGCCAGGCGAGACGCCCTCCAGGGTCGCCGGGTCGGCCCACGCCCGTGTCAGGCGGGCGCTCTCGGTCGCGAACCGGTCGCGCCAGCCCTCGGTCAGGTGGTCGGTCTTGGCCGACCAGTCGACCTCCCGCCGGCGGGCCAGGTCCTGGAAGTTCACCACCACGTCGAAGAGGTGGTTGAGCAGGTCGCGCACCGCGTAGTCGGGGCACGGGGTGGGCAGGCCGAGCTGATCGTCCGAGATGCCCTGGACCACCGCCGTCGTCCGGGGCGCGGCGACGGCCAGCAGCTCACTAGTCTTCGTGGTCATAGGGACCAGCGTATGAGGGCGGTCTTGAAGAAATGCGACACGAACCGCGACGGGACAGCCGGGGGATCCTCGATCCCGGCCGGCTCCGGCGGCGGGTCCACCTCCGGCGCCGGCTGCCCGCGCCGGCGCTGCGTCCCTGGGTCGAGCACTACTGGCTCATCGACTGGGATCTGACCGACCCGTTCGA
Organism: Micromonospora sp. AMSO31t; assembly: GCF_008868175.1. Classification (GTDB taxonomy): domain Bacteria; phylum Actinomycetota; class Actinomycetes; order Mycobacteriales; family Micromonosporaceae; genus Micromonospora. Next base: position 8,416 of record NZ_WBKT01000167.1, read on the forward strand.
CCAGCGGATCGTCCCGCACCCGGCGGTCAACGTGGTGTTCCGGGCCCAGGGCGGCGAAGCGGAGCAGGGCGAGGTCGCCGGCGTGGGCACCGGCCTGTTCACGGTCACCCTGCGCGACGCCGGCCGGGTCACGGGCGTGCAGTTCCGCCCGGGTGGCTTCCGCCCCTTCTGGCGCCGCCCGGTGGCCGAGCTGACCGGCCGGCGCCTGACGCTGGCCGCCGGGCCACCACCGGCCGGCACGGCCCCCGCCGGACCGTTCGCCGCCGGGCCGGTCTGCCCGGGCACCGACGCGCAGCGGTGCCGCCGCCTGGACGACCTGCTCACCGCCTGGCAGCCGGTGCCGGACCCGCTCACCGCCGAGGCCATCGCCCTGGTCGAGGAGATCCGCGCCGACCGGAGCGTCCTGCGCGTCGACGACTTCGCCCGGCGGCACGGGATCTCCGCCCGGCGGCTCCAGCGGCTGTTCCTGGACCACGTCGGCGTCGGTCCGAAATGGGTGATCCGCCGCTACCGGCTCCAGGAGGCCATCGAGCAGGCCGCCGCCGGGCCGCTGGACTGGTCCCGGGTCGCCGCCGATCTGGGGTACGCGGACCAGGCCCACCTGGTCCGCGAGTTCACCGCGGTGACCGGGGTGTCGCCGGCCGCGTACGCCCGCTCGCTGGCGGCCCCGCGCGGCGGGTGACCCCGGGGCGTTCAGCGGCGGCGGACGGCCACCACCGCGACGTCGTCGTGGATCTCCGGCGGGGCCAGCTCGACCAGCAGCCGCTGGCAGAACTGGTCGAGGTCGTCATCGACCCGGGCGGCGACCGCGGCGAGCGCCGCCATGCCCTCGTCGATGGTGGCGTCGCGCCGCTCGATCAGCCCGTCGGTGTAGAGGACCAGCGTGGCCCCGGCCGGCAGCACGAACTCCAGGTCCGGCGGGCGGGGCGCGCGCACCCCGAGCAGCGGTGCGGCCTGCTGCACGAAGTCGGTCCGCCCGTCGCTGCTGGTCAGGGCCGGCAGGTGCCCGGCGCTGGCCAGCCGGATCAGGCCGCTGCCCGGATCAAGCAGCAGCACGCAGAGGGTGGCCAGCTCGGTCGGCAGCAGGCTCCGCATCAGCTCGTTGACCCGGTCCAGGATCACCCCCGGCGGATGCCCCTCGACCGCGTACGCGCGCACCGCGTGCCGCAGCTCGGCCATCACCGTGGCGGCGTGCAGGGAGTGCCCGGCCACGTCGCCGATCGCCACCAGCAGGTGCCCGTCGAGCATCACCAGCTCGTAGAAGTCGCCGCCCACCTCGGTCTGGGCGCTCGCCGGCTCGTAGCGGACGGCCAGGTCGAGGCCGGCGACCTCGGGCAGCCGGCGGGGCAGCAGGCTGCGTTGGAGGGTCACCGCGATGCGGTGCTCCTGGTCGAAGGAGCGCTGGGCCTCGACGGCCGAGGCGACCGCCTGGGCGAGCTGCACCAGCACCGGCGTGCGTACGGTCTGGGTGGCGGTCGGCACCACCACGTAGAGCGGGGTCCGGTCCTCCCGGAGCCGGGTGGCGGCCACGGTCAACGTGTCGCCGTCGGGCCAGGCGGTCAGGTCCCAGGCCCCCGGTTCGTCGACCCGGACCCGGGTGCCGATCGGCTGCCCGCTGTCGTCCACCGTCCACGGCACGATCACCGTCGGCGCGTCCGGCCCGGCGGCCACCCCGGCCAGGCAGTCGCCGTCGAACGTCTCCGCCACCACGGCCGCGGGGCTCTTGAAGATGCGCGCCGCGCCGGCCGCCGCCGCCTCCAGCAGCCGGACGAAGTTCGGCGCCGCGTGCATCTGCACGGTGGCGTCGGCCAGCGCCGCCAGCCGCTCGGCGAGCAGTTCGGCCCGCTGCCGGGCCTGGTAGTAGCGGAGCACCGCGTGCGCGGTGGCGACGAGTTCCTCCGGCTCGATCGGCTCGGCCAGGTACGCGTCCGCGCCCCGGGTCAGCCCTTGCGCCCGGTCCACCACGTCGACCGCGTGCGCCGAGACGTGGATGACCGGGGTCGTCGGCTGGACGTCCTTGATCAGCTCGCAGACCTCGAAGCCGCTCATGTCCGGCAGCCGGACGTCGAGCACCACGAGGTCGATCCGGTCCTTGCGTACCCGGTCCAGCGCCTCGGCGCCGTTCTCGGCCTCGATGGTCGCGAAGCCGGCCCGGGTCAGCCAGCTCACCAGCAGATACCGCTTCGGACCGCTGTCGTCGACCACGAGCACGGTCGCCGGACCGCCCTCCACCGTCAGGCTCCGCCCACGGGAAGGACCACGGTGAAGGTGCTGCCCCGGCCGGGTTCGCTGGTCAGCTCCAGCGTCCCGCCGAGCAGCGTGACCAGCCGCCGCGCGTACGGCAGGCCGAGGCCGGTGCCGCCGACCCGGGTCGTGCCCGGCACCTGGTAGAACTCCTCGAAGATCCGCTCGTGCAGCTCCGGCGGGATGCCCGCGCCGGTGTCGGTGACCGACAGCGACCAGAACGCGCCCCGGCGTTCCGCCCGCAGCCGCACCTCGCCCCGCTCGGTGAACTTGAGCCCGTTGTGCAGCAGGTTGCGCAGCACCTGGGCGAGCAGCACCTCGTCGGAGCGGACCGTCGCCGGCGCCGGCGGCTCCTCCACCACCAGCTCCACCCCCGGCCGGGTGGCCAGCGCCCGGAGCGTGCCGCGGAGCTGCCCGAAGAGCCCGCGCAGGTCCACCTCGGCCCAGTTGGGTTCGAGCCGGCCGGACTCGGCCTTGGCCAGGTCGAGCAGCTCGTTGACCAGCCCGAGCAGGTCGGCCGCCGACGAACGGATCAGCCCCACCTGCCGGGCCTGCTCGGCGGTGAGCGGGTCGGACGCGGAGTCGCCGAGCAGCCGGGCCAGCCCGATGATCGCGGTCACCGGGGCACGCAGCTCGTGGCTCACGTTGGCCAGGAACCGGCTCTTCGACTCGCTGGCGGCGCGGAGCTGGGCGGACTTCTCGTCCAGCTCGGCGTAGAGCGCCACCACACCGCGGTTGGTCTCCTCCAGCTCCTCGGTGAGCTGGTTGTAGAGCGCCATGACGCCCCGGTTGGTCTCCTGGAGCTCGGAGTTGAGCACCTCCAGCTCGTCGCGGTGGCTGCGCACCTCGTCGAGGGCGGCGATGAGCTGGGCGTTCTGCGCGGCCAACTCGTCCAGCACGGTGCCCGGAGCGCTGCTGGCCAGCTCGGTCCGGAGCTGGGCGAGGCGCTCCGGCGTGAACGGCGGCGCCTGCGCCGGGACTCGTCGGGACATCCTCACGACGGTATCGCCCCCGGCGGTCACCACACCCAGCATGTCCACCAGACGCGCCACCGCACCGGACTGCGGCTCGTAGCGGCCGCCGGGCAGCGGGCGGACCGGTGCCAGATCGACCCGGAGCACCGGGAGGCCGGTGTGGGCGTCGACGACGACCGCGAAGGTGACGTCGGCGCCGCCGACCGCGCGCAGCAGGTCCCGGGCCACCTCACTGAGGGCGGTGGCCAGGCGTACCTGGTCCTGGTTCTCCAGCCCGACCGCGGCGGCCACCTCCCGGCCGCGCTGCCGGACCAGGAAGATGTCCTGCTCCACCCGGAGCGCCATCTGCAGCAGCGGGTCCTGGGCGGACGGGCGGGTCACGGCTCCGCCCGGGCGACCAGGACGCAGGCGTCGTCGCGGCGGATCCCGGCGTCGCGGAGCAGGGTGGCGGCGGCCAGCAGCGGCGCGCGGCCGGCCAGGCCGGGGTAGTCGGCCAGGTCCCAGCGGTCCGTCACGCCGTCGCTGTGCATGACCAGGGTCGCCCCGGCCGGGAAGGGGTAGTCGTACTCCCGCACGGAGGGGCGCTGGTGTCCGGCGATGCCGGGCAGCGAGACGAGGCCCCGCCGCCGCTCGCCCGCGGCCACGATCATGGCTGCGATGTTGCCCAGCCCGGCGTACCGCAGCAAGCCCGACACGGGGTCCGGTTCGGCCACCGCCAGCGCGGCGCCGCGGGTGTGCGACATGGCCCGGTGCAGGTGCTGCACCACGGTGGACGGCGAACCGGCCGGTGCCGCCCGGAACGCGGCCAGCGCGGCCCCGGTGGCGGCGGCGGCCAGCGGGCCGTGCCCGAGGCCGTCGCAGACCAGCACCTGCCGCCGGCCGTCGACCACCCGCACCGCGTACCCGTCGCCGCTGACCTGCTCGCCGGTGATCGGCCGGGCCAGCGCGCCGGCCCAGTCCGGCCCGGGAACCGGGCCGTCCCAGACCTGGACGGTCAGCACGGTGCCCCGGCCGGGCAGGGAGTAGCCGTCGAACCAGCTCGACTGCCGGGCGATCGCGCCGAGGCCGATGCCGAGGGTGCCGGTGGTGGAGTGCCCATCCGCCGACGAGAGGGCGAGATCGGCCATGCCGGGGCCGGAGTCGATGGCCACCAGTTCCA
>NZ_WBKT01000168.1 GCF_008868175.1 Micromonospora sp. AMSO31t
GCCGACGGGGGTCGGCTGGGGGTGGTGTGCGCAAGCACCGTCAGGCGCTCAAGAAAGTCTTAGGGGGATCATCCAGCGCGCGGGGCTTGGCCTCTTCGCAGCGCCGGGACCATGTACAACGACCGGCCGGCCATCGTCATTCCCGGCCGGGCAGTCCGCCTCGGCGGGCGGTCGCTCTCGGCGGGTCACCCCCGGGGGCGGGGCGTGGTCCTCGGCCGTTCACCCGGATACAACGACCCCCACCCGCCGGCCATTCCGCCGCCAGGATGCCGCCGGTCACCCGCGAACCGGACACCGCGCCCAGTCGACACGGTGAGTGGAACGGTATGGGTGTATCCCGGCCCCGGAGACATACATGGCGTTCCACTCACCGCCCTGGGTAGAGCGGGAACCGGACATTTCATCCAACGCGCCCAGCAACGGGCGAGCGCCCCCGCGAAACGGACATCGAGCCCGGACTCGACCTGGTGCCGGGACGCCTTCGGGCTGACTGGGCCGACGGACCGCGGGAGATCCGGACAGACGGAAGCGGCCGGCCCCGTGTCCGGGGCCGGCCGCTTCGCGACGCGTTCTGTCACCAGAGCTGCTGGACGATGTCCGCCGCCTGCTCCTCCCACTGCGCGTACGCGTACGGGAAGGCGGACACCTGGACCGTCTGGGCCGCGGCGGTCAGCGGCAGTTCGTGCCAGCCGCCGACGTTCTTCAACGCGTTGAAGAACGCCTTGCTGGCGTAGTCCGGGTCGGTGACCTGGTCGGGCGTACCCCAACCGGACGACGGGCGCTGCTGGAACAGGCCCTCCGAGTCGTGGTCGTTGTACGTGCCGAGGTGACCGAGGTTGTACAGCTTCGACTCCTGCAGGGAGGTGGCGACACCGATCACGGCGCCCCGCTCCCCCACACCGGTCTCCTTGGCCGCCTTGACGATGGCCTTGGCGTTGTCGAGCTGCGCGTCGTCGAGCGGGATACGCGACTGGGCGCCCTCGACACCGTGCGGGATGAGCTGCTCCCGGTCGGGCCGGTCGGCCTTGGTCGGGACCTTGTCACTGCCGGTGGTCAGGCCGGACTTCACCGTCTCGGTGCCGGTCTTCTTGCCCGTAGCCAGGTCGATGGCGGCCAGGGCACCGGCGTGCGGGCCGCTGGTCACCGGGGCGGCGACGGCGGTGGGGCCGAACGCCATCCCGCCCAGGCAGGCCACGCCCGCGACGGTCAGCGCGGTGCGGCGGTTGGGGCTGGTGGCGATGGCGGTCCTCGCGGCGGCGGTCCTCGCGGCGGCGGTCCTGGCGATGGCGGTCGTCGCCACGGCGGTCTTCGCGATGGCGGGGAGCCATCGAGTGAAGTGCTGCTTCACGATGGTTGCCCTTTCGATCGTCACGACGCGCTCCGGGGTGAGCGCCCCTCGGGGGAACTACTCGCCGGTACGGGTTTGTGTTCCGGCGGTACGGGGGACACAACCAGCTCGACCTGTCGGGCATTCCGGAAATGCCGGGGTCCGCCCAGGCTGCGGCCCAGGTCACCCGGCGTCTCGGACGGCCGTGACGATGGGACGGAAACGGCCTAGACGGCCGCGGGTACGCCGAACCGGACCAGGACGTGCCAGAGCTGCTTGAGGTGCTGCAGCGTCACCTCGGTCGGCCCGCGATCGGCCCAGCGGTGCGGCTCGCGTACCACCGAGGCGGCGGCGCGGCCGATCAGCGCGGCGTGCACCGGCTCTCCCGGGCGGGCGAACTCGGCGTGCACGCGGGCGGCGAGCGGCGGGATGGCCGGACCCCGGAACTCCGCGTCGACGCCGTCGACCGGCAGCTCGAACCCGGTGTGCCAGCACAGCGCGAAGCCGTGCCGCCGGGCGACCCCGGCGAGGATCCGCCCCTCCTCCGTGTCCCGGAACGACGGGTCAACGACCACGGCCTCGACGTCCCGGGCGAGGCTCAGCTCACCGTGCACCTGCGCCTCGATGTAGTCGTCCAGCGCCCGACCGGCCTCGTCGGACGCCCTCTCGCGGCGGCGCAGGAGCGTCCGCAGGAGGGTGCCGGTGTCCATGCCGGCCACGCCGAGGCTGATCCCGGTCGTGGCGGTGGCCGCCAGCAGCGCGGCGAGCACGGGCTCGAACACCGTGACGGTGCCGTGGTCCTTCGGCTCGATGTGGCTGTCCCCGAAGCTGAAGGTGGCCCGTGCGAGCGCCGCGGGCCGCAGCCGCAGGTGGCAGGAGCCGAACCGCGGGCAGGCGCCGTCCGGATGGTCGAGCAGGTTGAGGCCGCCGTACTTCGGGCGCTCCGCCGGGGGCACACCCGGCCGCTGGTACGCCCCGCCGAACAGCCTCTCCTCCCAGCGGTCCCGGTCGCCGCCGGGGAACGCGGTCAGCCCGCCGTTGGAGACGCCCGTCTCGAACTGGCTGCGGTAGACGCCCTCCTGGTCGAGCGCCTCGGCCACCGTCCGGCCGTCGCCCAACAGGCGGTCGGGGTGGAAGTTGAGGGTCAGCCGACCGTGCGCGGCCACCGCGGCGACGATCTCCTCGGCGCGGTACGCGGCGCCGGAGCCGGCGAGGTGCCGGGCGATGACGGCGAGCGCCGCCGGCCGGTCGCGAAGGGCGGCCTCGCGGACGTGCTGGAGCGCGGCGGCCTGGGCGGGGGTCAACGTCACGTCGGGCACGGGCACGAGTATCGCCGCGCCCACCGGCGGCGCGCCACGCGGATTCTCAGCCGTCGGCGCCGAAGCCGTCCAGGGTTTCCCGCTCCGCCGGGCTTCGCAGCTCCTGGAAGACGGTGAGGTGCAGGCCCGCCGGGCCGTCGAGGCGGGCGTTGAGCGACTGCCACGGAGTGACCGTCGGCGGGGCGACCTCGGTGGCGCCGGCCGCGACCAGGCGCTCGGTGGCCGCACGGCTGTCGTCCACCTCGAACGCCACCCGCAGGCGGGGCGCGACCTGGCGGCCGACCTCGACCTCGTCGATCATCCGCTTCTGCGCGGGGTTCGCCAGCTCCAGGGTGGCCCGGCCCGCCTCCAGGATCACCACCCGGGCGCCGTCGCCACCCGAGTACGCGGCCTGCTCCGGCAGGCCCAGCGCGTCGCGGAAGAAGGCGACCGCGGCGTCGTAGTCCTCGGCCTCGACGACCAGGCGCAACTGGCGTACGGTCGGCGGCCGGTCGGCCCGGGGAGCGTCCATGACCGCAGATCCTAGCCGCGGCTCGCGGCGCCGAGGCGGGCCAGGAAGTGGGCGTTGCCGCCGGTGGCGGCGAGCTGGCGGAGCAGCTGGTCCAGCGCCGCCTGGCGGTCCAGCGTGGACAGCGCCGAATGCAGGGCCCGCAGGCGGTCCCGCTCGACGTCGGTGAGCAGCAGGTCCTCGCGGCGGGTGCCGGAGGCGCGCACGTCGACGGCGGGGAAGGTACGCCGGTCGGCCAGCCCCCGGTCCAGCCTCAGCTCGGCGTTCCCGGTGCTCTTGAACTCCTCGAAGATGAGGCTGTCCGCCGCGGAGCCGGTCTCGACCAGGGCGGTGGCGATGACGGTCAGCGAACCGCCCTCCTCGACCGTCCGGGCGGCGGCGAGCAGTTGCTTGGGTGGGGTGAGGGCGGCCACGTCGATGCCGCCGGAGAGGGTGCGGCCGGCCGAGCGGACGGTCAGGTTGTAGGCGCGGCCCAGCCGGGTCATCGAGTCGAGCAGCACGACGACGTCGTGGCCCAGCTCGACCAGGCGCTTCGCCCGCTCGATCGCCAGCTCCGCCACCGTGGTGTGGTCCTGCGGCGGACGGTCGAACGTGGCCGCGATGACCTCGCCCTTCACCGACCGCTGCATGTCGGTGACCTCTTCCGGCCGCTCGTCGACCAGCACCACCATGAGGTGGCACTCCGGGTTGTTGCGGGTGATCGCGTCCGCGATCGCCTGCAGCACCATCGTCTTACCCGCCTTCGGCGGCGAGACGATCAACGCCCGCTGGCCCTTGCCGATCGGCATGACCAGGTCGACGACCCGGGTGGTCAGGATGTGCGGCTCGGTCTCCAGCCGCAACCGCTGGTGCGGGTGGACCGGCGTGAGGCGGTGGAAGTCGGGGCGGCGGCGCGCCTGGTCCGGGGCCGTCCCGTTGACGGTGTCGACCCGGATCAGCGGGGCGTGCCGGCCCCGGTGGGGTGTGGCGGCGACCGCACCGGTGACGAGGTCACCGCGGCGCAGGCCGTACCGGCGCAGTTGGCCGGTGGTGAGGTGGGCGTCCGCGGTGGAGGGCAGGTAGCCGTCCACCCGGAGCAGTGCGTGGTCGTCGACCGTGTCGACGATGCCGCTCACCGGGAGCGGCGCGGAGGTGTCGGTCATGGAGTGCCTTTCGAGAAAGTGGCCGTCCCGATCGGGACGGAGGTGGGGCGGCGAACCCTCGGCTCGCCGCGGTGGGATCGAGGTGCGGGCACGCGAGCCGTGCACCGGCCGGAACGGCGCCGCACGGCGGGCACGCGCCCTGCGAATGGGTAGGAGCCGCGCCCCGCGCTGGCAGGGTGACCGTGCGCAGGGCCGCGCCGGCTCTCCGACGTCAGGCTCGGAATGCCGCGAGCGGGCAGGCCGTCGGGAGGGAACAGCGGGCCGCGTTCACTCCCGCGAAGGCCCGGGTCGGGTGATGATCGAGCCAGGACGGCGGCGGACCGGCGACGTGCGCCGGATGAATTGCCGCGTCGGGAAGCGTGGACTCCGGGCGGCGTGACGCGCCGGCATCCGGGTCCATCCGCAGGCTACCCCGGAACGCCGCCGCCGACAAGCGGATCGCGGCCGGCTCGGTCGCGGCCCGGCCCGGGGCTACAGTGAGGGCGCGCCGACCGGAAGGCCCGCACCGTGACTGCTACGACCGTGGTCGACCAGGTCCACCTGGGTGACCACGTCTGTTGGACGCACGACGACGAGAGCGTCGCTCTCGACGTCGTCGGCCGCTTCGCCGCCACCGGCCTGCGTCTCGGTCACAAGGTCGTCTGCTTCACCGAGACCACGCCGCCGCAGGCGGTGCGCGCCCGCGTCGACGCCGTCGGCGTGCCGACCGAAGCCGCCGTGGCGGCCGGCCAGCTGCGCATCGTGCCGGCCGCGGACGCCTACCCGACCGGCGCCCGGCCGACCCCGGAGACGATGGTCGCCGTGGTGGTCGGCGAGGTCGACCGCGCGCGGCACGAGGGCTATCCGGGAATCCGGCTGGCCGGCGACATGGCGTGGGTGCTGCGCAGCGGCACCACCCTCGACGACCTGCGCCGGTACGAGACCGCGCTCAACCCGCTCTTCCTGGACACCCGGGTCGCCGGCCTGTGCCTGTACGACCGGCGGCTCTTCCCGGCCGACGGGATGCGCGCCCTGGCCGCCGCCCATCCGGGCACGGCCGGGCCGCAGGCGGCGCGCATCTGGACGCCGCTGCTGCGCGCGTACCGGACGACCGACCCGCCGGGGTTGCGGCTGGTGGGGCAGGTGGACCTGAGCAACCGGGAGGCGTTCACCGCGGTGCTGGACGAGGTGACGGCCGACGAGCGGGCGGCGGGAGCCCCACCGGTGCTGGACGTCTCCGACCTGAGCTTCGCCGACGTGGGCGCCGCCACCGCCATCGTGCGGGCGGACCGGGCGAGCGCCACCGGCGTCCGTTTGGCGGGGTGCCGGCCGGCGCTGCACCGGCTGCTGCACCTGCTCGGTGAGCTGTCCACACCGGAGCTACCCGCGTGAGCGCGCCCGCCGGCCTGGCGCCGGCCGGCTTCCGTCACGAACTGGCCTTCTACACCGACGCCGCGAGCCTGCTGGCGGTCACCGTGCCGTTCGTCCGGGAGGGACTCGCCGCGGGCGACCCGGTGCTGGTGGCGACGCCCGGCCCGCAGCTGGCGCTGATCCGCGCGGCGCTCGGCGCGACCGGCGACGCCGTCGGCTGGGCCGACATGACCGAGGCCGGGCGCAACCCGGGCCGGATCCTCCCGTGCGTGCTCCAGGCCTTCGCCGACCGGCACGCGGACCGACGGGTCCGGATCATCGGCGAGCCGGTCTGGGCGGGTCGCACCGTCGAGGAGTACCGGGCCTGCGCCCAGCACGAGGCCGCGATCAACTGGGCCTTCGCGGGACGGGCGGCGAGCATCCTCTGCCCCTACGACGCGGGCCGGCTCGGGCCCGGCGTGCTCGCCGAGGCCCGCTGTACCCACCCGCTGCTGGTCGACGGCGGCGGGTGCCGCCGCATCGCCGGCTACGCGCCGGCGGCGGTGACCGAGCGGCACAACAAACCGCTGCCCGCCCCCGCCGAGCAGGTCGCGGTGCTGCGCTACGACCTGGCGACGCTGCCGCAGGTCCGGCGGTTCGTCGCCGAACACGGGCTCTCCGCCGGGCTGGCCGCCGACCGGGTGGCCGACCTGCAGATCGCGGTCACCGAGCTGGCCACGAACAGCGTGGCGCACGCCGGCGGCGCGGGCACACTCCAGGCGTGGCGCACCGACCGGCACCTGGTGTGCGAGATCCACGACGACGGCCGGCTGGCCGATCCGCTCGCCGGCCGGGTCGCACCGGCGCACGACGGCATCGGCGGGCGGGGGCTGGTCATCGTGCACGCCCTGTGCGACCTGGTGCTGCTGCACACCACCGCGGCCGGCACCACGGTCCGGCTGCACATGCTCCGGGAGGCCCCGTGACGGGAACGGAACAGACGCTGCGTGCGGTCGGCCGGGTCGAGTCGCCCCTGACCGATCCGGCGGCGGCGCCGAAGCAGGGCGACGAGGGCGCCCCGGAGGCGTGGCTGGTCTTCGACGAGGCCTACGCGCCGGCGCTGAACGGGTTGCGGCCCGGCGCCGACGTGCTGGTGCTGACCTGGCTGGACCGGGCGCGGCGGGACGTCCTCGCCGTGCACCCGCGCGGGGACGTGTCCCGGCCGGAGACGGGGGTGTTCGCCACCCGCTCGCCGCACCGGCCGAACCCGATCGGGCTGCACCGGGTGCGGGTGCTCGCGGTGGACGGCGTCCGGCTGCGGGTGGCCGACCTGGAGGCGGTCGACGGCACGCCCGTACTCGATGTCAAGCCGGTCCTCGACGGCGAGCGCTGAGGCCCCCGACGCCCGGCCGCGCCGCGACCCGGCCGGGCGGCCCGGTCAGTGCCCGCGGGCGATCCACTCGTCGAGGTGGGGCGCCTCGGCGGCGATGCTCGTGTCGTCGCCGTGTCCGGTGTGGACCACGGTCTGCGGCGGCAGGGTGAGCAGGCGGGTGCGGATCGACTCGACGATGGTGCCGAAGTCGCTGTAGGAGCGGCCGGTGGCGCCCGGACCGCCGGCGAAGAGCGTGTCCCCGGTGAAGACCGCGCCGAGGTCGGGTGCGTAGAGGCTGCACGCGCCCGGGCTGTGGCCGGGGGTGTGCAGCACCCGGAGGGTGGTGCCACCGACCTCGACGGTCTGCCCGTCGGTGAGGTCGCCGTCGGGCGGGCTGTCCGGGTGGACCAGGTCCCAGAGGACCCGGTCGGCGGGGTGCAGCAGCACCGGCGCGCCGGTGGCCCGGGCCAGCTCGGGCGCGACCCGGACGTGGTCGTCGTGCGCGTGGGTGGCCAGGACGGCGACCACCCGGCGGCCCCCGATGACCGCGCGGATGGCGGCCATGTCGTGCGGCGCGTCGACGACCACGCACTCGGCGTCGTCGCCGACCACCCAGACGTTGTTGTCGACGTCGAAGGTCTGCCCGTCGAGGGAGAACGTGCCGGAGGTGACGGTGTGGTCGACGCGGGCGGTCACGGGAAGACCACCACCGACCGGAGCACGTCGCCGTGGTGCATCCGGGTGAACGCCTCCTCGACCTGGTCGAGGGCGATCTCCTCGGTGACGAAGGCGTCCAGGTCGAGGCGGCCCTGCCGGTACAGCTCGGTGAGCAGGGGGAAGTCGCGGCTGGGCAGGCAGTCGCCGTACCAGCTGGACTTGAGGGCGCCGCCCCGGCCGAAGACGTCCAGCAGCGGCAGCTCGACGGTCATCTCCGGGGTGGGTACGCCGACCAGCACGACGGTGCCGGCCAGGTCGCGGGCGTAGAAGGCCTGCTTCCAGGTCTCCGGGCGGCCCACCGCGTCGATGACCACGTCGGCGCCGAATCCACCGGTCGCGGCGCGGATGGCCTCGACCGGGTCCTCCTCGGAGGCGTTGACCGTGTGCGTGGCGCCGAACTTCCGCGCCCAGTCGAGCTTCCGCGAGTCGGTGTCCACGGCGATGACGGTGGTCGCGCCGGCCAGGGTCGCGCCGGCCACCGCCGCGTCACCGACCCCGCCGCAGCCGATCACCGCCACCGAGTCGCCCCGGGTCACGGCGCCGGTGTTCATGGCCGCGCCGAGGCCGGCCATGACGCCGCAGCCGAGCAGGCCGACGGCGGCGGGCCGGGCGGACGGGTCGACCTTGGTGCACTGGCCGGCGTGCACCAGGGTCTTCTCGGCGAACGCGCCGATGCCCAGCGCGGGCGCCAGCTCGGTGCCGTCGGTGAGCGTCATCTTCTGCGCGGCGTTGTGGGTGTTGAAGCAGTACCAGGGGCGGCCCCGCCGGCAGGCGCGGCACTGCCCGCAGACCGCCCGCCAGTTGAGCACCACGAAGTCGCCGGGGGCCACCTCGGTGACCCCCTCCCCCACCTGCTCCACGATGCCGGCAGCCTCGTGGCCGAGCAGGAACGGGTAGTCGTCGTTGATGCCGCCCTCGCGGTAGTGCAGGTCGGTGTGGCAGACCCCGCAGGACTGGACGCGCACCACGGCCTCGCCCGGCCCCGGGTCGGGCACCACGATGGTGGTGACCTCCACGGGCGCGCCCTTGCGCCGCGACACGACTCCCCGGACTTCCTGGCTCACGGTTCCTCCTTCGTCCGCGACCGCTCGCCGGCCGCTCACGATGCCCCGGCGCTCGCTGTGGGTCGAACCTACCGCTGATCATCGTCGGCGACCCACCGCCGTCCGGCGGGTTATCCCGCGCGTCGCCGGGTACGCGGGGGCCCGGTTGTCCGGCACCGACGGGAGTGATCATGAAGTTGACCCATGCGCCGCTCCGGCTCAGCATCGGCGCGTTCATCCTGAATTCCGGGCTGTCCAAGCGTTCCCTCGAGGGCGAGGCCGCCGCCGGCATGCACGGGATGGCGGTGGGGGCGATCCCGCAGCTGCGGCAGTTCCCGCCGGACCAGTTCGCGAAGCTGCTCTCCCGTGCCGAGATCGCGCTCGGCGCCGCGCTGCTCATCCCGTTCGTGCCGTCGCTGCTGGCCGGCGCCGGGCTGACGGCCTTCGGGGCCGGCCTGGTGCAGCTCTACCTCAAGACGCCCGGGATGCGGGAGGGGAACAGCCTCAAGCCGTCGCAGGCCGGCATCGGGCTGGCCAAGGACAGCTGGCTGGTCGCCGCCGGGCTGACGCTGATGCTGGACTCGCTGGCCCACAAGCGCCGCTTCACGTGACCGGACCCGTCACGGCGGCGGCGGGCACGGGCACGGCGTCGGCGGCGTACCGGCGGCGGGCGGCGTTGCGGTAGCGCAGCACCTGCACCGCGCCCAGCGCCCAGAGCAGGTACTGCACGGCGAACGCCCAGCGGAACGCCGACAGCGGCGGCGTGCTCCGGCCGGCCGGGGTGGCCAGGTCCAGCACCACGCCGACCGCCAGGATCAGCAGGATCGAGGCGACGAACCCGCCGACGTTGACGATGCCGGTGGCGCTGCCGATCCGGTGCACCGGGTTGAAGGTGCGCGCGTAGTCGAAGCCGATCACCGAGCCGGGGCCGTTGACCGCGAGGACGACCACGAGGGCCACGAGCAGGGCGTGCGGGGCGCGGCCGGGCCAGGCCAGCACCACCGCCCAGACGGCGGCCGTGCCGGCCGTGATGGCGAAGACCACCACCGAGCGGTGGAACGGGTGCCGGGCGCACAAGTGGGCGATCACCGGGCCGCAGACGAGGGTCACCACGGTCATCAGGGTGAGCAGGCCGGCGGCCGCGGTGGGCGAGAACCCCTGGCCCTGCACCAGGAACGGGTAACCCCAGAGCAGGGCGAACACCGAGCCGGAAAACTGCGTGACGAAGTGCGTCCAGAGGCCGAGCCGGGTGCCGGGCTGGGCCCAGGCGTCGGCGAGCTGCCGGCGCACCGTGGTCAGGCCGGGCGCGAGCGCCGTGGTGTGCTCGGCGTGCGGGGTGTCCCGGACCGCCACGAGCACCAGCAGCAGCACGGTCACGCCGAGCGCCGCCGCGGTGAGGAACGCGGGCGTCCAGCCGGCGTGGTGCAGCAAGGCCACCAGGGGTACGGCGCCGAGCACCGCGCCGAGCTGCCCGATCGTGCCGGTGAGCTGCACCAGCAGCGGGTTGCGCCGGCCCGGGAACCAGAACGCCACGATCCGCAGCACGCTGATGAAGGTCATGGCGTCGCCCAGGCCGACCAGCACCCGGGCGGCGACGGCGAGCCGGACGTCGGTGGCCACGGCGAAGCAGAGCTGCCCGGCCACCATGAGCGCGCCGCCGGCCAGCAGCAGCCGGCGCGAGCCGTACCGGTCGAGCAGCACCCCGACGGGCACCTGCATGGCCGCGTAGACGGCGAGCTGCGCGACGCTGAAGGTGGCCAGGGCGGCGGCGTTGATGTGGAAGCGGTCCGCCGCGTCGACCCCGGTGACGCCGAGCGAGCTGCGGTGGAAGACCGCGGCCACGTACGCGGTGACGGCCACCGCGAAGACCAGGGCGGCGGACCGGCGCGGCGCGACCGTGCGGGCGGCGGCGGTCACCGCAGCGTCCGCAGCACGGTCGCGGCGTTGTCGATGTGGGCGCCGATCGCGTCGAGCCACGCCTGCGGGTCGTCGCCGTCGAGGGCGGCGAGCTGGCCGGCGTGCTCGGTGAGGGCCACCTCGGCCCAGCCCGGCGAGAGCCGGAAGCTGGCCTCGCCCATCCGCAGTTGCCGGTCGCGCAGCCGGTGGTACAGCTCGGCGAGGATCTCGTTGCCGGCCGCCTCCACGACGGTGGCGTGGAAGGCCCGGTCGGCGGCCATCAGCGCGGTGACGTCGCCGGCGGCGTGCGCCCGGCGCATCTCGTCGAGCCAGCGGGCCAGGTCGTCGCGGATGGCGGCCCGGCACGGCCAGACCTGCTCGGCGGCGTGCAGCTCGACCAGGCGGCGGGCCTCGATCACGTCGGCGATCTCCCGGGCGGAGACCGGCCGGATCAGTGCCCCCCGCTTGGGGTAGAGCTTCACGAGGCCCTCGGCCTCCAAACGCAGCAGCGCCTCCCGGACCGGCGTCCGGGACACCCCGGTCGCCTCGGCGATCTCACCCTCGCTGATCAGCAGCCCGCCCGGGTAGACCTGCTCCAGGACGGCCCGCTTGAGGTGCCCGTACGCCCGCTCGGCGGCGGACGGCCCGGCCGACCGCGCGCCGGGCACGGGGGTGGGATGCGTCATGTATCTATGATGCGCCCACGCGCGCCCGGCACCGCCGCTGACCGGCCCGAACGTGGCCGACGCCACGTCACCGGAGCGTCAGCACCCCGTCGGGCGCGCGGGTCACGCGGGTGCCGGAGGGCCGGCCGAGCGTGTCGAGGAGGTCGGCGAGCCAGCCGGCCTCCTCGGCCGTGGCCGGTCGCAGGCGCATCCGGCGCATCCGGAGCGGGACCAGACGCAGCCCCCGCAGCTCGCCGGTGACGGCGTCGAGGGTGGCCAGGTACAGCAGCCGCAGCTCCGGCCGGTAGGCCTCCTGCCCGCCGATCCCCTCGTAGTCGTCGATCAGGTCGCCGCAGCCGTAGAGGACCAGCCGGCCCCGGTAGCGCTCGACCGCGCGGGGATGGTGGGACGAGTGGCCGTGCACCACGTGCACGCCGGCGTCGATCAGGGCGTGCGCGAACTCCACGTGCTCGTCCGGCACCTCGTGGCCCCAGTTGCTCCCCCAGTGCACCGAGACCACCACGAGGTCGGCCGGCCGCGCGGTCCGGGCGATCCGCTCGGCGAGCGCGCCGGCCGTCGCCACGGACACCTCCGGCAGGTACGCCACACCCGGCCGACCGGCCCCCGCGGCCCACTGCGGGAACACCCCGCTGGACACCGCGCCCAGCGACCAGACCAGCAGCCGGCGGTAACCGGCCAGCGGCACCGCCGCCGGTCGCCACGCCTCCTCGGCGTCCCGGCCGGCGCCGGCGGTCCGGATCCCCGCGCCGCGCAGCGCGTCCACGGTGTCGGCCAGGCCGGTCGGACCGAAGTCCAGCACGTGGTTGTTGCCCAGGGCGCAGACGTCCAGCCGGGCGGCGGTGAGGCAGGGCAGGTTCGCCGGGTGCATCCGGTAGTGGATGCCCTTGCCGGGGTAGTGCTCGCCGCGCGCCGTCACCGCCGTCTCCAGGTTGACGACCCGCGCGTCCGGATGTTCCGCGTCGAGCAGCCGCAGCGCGTCGCCCCACGGCCACTCGGGCCGGGCCGGGCGCGGCACCGGCCCGGCGACGGACTCGGCCAGCGCGACGTACCGGCGGGCGTCGGTGATTAGTTCCTCCCGCAGCTCGGGCGACCCCGGGTGCGGCAGGATCTGGTCCACGCCCCGCCCGGTCATCACGTCACCGGCGAGGAAGAGCGTCACCTCGGCCATGCCCCCGGTGTTCCCGCCGTCGGCCGCGGCACGCGTGAGCGCGGCCGGCCGGGGTACCAGGGCCGCCATGACGACGGACGTGACGATCGTGGTGGCCACCCGCAACCGGCGGGACCAGCTCCTGGCCCTGCTGCCCGGCACACCGCCCCGGTGATCGTGGTGGACAACGGCTCCGACGACGGCACGCCGGCCGCCGTGGCCCGGGAGTTCCCGGGGGTCCGAATGGTGGAGCTGGGCCGCAACGCGGGCGCGGGGGCGGCCCGGCTCCACCATTCGG
>NZ_WBKT01000169.1 GCF_008868175.1 Micromonospora sp. AMSO31t
CACCCCGTCGGTCGAGGCGGCGGAACGGATCCGGCAGCTCGCCCACCCGGCCTGGCCGCACCCGCCGGCCGCGTACGACGCCGCGGTGGGACTGGCCACCCTGGACCTCGCCGATCTGCTGGGCGTGCTGGTGCACCCGCCGGCCGCGCCGGCCACCGCTCTCGGGCGGGTGCTCGCCGGCCAGGACCCGTCGCTGTGGGTGCGCTGCGTGCAGGTCTGGGCCTGCCTCGGCCTGCTGCACCACCGCACCGACGAGCCGTGGGACGGATCCACCCGGCGGCGGGTGCTGCTGGAACTGCTGTGGGGCGTGGAGGACTGGATCACCGAGGCGGCCATGTTCGCCCTGGTCACCGCCGCCTGGGTGGATCCCGCGGTCCGCACCGACGTGGCCCGGGTGGTGGCCGAGCGGCTCGCCGACGTGGCGGCCGTGGCCCGGGAGCGCCGGGTGCCGATCGCCGTGTCGCTGGCCCACCTGGCCCTGGCCACCCCGGACCTCGACCCGTCCGCCCGCGCCGTGGCCGAGAGCCTCAGCGCCGGACCCGCCCCGGCCATCCCGCCGGGAGCCCTCGGCCGCCTGTGGCGCCGCCTCACGGCGCTGTTCCGCCGCGCCTGACCGCCCGGACGCGGCGCGGCCACGCCGTACCCGAGGACGGGTCGGCGTGGCCGCGGCGGGTGGGTCAGGCGACGGGTGACTTGCCGAGAGCGGCCTCGGCCTGGTCCTCCGGGGTGGCGTCGGCCGGCGGGGCCTCGTTCGCCGAGCGCAGCGGGACCTCCTTGATGAACCAGGCGAGGACCGGGACCGCCACGGTGAAGAAGACCGCCCAGAAGAACACGTGCGAGATGGCGTCGGAGAGCCCGCCGAGCACGGCCTCCCGCACCGGCCCGGCCAGCTCCTTGAGCTTCTCCAGGTTCATGGCGCCGCCCTCGCCGCCGCCCCCGGCGAAGGCCGGACCGGCGGCGGAGTCGGCGAGCCGGTTGGCGAAGATCGCGCCGAACAGCGAGACGCCGAACGAGCCGCCGATGGACCGGAAGAAGGTGGCCGCACCGCTCGCCGCCCCCAGGTCCTTCTGCTCCACGCTGTTCTGCGCGATCAGCATCGAGGTCTGCATGAGGAAGCCCATGCCGACGCCGAGCACGACCATGTAGAGCGACGAGACGGTCTTGCTGGTGCCCAGGTCGAGCTGGGTCAGCAGGCCCATGCCGGCGGTCATCACCACGCCGCCGGCGATCGGGAAGGCCCGGTAGCGCCCGGTCTTCGTGATGGCCCGGCCGACGACCAGCGAGACCACCAGCATGCCGAACATCAGCGGGAGCAGCAGCAGGCCGCTGTTCGTGGCCGAGGCGCCCTGCACGGTCTGCTGGTAGAGCGGCAGGAAGTTCATGGCGCCGAACATGGCGAAGCCGAGCAGGAAGCCGATGACCGAGATGAGGGCGAAGTTCCGGTTGCCGAACAGGCTCAGCGGCAGGATCGGCTCCGGGGCGCGCCGCTCGACCAGACCGAACGCCGCCAGGGACACCAGGGCGAGCGCGGCGAGGCCGAGGATCTGCGGGGACGTCCAGTCGTACTCGTTGCCGCCCCACGTGGTGACCAGCACGATCGCGGTGATGCCGACGGAGAGCAGCGCGGCGCCCAGCCAGTCGATCTTGTGCTCGGTGCGGTACTTCGGCAGGTGCATGGTGGTGGCGAGCACCAGCAGGGCCACGCCGCCGAGCGGGAGGTTGACGTAGAACGCCCAGCGCCAGGAGAGGTGGTCGGTGATGAAGCCGCCGACCAGCGGGCCGGCCACCATGGCGATGGCCATGATGCCGGCGATCATGCCCTGGTAGCGGCCCCGCTCGCGGGGCGGCACCAGGTCACCGATGATCGCCATGACGCCGACCATCAGGCCGCCCGCGCCGAGACCCTGGACGGCCCGGAAGGCGATCAGCTCGATCATGCCGGTGTCGGCGCCGCCGAAGACGCTGGACCCGGACATGCCGCACAGCGCGGAGCCGACCAGGAAGACGACCACCGAGGTCAGGAAGACGGTCTTGCGGCCGTACAGGTCACCGAGCTTGCCCCAGATCGGGGTGGAGACCGTGGTGCCCAGCACGTACGCGGTGACCACCCAGGTGAAGTGGTCGGCCCCGCCGAACTCGAAGACGATCCGCGGCAGCGCGGTGCTGACGATCATGTTGTCGAGCATCGCGAGCATCATCGCGATCATCAGGCCGAAGAGAACGACCCGGACATTGGGTCTGGTCGCCACCTGGGCTGGTTGACTCATGGGTAAGCTCCCCCGAAGATCTGTGACCTACTTACTTGCCGTCCGGCTAGTTACCTTACTAGCCGGACGGTAAGTTGGTCAGTAGGAACCGTCAAGCGAATTGGGTGGTGTGCGGGTGAGGGAGAGCACAGGCGGCACGCGGCAACGCATCCAGGCCGTCGCGCTGGAGCTCTTCACCGAGCAGGGGTACGAGAAGACCTCGCTCCGGGAGATCGCCGAGCGACTCGGCGTGACCAAGGCCGCCCTCTACTACCACTTCAAGAGCAAGGACGAGATCGTCAGCAGCTTCGTCGACGACCGGCTGCGCCGGATGGACGAGCTGATCGAGTGGGCCGGCACCCAGCCGGCGACGCTGGCGACCCGGCGCGCGCTGCTGAGCCGGTACGCCGACGCGATGTTCGCCGGTGAGCTGCCCACGGTCATGCGGTTCTTCGAGCAGAACCAGACGGTGCTCAAGAGCCTCGCCGCCGGGCAGCAGATGCGCGACCGGATGATGCGGCTGGCACACGAGCTGTGCCGGGGCGACGACTCCCCGGCCGCCCAGCTGCGCGCCACACTCACCCTGTTCGCCGTGCACAGCAGCTGGTTCGCGGTCCGCACCCCCGGCATCAGCGACGACGAGCGCAAGAAGATCGCCCTCGAGGTCGCCGACGAGCTGCTCGCGAAGATCGCCGACGGCTCCTGACCGGCCCCGCCCGCGTCGACGGCCCCGGTCAGGCCGGGCGCGTCAGATCCAGGCGCAGGCCGAGCAGCTCCACCCCGGGCACCGGGGCCCAGTCCTTCTCCGGCGCCCGCACGAAGCCCAGCCGCCCGTAGAGCCGCCGCGCCACCGCGGCCATCCCACTGCGGACACAGATCACGACCGCCGCGCAGCCCAGCTCGGTGGCGCGCGCCACGCACGCCCCGACCAGGACCGCCCCGGCACCCCGGCCCTGCGCGGCCGGGTCGACCGCGAGCATCCGGAACTCGGCCTCACCCGGGCCGGCGAGTTCGGCGTACGGGGTGCCGGGCAGCACGAACGTCACGGCGCCCATCACCTCGCCGGTCACCTCGTCGACGGCCACCAGCACCTCACCGGTCTCCGCGCGGGTGGCCACGTCGGCCAGCACCGGCGCATAGCCGGTCTCGCCCTTGAGCTGCCCGTCGGCCTCGTACGCGGCGACCGTCAGGCGGGCCACCGCCGGGAAGTCGGCCGGCTCCGCCCGCCGGACCCGCAGCCCGCTCAACCGATCACCGCGATCAGGTCGCCGTCCTGCACGACGTCGCCCTCGTTGACCGCGATCTGCTGCACCACGCCGTCGGACTCGGCGATCACCGGGATCTCCATCTTCATCGACTCCAGGATCACCAGGGTGTCCCCCTCGGACACGGTGTCCCCGGCCGACGCGACGACCTTCCAGACGTTCGCCACCATCTCGGCGCGGATCTCCTCGGCCATCTCCGGGCCCTCCCTCTCCACCGCTGTTCCTGCGAACGGTATCCAATCATGAGCCCGCTCACGCCCCGGCACAGCGCGCCCGGCACGCCGGTTTCCGCCCCCGCCGGTCCCCCGCGACCGCCGTCGGCACTAGCATCAGCGCGGTCGGCTCCCGGCGCCCGGGAACCGGCACGCGACCTCCGCCGCGCTCGCCCGCGGCCGGACCGTGACCAGCACAAGGAGGCACAGCATGGCGAAGAAGGCCCGTAAGAAGAAGGCCCGTAAGAAGAGCGGCGCCAACCACGGCAAGCGCCCCAACTCCTGATCCGGCGGATCGGAGTCGGCGCCGGCCCCAAGGCCGGACACATCGGTGGCCCGGGTCCAGACGGACCCGGGCCACCGGTGTCTACAGCTCGTTTCCCGCTGCCATCAGTCGGCCAGCTCGCGGGACTCGGTGGTCTCGAAGACCACCAGCTCGGTCAGGCGGACCCGCAGCCGCTCGCGCAACTGCTCCGGCGCCGTCTCGTTGCCGCAGCAGCGGGCGACCAGCGCCTTCACCTCCTGCTCGATGCCGTACTCGTGCAGGCAGGGCCCGCACTCCTCCAGGTGCTCCCGGATGAGGACGCGGCGCTCCTCACCGCACTCCAGGTCCAGGTAGAGGTAGACCTCGGCGAGCACCTCACGGCAGTCCGTCTCGTGCGGCTGTCCACAGCTCACGGTCACACCTCCCGGCTGGCGGCGGCGGTCGAACCCTTCGACGGCGCGGAGGTGAAACCCCGCTCCGCCGCGTACTGCTCGAGCAGCTTGCGCAGATTACGACGGCCACGGTGCAGCCGCGACATCACGGTGCCGATCGGCGTGTTCATGACGTCGGCGACCTCCTTGTAGGAGAAGCCCTCGACGTCGGTCAGGTAGACCGCCATGCGGAACTCCTCCGGCAACTGCTGGAGGGCCTCCTTGACGTCGCTGTCCGGCAGCCGGTCCAGCGCCTCGGTCTCCGCCGAGCGCAACCCGCTGGACGTGTGCGACTCCGCCTCGGCGAGCTGCCAGTCGGTGATCTCGTCCGTGGGCGCCTGCACGGGCTGGCGCTGCCGCTTCCGGTAGGAGTTGATGTAGGTGTTGGTCAGGATCCGGTACAGCCAGGCCTTCAGGTTCGTGCCCTGCTCGAACTGGTGGAAGGCCGCGTACGCCTTCAGGTAGGTCTCCTGGACCAGGTCCTCGGCATCCGCCGGGTTGCGGGTCATCCGCAGCCCGGCAGCGTAGAGCTGGTCGACGAAGGGCATCGCGTCCCGCTCGAAGCGGGCCCTGCGCTCGTCCGTCTTCTCGGTCGTCAACCGCACGTCCCCTCGCGTCGGATGCTTTCCCGCCGAGGATACGCGTACCCACCTGTCGGCAGATTCACTTCCGGACTGTGTGCTGGTGCTCACGGCCGACGCCGTCGCGGGCCAGTCCGGCGCGTCCAGCAGCCGCTTGAGCTGCCGCGCGTCCCGTTCGTCCCGCTCCCGGCTCCGTGTCTCGGTCGGCACCGGTCACCCCCCTCGACTGGAAAATGCATCCGGGGGTAGTAACGCTCGCCGCCGGGCCGGACATTCCACGCCGCCCACCCGTTCCTGGCCCCGGCCTCGGCCGCGACCGACGCTGGGACCAGGAAGGGCCTGGGAGGGTGGCCCCGGACGCCCGAACCGGGCGCCCGACACCATCCGTAGCAACGACCCGCCGCCACCGACGGTCACGCCACCCCGCCGCCACCCCGGAGTGTCGCGAGGTCAGGCCGGGAGCCAGCCCTGGGCGCGGAGCCAGTCGCGGACGACGGCTGCCGTGGTCGCCGGGTCGCCGCGGAGGTCGTGCCGCTCGCCCGGACGGGTCACCACCTCGACGCCCGGCCCGGCCTCGGGCACCCCGAACGGGTCCCGGTCGCCGTTGACCACCAGCGTGGGCAGGCCGGTGCGCAGCTCATCGGCCCGTGAGCGCTCCGGCCGCCCGGGTGGGTGCAGCGGGAACGCGAGCGCGACGACGCCGGCCGCGCCGACCGCGTGGGCGGTGCGGCAGGCGACCCGGGCGCCGCTGGAACGGCCGCCGACCACCCATCGGGCCGCCTCCGGGTGCCGGGCGCGGAGTTCGGCCAGCACCGCGGTCCACGCCTCGTCGAGATGTCCCGCCGGGGCGGGGGCGCGCCGTCCGGCGACCCGGTACGGCTGGGTCACCCGGACCACACCCGCCCCGGCGTCGACAAGCGCGTCCCGGACCGCCACCAGGTCCGGGGCGTCCACGTCGCCGCCGGCTCCGTGACCGAGCACCAGCAGGGTGGCGCCGCCGGCCGCCGGCGGGTCGGTGTGGACCCGGGCCGGGCCGCGGGGTGTCCCGATCTCGTCGCTGTGCCGCACGGGCCCATTCTGCGTCCGGCCCCGTGCGCGACGGTCGCACGGAATCAGCTCGACGGCACCAGCGTGAGCAGGCGGTCGCGGGCCGGCGGGCCGGCCTCGTCGAGCGCGTCCGGATCCGGCTGCACCTCACTGCGCCAGGCGACCAGCATGGCCCGCCGCTCGCGCGGTGTGGTGCCGCCCCAGACGCCGTGACAGTCACCCACCTCCAGGGCCCACGCGAGGCAGGACCCCTGGACGTCGCAACTGCGGCAGAGCGCGACGGCCGCGTCGGCCGGCTCGTTGGGCGCCGGAAAGAACGTCTCCGGATCCACGCTCTGGCAGGTTCCTCTGGTCCGCCACGCCTCGTCGTGGCGCCGCTCGCGCAGGGCCCGCAGCAGTCGCGGATCTCGCCGCGCGGCGGCCACCTCGTGCGGGCGGGGCATGCGTGCCCGTGTCAATACACCCACCTCCCCCGTGGGACCGGCAAAGATCATGAATGATCGATGGGTGTCATCCGCCCCGTGCGAACAGACGCCCAACACCGGCGCTGTGTTCTATCGCACTTGCGCAGGCGGGGACAAGGGCCTCCGGTAAACATGGCTAGACGGCCGGGCGACGTTTCAGGCGCAACCCCGGCAAATCAGCACACGACAATGTGCTGAGAGTGATCAGAACAGCGTCATTTCCGTGTCGGCCTCCGCACGCGCCAGGGGAACCCGGGCCGTCAGCTCCGGGCCGTCGTTGCGGACGTCGCCGACCGCGGGCGAGACCGGGCGGATCTCCAGGCCCGCGAGCCAGGCCGGGGCGGGCGGCGCGAGCAGCTCGGCGGGCTCGGCGGCGGGGCCGAGCCAGGACGCCCAGCGCTCCCGGGGCAGCAGCAGTGGCATCCGGTCGTGCACCTCGGCCAGCTCACCGACCGCCGCGGTGGTCAGCACGCTGAACGTGAGCCGGGCCTCGCCGGCCGGCTCCCAGACCGACCAGATGCCGGCGAGGGCCAGCACCGAGCCGTCGCGCGGGGTCATGAAGTAGGGCTGCCGCCGGCCGTCGCCCTGCCGGACCCACTCGTACCAGCCGTCGGCCGGGACCAGGCAGCGCCGGCGGGCGAACGACGGGGCGTACGCCCGGCTGGTGGCGATCGTCTCCACCCGCGCGTTGATCATGCGGGCGGCGCCGGCGGCGGTGCGGGACCAGTGCGGCACCAGCCCCCAGCGGCCGACGGAGAGCAGCCGGTGCCCCTCCGGGGCCAGCCGGACGAGCGGCACGGGATCGGTGGGGGCGACGTTGAAGTCCGGGCCGACCCCGCCGGTCTCGTCGGACGACTCGAACAGCGCGCTCAGGTCGCCCGCGCTCCTGGTCGTCGCGTACCTCCCGCACATGGCGCCAACGCTAACCCGCCGCCGGCGTTCCGGCTGTCCCGCCAACCGGGAGCAGGGGCGACGGGCGGTTCCACCGGCCCGCGGAGTTGGCAGAATGTGAGCGTGGGGAATCTGACCGCGACGCGGCCGCCGCTGCCGTGGACCGCGCCGACCGCGAGCGACCCGGTCGCCGCGACGCTGCGCCTGCCCGGCTCCAAGTCGATGACCGCGCGGGCCCTGGTGCTCGGCGCGCTGGCCACCGGCCCGTCGACGCTCGACCGGCCGCTGCGGGCCCGGGACACCGAGTTGATGGCCGGCGGCCTGCGCGAGCTGGGCGCGCACATGTCCATCTCCGACGACGACCGCTGGCTGGTCCGGCCGCACCCGCTGGTCGGCCCGGCGCACGTCGACGTCGGCCTGGCCGGGACGGTGATGCGGTTCCTGCCGCCGGTGGCCGGCCTGGCCGAGGGCCGGGTCACCTTCGACGGCGACCCGCACGCGCGGACCCGCCCGCTCGGCCCGCTGATCGGCGCGTTGCGCTCCCTCGGCGTCCGCATCGACGCCCCGCCGGCCGGCAGCCTGCCGCTGGTCGTCCTCGGCGCCGGCCGGGTCACCGGCGGTGAGGTCGTCATCGACGCCTCCGCCTCCAGCCAGCTCGTCTCCGGTCTGCTGCTGGCCGGGCCGCGCTTCGACCGCGGCGTGGTGGTCCGGCACGAGGGGCCGCCGGTGCCGTCCGCCCCGCACCTGCGGATGACCGTGCAGATGCTGCGCGCCGCCGGGGCGGCGGTCGACGACACCACGCCCGACGTCTGGGCGGTCGAGCCCGGCCCGCTGACCGGGCGCGGCTGGGAGATCGAGCCCGACCTCTCCGGAGCGGCGCCGTTCTTCGCCGCCGCCCTGGTCACCGGCGGTGAGGTGACCCTGCAGGGCTGGCCGCGCAGCAGCCTCCAGCCGGTCGAGCAGCTGCGCGGGCTGCTGCACCGGATGGGCGGCGAGGTGACGCTGGGCACCGCCGGGCTGACCGTGCGGGGCACCGGCACGGTCCGCGGGCTGGAGGCCGACCTCTCCGACGTCGGCGAGCTGACCCCGGTGCTGACCGCCCTGGCCATGCTGGCCGACTCCCCGTCCCGGCTGACCGGCGTGGGGCACATCCGGGGGCACGAAACCGACCGCGTCGCCGCCCTGGCCAAGGAGTTCACCGCGCTGGGCGCGGACCTCACCGAGACCACCGACGGGCTGGAGATCCGGCCCCGCCCGCTGCGCGGCGGGACCTTCCGCACCTACGACGACCACCGGATGGCGCACGCCGCGGCGGTGGCCGGGCTGGCGGTCCCCGGCATCGAGGTCGACGACGTGTCGTGCACCTCGAAGACCATGCCGGAGTTCCCGGCACTATGGTCGGGGATGGTGACCGGCAAGAGCTGACGACGGGGGGACGTCCTGGCGACGAAGCGGCGGGAGTACGACGAGGACGACGTCCGGGTCCGACCCGGCAGGTCGTCGCGCCCCCGCACGCGCACCCGGCCCCGGCACGAGGACGCCGTGGACGGGTTCGTGATCGCCGTCGACCGGGGGCGCTACACCTGCGTGTTCCCTGACGCCGGGCCCGGGTCCCCGACCGTGACCGCCATGCGGGCCCGCGAGCTGGGCCGCAAGTCGGTGGTGGTGGGCGACCGGGTGGGCCTGGTCGGCGACACCTCGGGCGCCCCCGGCGCGCTGGCCCGGATCGTGCGGATCGCCGAGCGCCGCTCGGTGCTGCGGCGGACGGCGGAGGACGACGCCACCACGGCCGAGGGGCGGCTCGAACGGGTGGTCGTGGCGAACGCCGACCAGCTCGTGATCGTCAGCGCGCTGGCCGACCCGCCGCCGCGCACCGGGTTCATCGACCGCTGCCTGGTGGCCGCGTACGACGCGGACATCGAGCCGCTGCTCTGCCTCACCAAGGCCGACCTGGCCGGCCCGGAGGCGGTGCTCGGCTACTACACCGAGCTGGAGCTGCCGTACGTGCTGATCCGGCCGGACTCCGACCTGGCCGCGCTGCGCGCGCTGCTCGCGGGACGGGTCTCGGTGATGGTCGGGCACTCCGGGGTGGGCAAGTCGACGCTGGTCAACCGCCTCGTGCCGGAGGCCGACCGGGCGGTCGGCACGGTCAGCGCGATCGGCCGGGGCCGGCACACCTCCACCAGCGCCGTGGCGCTCGGGCTGCCCCCGCACCGCGGTTCGCACGACGCACCGGGCTGGATCATCGACACCCCGGGCGTGCGCAGCTTCGGGCTGGCGCACGTCTCCGCGGAGAGCCTGCTGCACGGCTTCCCGGACCTGGTGGAGGCGACGGTCGACTGCCCGGCCAACTGCCAGCACACCGCCGAGGAGGCGGACTGCGCGCTGGACGCCTGGGTGGCCGCCGGCAAGGCGGACCAACGCCGGCTGGCCTCGTACCGCCGGCTGCTGGCCTCCCGCAGCGGCGAGGGCGACGCGCGCGAGCCGGAGCGGAACCCCGGCGACCCGCTCGCCGGTTCCTGACCGCTAGCGTGTCCGGCATGACCGGGTACGCCGACGACCTCGCCCTCGCCCACCGGCTCGCCGACGCCGCCGACGCGGTCGCCACGGCCCGGTTCCGCGCCCTCGACCTGCGGGTCGAGTCGAAGCCCGACCTGACCCCGGTCTCCGACGCGGACACGGCCGTGGAGCGGGAGATCCGCGCCCTGCTGGCCGCCCACCGGCCCGGGGACGGCCTGCTCGGCGAGGAGTACGGCGAGCAGCCCGCCACCGGTCCCGGGGGGCGGCGCTGGGTCGTCGACCCGATCGACGGCACCAAGAACTTCGTCCGGGGCGTACCCGTGTGGGCCACCCTGATCGCGCTGCTGGAGGGTGACCGGCCGGTGCTCGGCCTGGTGTCCGCCCCGGCCCTGCACCGGCGCTGGTGGGCGGCCCGCGGGGCGGGCGCCTTCGCCGGCCCGGACGCGGCCTCCGGCGTGCCGATCCGGGTTTCCGGGGTGACCACCCTGGCCGACGCCAGCTTCTGCTACTCCTCGCTGACCGGCTGGGAGGAGGCCGGCCGGCTGGACGCGGTGCTCCAGGTCATGCGGGACGCCTGGCGTAGCCGGGCCTACGGCGACTTCTACGGTTACATGCTGCTGGCCGAGGGGGCGCTGGACGTGATGGTGGAGCCGGAGCTGTCGCTCTGGGACATCGCGGCGCTGGTCCCGATCATCACCGAGGCGGGCGGCACGGTCACCGACCTGGCCGGGCGGCCGTCCCCGGCCGGGGACGGCTCGGGCGAGCACAGCGCCGTCGCCAGCAACGGCGCGCTGCACGACGACATCCTGGCCCGGCTCGGCCGGCCGGCCGCGCGCTGACCCGCCGGTAACCTCTATCCTCGCCAGGTGGTGTCCTCCGGTTGGTGCTTCCTGGCGGCGATGATCGTCGCGTACGGCTTCGCCAATCTCCTCCAGTCGGTGGCCGCGGCGCGGACCACCGTGCACCACACCTTCGACCCGGGGCTGCTGCTCCGGCTCGCCGGCCACCGGACCTACCTGGTCGGGCTCTCCTGCCAGGTGGTCGGTTTCGTGCTGGCCTTCCTGGCCCGCCGGGACCTGCCGCTGTTCCTGGTCCAGGCCAGCGTGGCGGCCGGGCTGGGAGTGACCGCCGTGCTCGGCGTGCTGGTGCTCAAGTGGCGCCTGCCGGCCGCCGAGGTGGCGCTGCTCGTGCTCCTGTTCGGCGGGATCATCGCGCTGGTGCTGGCCGCCGAGCCGGCGCCGTCCCGGCAGCTCGGCACGGCCGGGCTGGTCGGCCTGGCGGTGGCGCTCGGGGTGATCGCCGTGCTCGGCTTCTTCGCCGCCCGTCTGCACGGCGCGCCCGGCTCGGTGGCGCTCGGTTCGCTGGCCGGGATGGCGTTCTCCGCGGCCGCGGTGGCGGCCCGGCCGCTCGCCTCGGCCGACTCGGCGGAGGCGTTCGTCCGCGACCCGCTGCTCTACCTGCTGATCGCCCACTCGGTGGTCGGCCAGCTCCTGCTCGGCCTGGCCATGCAGCGCGGCTCGACCACGGCCGCCGTGGCCGCCATGGACGCCGCCGGGGCGGTGCCCGCGGCGATCGTCGGCCTGCTGCTGCTCAACGACCGGATCTGGCCGGGCCGGGAGTGGCTGGCCGGCGTCGGCTTCCTGGCCACGCTGGCCGCGGTGGTCGGCCTGACCCGGTACGCCGAGCCGCAGCACCACCACGCGGTGGCGCGGAACCGGGAGCCTTCCATGATCAGCGCCGGGTCGGCCGTCCGCGCCCGGCGCTGAGTCAGGCCGCCTCGACCGGCCCGCGCTGGTCGGCGGCGACCTCGACGGGGCGCGTGACCTCGACCACCGGCTCGGCCGGCTTCCGGCGCCCGATCACCCGCTCGTAGAGCCGCTCCAGCGCGCCGGCCGTCCGTTCCCAGGTGTAGCTGCACCGGACCCGGTCCACGGCGGCGTGCCCGTACGCGAACCGCCCGGCGTTGTCGGCGAGGATCCGGCGCAGGGTGACCCCGAGGGTGCGCACGTCCCCGGGCGGCACCAGCTTGCCGGTCACCTCGTCGACCACCGCGTCGGCGATGCCGCCCATGGCGTAGCCGACCACGGGAACGCCGCAGGCCATCGCCTCCAGCGACACCCGGCCGGCCGACGAGTAGTGCGGGGTGCAGGCGACCACGTCGGCGGAGCGGTACCAGGTGGCCATCTGGTCGTGCGGGACCGCGCCGACCAGCTTCACCTGGTCGGCCACCCCGGTCCGCTCGGCCAGCTCGCGCAGCCGGCGCGCCTCGGCGTGGTCGGCGAGCTGCTCGGCCGGCGGGCCACCGGCGATCACCAGCTCGGCGTCGCCGACCAGCCGCATGGCCCGGATCAGGTCCTCCTGGCCGTGCCCGGCCGCGAGCCCGCCCACGGAGAGGATGCGGGCCCGCTGGTCGCGAGGTGCCGCCTCGCCGTCGGGGTGGAACTGCGCGGTGTCCACCCCGGTCGGCACCATGGCCACCGAGGTGCGCTGGAGTCCCATCCGGGTCAGCTCGTCGACCTCGTCGTTGCACTGGGCCACCGCGATGTCGACGGCCCGGGTCAGCGCCCGTTCCAGCGGGATCCGCTCCCCCGGCCCGTCGTACCGCCCGCCCAGGTGGCGGAGCTGCTCGACGCCGAGGGAGTGGAAGGTCTGCACCACCGGGATGTCCGTCTCCCGCACGGCGTGGGCGGCGGCGAGCCCACCGACCCAGTAGTGCCCGTGCACCACCTCGGGGGTCCAGTCGTCGGACCACCGCTGGGCCAGCCAGCGGCCGAACTCGGTGACGTACGGCACCAGGTCGGCGGTGGGCAGCG
>NZ_WBKT01000170.1 GCF_008868175.1 Micromonospora sp. AMSO31t
CAGCCGACCTCCGGCCCGGCCTACCCGGCTCCGGCCTCCGGCCCGGCTGGCCGGCGAACTGCCCCGGAACGGCGCCCGGCTGTGCGGGCGGCCAGCCACCAGGCGTGCGCGGAGCCGGGGCGGCCGGGCCGCCCCACTGGCCACTGTTCGGCGCCGCCGACCACGTGGCCCCGGCACCCGGCTGGCTGGCGCTCGGCGCACCGGGGGTCGCGCCGAAGCCGGCGCCGGGCGCAGAGCCGAAGCCGGCACCGGGCGCGGCGGGCGCAGAGCCGAAGCCGGCACCAGGCGCGACGGATGCGGAGCCGGAAGCGAAGGCGGCACCGGGCGCGGCGGGCGCGGAGCCGAAGCCGGCACCAGGGCCGGTCGGGGCGCTGTCCGGCGGGAAGCCGTAGGCGGGCGCGGCCGGGAGGCCCGCGGTCGGTGCCGTCGGCTGGCCGGGAACGCTGGCGTGGCCGGTCGGTGGGACGATGCGCGGCGGCAGCGGCCCCGGCCGGTCGGTCCCGGCCCGCTCCGGGGCGGCCGTCTCGTCGTCGCCCGGCCCCGGCACGCCGTCCCCGGCCCCGTACGCGCCCGTCATGATCGCCTTGTCCTCCCCCGTGACCGCACCGCCGCCCGGCAACGCCCTCGCGGCCCGCGGCTCGATGGACCGTACCTGCGTGAACGGGCTTTGTCGCCCCCGGTGTCCGACCCTGCCATCCCGGCGCAACACGACCCGGCCACGACACCGGTGGGACATCCCGCCGACACGCGCCCGACCGGCTGCGCACACCGGATCGCCCGGCGCACTAGGGTTGTCAGGTGACCGACGAACCACCCCTGCGCCGTCGGGCCGCCGAAAGCCGTACGGAAGAGGCATCGCCGCATCCGTCCTCGGCCACGCCGGAGCCGGCGGACGCGGGGACCGAACCCACCGTCGGCGGGCCCGTCCCGCTGACCGCCCCGCGCGAGGGCACGCCCGCGCCGGTGGCCACTCCGAGCGAGCTCGACGAGGTCGTGGCCCGCTTCGCGGCCGGCAGCGGCCCGGTGGCCCTGGACGCCGAGCGCGCTTCCGGCTACCGCTACAGCCAGCGTGCCTACCTGGTGCAGCTGCGCCGGGCCGGCTCGGGCACGGCGCTGATCGACCCGCTGCCGCTGCCCGACCTGACCGGCCTCGACGGCGTGATCGCCGAGGCCGAGTGGGTGCTGCACGCCGCCAGCCAGGATCTGGCCTGCCTCGCCGAGCTGGGCCTGCGCCCGCGCCGGCTGTTCGACACCGAGCTGGCCGCCCGGCTGGCCGGGTTCGAGCGGGTGGGTCTGGCCGCGCTGACCGAGCAGGTGCTCGGCTACAGCCTGGAGAAGCACCACTCCGCGGCGGACTGGTCGAGCCGGCCGCTGCCGGAGTCCTGGCTGACGTACGCGGCGCTGGACGTGGAGCTGCTGGTCGACCTTCGCGACGCGCTCGACGAGGAGTTGACCAAGCAGGGCAAGTCGGCCTGGGCGGCGGAGGAGTTCGCCGCGCTGGTGCGCAACGGCGCCCGGCCGCCCCGGGTGCGGGCCGAGCCGTGGCGCCGCACCTCGGGCATCCACCGGGTGCGCGGCGCGCGGGCCCAGGCCCGGGTGCGCTCGCTGTGGTACGCGCGGGACCAGATCGCCGCGCGGCGGGACGCCGCACCGGGTCGGGTGCTGCCGGACTCGGCCATCGTGGCGGCCGCCGAGCTGGACCCGAAGGACGAGAAGACCCTGCTGACGCTCCCCGGTTTCGGTGGCCGTTCGGTGCGCCGGCTGGCGCGTACCTGGCTGGCGGCCCTGGACGACGCGCGCCAGCTGCCGGACGACGCCCTGCCGGTAAGCCCGGTGGTGGAGGGTCCGCCCCCGCCGCACCGGTGGGCGGAGCGGGACCCGGTGGCGGCCGGCCGGCTGGCCCGCTGCCGGGAGGTGGTGGTCGGTACCGCCAGCGCCCACCACCTGCCGCCGGAGAACCTGATCGCTCCGGACTTCATCCGCCGCCTGGCCTGGCAGCCGCCGGAGGAGATCACCGACGACACGGTCGCGGAGACCCTCCGCACGTTCGGCGCGAGGGAGTGGCAGATCACCCTTCTCCTCCCCGCCCTGACCGAGGCCCTCCACCTCCCGAAGTCCTGACCCCACTCCTCGTTGATCAAGAGGTTTGCGTCGGCCGCACGGCGTTTCCCGACGCAAACTTCTTGATCAACGCGGCGGGGGAGCGGTGTGGGGTTGGCCACACGGGGGGTGGTGTCGGCGATGGTTACTGGCGAGTAGCATCCGGGGGAAACCGCCAGTGCCGGCTAGGGAGGCTCTCAGTGCCCCGTGAAGTTCGGGATGTCGTCTTCGTCGACGGCGTCCGCACCCCGTTCGGCAAGGCGGGTGGCATGTACGCCAACACCCGCGCCGACGACCTGGTGATCCGTTGCATCCGCGAGCTGATGCGGCGCAACCCGCAGCTGCCGCCGGAGAAGGTGGAGGAGGTCGCCATCGCGGCCACCACCCAGATCGGCGACCAGGGCCTGACCATCGGCCGCACCGCCGCCCTGCTGGCCGGCCTGCCCAAGACGGTGCCCGGCTTCGCCATCGACCGGATGTGCGCCGGCGCGATGACCGCCGTCACCACCGTCGCGAGTGGCATCGCCGTGGGCGCCTACGACGTGGCCATCGCCGGTGGCGTCGAGCACATGGGCCGCCACCCGATGGGTGAGGGCGTCGACCCCAACCCGCGGATCATCGCGGAGAAGCTGGTCGACCCGTCGGCGCTGGTCATGGGCGCCACCGCGGAGAACCTGCACGACCGGGTCCCGCACATCACCAAGGAGCGCACCGACGCGTTCGCGCTCGCCTCGCAGCAGAAGACCGCCAAGGCGTACGCCAACGGCAAGCTCCAGGGCGACCTGGTGCCGGTGGCGATCCGCGACCCCGAGGCCGGCTGGGGCCTGGCCACCACCGACGAGGCTCCGCGGGAGACCTCGCTGGAGAAGCTCGCCACCCTCAAGACCCCGTTCCGCCCGCACGGCAAGGTCACCGCGGGCAACGCGGCCGGCCTGAACGACGGCGCCACGGCGGCCCTGCTCGTCGCCGAGGAGACCGCCCGCGAGCTGGGCCTGCCGATCGGCATGCGGCTGGTGTCGTTCGGCTTCGTCGGCGTCGAGCCCGAGGTCATGGGTGTCGGCCCGATCCCGTCGACCGAGAAGGCGCTGCGGATCGCCGGCCTGAGCATCGACGACATCGGCCTGTTCGAGCTGAACGAGGCCTTCGCGGTGCAGGTGCTCGCCTTCCTCGACCACTTCGGCATCGCCGACGACGACCCCCGGGTCAACCCGTGGGGCGGCGCGATCGCCATCGGTCACCCGCTCGCCTCCTCCGGCGTCCGGCTGATGACCCAGCTCGCCCGGCAGTTCGCCGAGCACCCCGAGGTCCGCTACGGCCTCACCGCCATGTGCATCGGCATCGGCATGGGCGGCACCGTGATCTGGGAGAACCCGCACTGGGAGGGTGGAGACAAGTGAGCCTCGCCGCAGCGAACGAGGTCGTCACCAGGGCGCTCCTGCGCCAGGTGGCCGTACCGGGGCTGGACCGTCCGGCCGCCCTCATCACCCTGGACAACGGCTTCGACCACACCAAGCCGAACAGCTTCGGCCCGGGCGGCCTGACCAGCCTGGACGAGGCGATCACCGCCGCCCTGGCGGCGGACCCCGCGTTCATCGCGGTCACCGGCAAGCCGTACATCTTCTGCGTCGGCGCGGACATCACGAGCCTGCCGCAGCTGGAGAACCGCGAGCAGGCGCTGGAGATCGGCCGGCTCGGCCACCGGGTCTTCGCCCGGCTGAAGGACAGCGCCGTCCCCACGTTCGCCTTCGTCAACGGCGCGGCGATGGGCGGCGGCCTGGAGCTGGCCCTGCACTGCCACTACCGGACCCTGTCGGCGGGCGCGGCGGCCCTGGCGCTGCCCGAGGTCTCGCTCGGGCTGGTCCCCGGCTGGGGCGGCACCCAGCTGCTGCCGAACCTGATCGGCATCCCGGCCGCGACGCAGGTGATCCTGCAGAACCCGCTGATGCAGAACAAGATGCTCAAGCCGAAGCAGGCGGCCGAGATGGGCATCGCCGACGTGCTGCTGGAGCCGGCCGACTTCCTGGAGCGGTCGCTGGAGTGGGCCGCCGGTGTCGTCCGGGGCGAGGTCACCGTGACCCGGCCCGAGGTCGACAAGGACATGTGGGCGGGCGTGCTCTACTTCGCCCGGCAGACCCTCGACCAGCGGCTGCACGGCGCGGTCCCGGCCGCGTACAAGGCGCTGGACCTGCTGGAGACGGCGAAGGACGGCGACTTCGCGGCCGGCACCGCGGCCGAGGACGAGGCCCTGGCGGACCTGGTCTTCTCCGAGGAGCTGCGCAGCGGCCTGTACGCCTTCGACCTGGTGCAGCGGCGGGCCAAGCGGCCGGCCGGCGCGCCGGACAAGGGCCTGGCCCGGCCGGTCACCAAGGTGGGCATCGTGGGTGCCGGCCTCATGGCCAGCCAGCTCGCCCTGCTCTTCGCCCGCCGCCTCCAGGTGCCGGTCGTGATGACCGACCTGGACCAGTCCCGGGTGGACAAGGGCGTCGGCTACGTGCACACCCAGATCGAGAAGGCCGTCAGCAAGGGCCGGATGGACAAGGGCACTGCGGCCAAGCTGTACGGGCTGGTGAGCGGCTCGGTCGACAAGTCCGTCTTCGCCGACGCCGACTTCGTCATCGAGGCGGTCTTCGAGGACCTCGGCGTCAAGAAGCAGGTCTGGGCCGAGCTGGAGAAGATCGTCAAGCCGGAGGCGGTGCTCGCCACCAACACCTCCAGCCTGTCGATCACCGAGATGGCCGCCGACCTGGAGCACCCGGAGCGGGTGGTCGGCTTCCACTTCTTCAACCCGGTCGCCGTGCTGCCGCTGCTGGAGATCGTCCGCGGCGAGCGGACCGACGACGCCACGCTGGCCACCGCGTTCGCGGTCGGCAAGCAGCTGAGGAAGTCGAGCGTGCTGGTCAAGGACGCCCCGGCGTTCGTGGTCAACCGGCTGCTGACCCGCTTCCTCGGCACCGTCTTCGCCGCCGTCGACCAGGGCACCCCGCTGGACGTGGCGAACAGCGCGCTGGACCCGCTGGGCCTGCCGATGCGCCCGCTCGCCCTGCTCCAGCTCGTCGGCCCGGCCGTGGCCTACCACGTGGGCGGGACCCTGCACACCGCGTTCCCGGAGCGGTTCGGCGTCAGCGAGAACCTCAAGCGGATCGCCGACTCGGGCCAGCCGATCGTGGTCGACGACCAGGTCAACGAGGAGGTCGCCAAGCTGCTCGTCGTCGGCGACCAGCCGCTCACCGCCGAGCAGGTCCGGCAGAACGCGCTGGACGCGCTCGCCGAGGAGATCCGGCTCATGCTCGACGAGGGCGTCGTCGCCGAGGCGCAGGACATCGACCTGTGCATGATCCTGGGCGCCGGCTGGCCGTTCCACCTGGGCGGCGTCACGCCGTACCTGGACCGTACCGGCACCGCCGAGCGGGTCACCGGCCGGCGGTTCCTGCCGCGCGGGGTCGCCAGCCTGCGCGGCTGACACGACGCGCCACCGCGATCGGCCATTTTCCGGGCCGGGAACCGGCCACCTGCCGGTCACCCTGCGGACACCGGACGGCCGGCCCCGGTCACGACCCGGTTCCGGTTTCGTCACGTGGTCCGCGGCCGGACAGTGCGGTGTCGGTGCGGATGGCTACGATCACGCGTCCGGACTTCTCAGCAGGAGCTGCCAAACATGTCCCAGCCGCCGTCCAATCCTTACCCCGGTTCCTACCCCCCGCCCCACCAGCAGCCCGGCGGCTACCAGCCGCCGCAGCAGCCCCAGTACGGCGGCGGCTACCCGCCGGCTCCCCAGCAGCAGCCGCAGTACGGCGGCTACCCGGAGAGCGGCCAGCCCGGCCAGCAGTACGGCGGCTACCCGGAGAGCGGGCAGCCCGGCCAGCCCGGCCAGCAGTACGGCGGCTACGTGGAGACCGGCCAGCCCGGCTACGGCGCCCCGGCCCCGCTGCCGCCGAAGAAGAAGTCGAGCGTCGGCAAGATCCTGCTCATCGTGCTGGCCGTCGTGCTGGTGCTGTGCGTGGGTGGTGGCGTCGCCGTCTGGTTCGCCGCGAAGGACGAGGTCGGTGAGGTCGTCCAGGCGACCAAGACCCGCCTGGTCGAGCCCACCACGCTGGCCGGCCGGCCCAAGGTGAGCGAGCCGGACCTCCAGACGGCCGCCACGCAGATGAAGTCCGAGATCGCCAAGGACGTCCCCAACGCCACCAGCACGGTGGGCGCCTTCTACGGCGATCCGGCGAAGAAGGACCTGGTCATGATCGCCGGCGCGTCCGGCGTCATCGCCGACCCGCAGAAGGAGATGGCGGACGCCGTCACGGAGATCACCCCCGAGCTGGGCGCCAAGGAGTTCAAGACGGTAGACGCCGGCCCGCTGGGCGGCGACGCCAAGTGCGGCGACGGCAAGGCCCAGGACGTCCCGGTGGCCGTCTGCCTGTGGGCCGACAAGGGCAGCCTGGGCATGGTGGTGGTCTACTTCAAGTCCGCCGCCGAGATCCAGCAGGAGTTCGTGACCATGCGCGGTGAGATCGAGAAGCGGGACTAATTCCCGCCGACCCGGTGAACCGGGCCCCCGCCGTTCGGCGGGGGCCCGGTTTCCGTTTCACCGGTCAGGCCGACGCGGCCCGCTCCGCGGGGCTGCGGCAGACGCAGAACTCGTTGCCCTCGGGGTCGGCGAGGACCACCCAGCCGGTGCCGTCCGGCCGGCGCCGGTCGTCGACCAGGGTGGCGCCGAGGTCACGCAGCCGCGCCACCTCCTCGTCCCGGGTCCCCTCGGCCGCGTGCACGTCGAGGTGGAACGCGCCCTTGCCGTGCCGCTCCCCCACCGAGACGAAGAGCAGGTCGGGGCCGTGGCCGTCGGGGGCGGCGAGGACCGCCTCCGGGTCGCCCGGGTGGTCGTCGTCGTTCAGCTTCCGGTCGAGAGCCCGGGCCCACCAGCTGGCCAGGACGTACGGGTCGTCGCTCTCGACGGTGACGCAGTGGATCTGTGCACTCACGGTGCTTCCTCCTGGATCGGAGTGCGCCCCGCCGGAGTGAGGACGGTCAGCGAGGACTGCGGGGCGCGGGACTGTTCACGGTGGACATCGACCACACCCCCTTCCACACGTCGGGCTGACGCTGTCGATCATGTCACCACCCGGCGGCGGGGACAAGGCCGGCCCGGCCCCGCGTGGGCGGGACCGGGCCGGACGGGAGACCCGGGGGTCAGGGGCCGACGAAGACCGCCTTCGCCCGCCAGTCGACGCCGTCCACCGCCGGACCGCTGCGCATGGTGAACGCCGCGGCCGGCGCACCGCCCGCCCAGTCGGTGGCCGACAGCTCGCCGGTGCTGCGGTTGACCTTGTAGAGGGTGCTGCCGGCCAGGAAGACCGAGCCGGCGTCGGCGAAGCCGCTCGCCCCGGCGACGGTGAACTTCTCCGCGCCGACCACGCCGCTGTCCGGGGTGAACCAGCGCCAGAACAGGCCGCTCTGGCCGGCGAGGGTGTAGTAGAGCCGGCCGCCGCCGAAGAACATGCCGGTGACGGTGGGGATCTCGGGATAGAAGTTGGTGGTCACCCCGGCGTACGTCTGGCCGGCCGGGCCGGAGTCCGTCTCCACCGCGTCCCAGTAGGCGTCGTGGTACGGGTCGACCGCCGACGCGGCGCCGAAGGTGGACCCGTCGAAGGTGCGCCGCCACAGCGAACCGTTCATCCCGTAGAAGAGCGTGCCGCCGACCCAGAACGCGCCCCGCGCGGTGGACCACGCGGTGCCGTCGGGCACGGCCACCGGGGCCGCCGCGCCGACCGTGGTGCTCCCGTCGTACGCCCGGACCTGCACCTCGTTGCCGGTGCCGGCGGACGGGGCGCCGGTCTTCACGATCTCGATGCCGTCGACCAGCGGGTTCTCCACGACGTGCCGGAAGTCGACGCCGATCGAGCCGTCGCTGACCACCGTGAACGCCCGCATGGTGCCCACGTTGTGCCCGACGCTCGCGGAGAGGTCGAGGTTGTCCAGGACGGTGGTTCCCTCCACGGCCACGTCGAAGACCCGGGAGCCGGGGCCGGCGGTGCCGTCGTACCGGTTGGCCAGGTAGAGCCGGACCTGCACCTCGGTGCCCGTGGGCACCGGGAACTGCCAGCTCATCTCCGCGTCGCCGGCCGGGTCCCAGCGCTCGTCGGCGTACAGCGCGGCCGGGGTGCCGGCCGGCACGGTGCCGTCGACGCCGCCGACCGGCGCGAAGCCGGCCGTGCTGCTGCCGGCGTTGTGGTACGGGCTGGGGTTGCCGCCGTCGTCGGCCGCCCAGTCCGGCCCGGTGTCCGTCGAGGCGACCAGGGGGCCGCCCGCGTTGACCCGGTACAGCACGTTCGTCGGCGCCGGGACCCCGGCCTGGTACACGTTCCCGGGGAGGGCGGCCGTGGTGGTCGGGTGCGGCGCCGCGCCGCCGGTCAGCGGGAAGAACGCGATCCGCTCCCGCCGGTACTGGAAGTTGCCGATCCACGAGGTGTCCGAGCCGACCCAGAGGCCGGCCGGGGTGACCAGCATCTCGGAGGCGCCGATGCCGCGCGGGTGCCGGCCCGGGTTCCAGGACAGCGGCAGGCCGGTACGCGGGTCGAGAGCCGCGATGCTGGCCCGGCCCACGGCGCCGGCCTGGGCGGAGTCGCCGCCGAAACTGTTGTTCAACCAGCGGAAGTGGCCGCCGACGTAGACGGCCTGCTCGCTGATGCCGACGGAGAGGTAGGTGTCGCCGCCGGTGTAGTCGACCCAGGTGGGCTGGAGGTCGGTGCCGGTGGCGCCGGCCTCCCAGCGGGCGGCGGCGTCGCAGAGCGTGCCGCCGTTGGGCGCGCCGGTGGTCACCACCACGAAGTAGCTGCCGTCCGGGGCGAACGCGAGGTCCCGCATGTACGAGTCGAAGGCCCACCAGGCGCAGCGCGGGGTGTACCGGCTGGTGTTCCAGTCGGCCACGGTGGCCGCCGTCGCGCCCAGGTCCAGCTTGACGATCTGGTCGTGCAGGACCCCGTCGGCCTTCTTGAAGTTGCCGATCACCACGAGCTTCGTGCCGTCCGGTGAGACGGCCAGCTTCTCGGCACCGACGCCGGCGTTGGAGCCGCTGACCCCGTCGTAGTTGTGGTGCTCGGTGAGGGCCGTGGTGAGGTAGCCGTCCACCGCGCCGGTGCTGGCGTTCAGGGAGGCGAGGCCGCCGCGCGGGTTGGGGTTGCCGGCCGTGGTGAAGATGCCGCCGACCAGCAGCCGCCCGCCGACCAGGGCGACGTCGTTGACCAGCCCGTTGAACGCCGGGCCGGCGAAGCTGGTGACCACCGCGCCGGTGGCGACGGTGAGCAGGGCCACCTTGCGCCGGGTCACCCCGTTGACGGTGTTGAACTTGCCGGCCACGAAGACCGTCCCGGCGGTGGGTCCGGCGACCACCGCGTACACCTCGTTGTCGACGGCCGGCGCGAAGGCAGTGTCCACGGCGCCGGTGGCCTTGTCGAAGGCGAGCAGGTAGTT
This sequence comes from Micromonospora sp. AMSO31t, assembly GCF_008868175.1. GTDB lineage: Bacteria > Actinomycetota > Actinomycetes > Mycobacteriales > Micromonosporaceae > Micromonospora. The sequence goes on from NZ_WBKT01000170.1 coordinate 9,559, forward strand.
GCGGGTGATGTCGACGTCGGACCCGCGGTTCTGCACCTGGGTGAAGGAGCCGGCCACGATGATCTTCGTGCCGGCGTCGTGGATCGCGTTGACCGTGCCGTCCATGATGTCCGGCGAGGCGGTGGAGGGCGTGGCTTTGACCAGCGTGGTGTGGCCGGGAGCGGCGGCGGCGGGACCGGCCGGGGCCAGCCCGGCGGCGGTGAGCGCGACGGCGGCGAGGGCCACGAGGACACGGCGCGTGAGAGCCGAGGGTGGGGTCACTGGCAGCTCCGGAGACTGGTGTGGACAGGTGTGAGGCAGCACTCACCCTGAGCCACCCGTCACGCGCCGTCCAGCACCGGCCACGCTTTCTGCCCGACCACCGCGCCGCTCCCGCCCGACCACCCGGCGCGACCGGACGGGACAGCCGGGCCGCCCGCACGAACAGGTGGCCGCGGATGGTGGTTCGGCGGGCGGCGGCCGTCAGGTCGGCGGTCCGGCGCGTACCGTCGGCCGGCCGCGCGGACGCCGATCGGCTCCTAGGTGGCCGCGGGGGCGTCGGCCGACGGCAGGGTGACGGTCACCTCCAGGCCGCCGCCCGGCTGGGCGACCGCCTTCACCGTGCCGCCGTGCGCGTCGCAGACCGCGCGCACGATGGACAGTCCGAGGCCGGAGCCGCGGGCGCCGGTGCGTTCCTGCCCGCCGCGCCGGAACGGCTCGAACAGCCCCGGCACGTCGCCGGGGGCGACCTCGAAGCCGGTGTTCCCGACCACGAGCCAGGACCGGTGCCCGTCGGTGCCGGTCCGCACCCAGAGCCGGCCGTGCAGGTGGTTGTAGCGGACGGCGTTCTCCACCAGGTTGCCGGCGAGCCGGTCGAGCAGGCCCGGGTCGCCGACCACCGGTGCGGCCCGCAGCGAGGTGTGCACCCTGAGGCCGATGCGCTCCACCTCGTGGGCCATCGCGGAGAGCGCGTTGGCGGTGCCCACGGCCAGGTCGAACTCGGTGCGCCGGGCCAGCCGGCCACCCGTCTGCGCCTCGCTGCGGGCCAGCACCAGCAGCGCGTCGACCAGCCCGTTGGCGCGTTCCGAGGCGTCCCGGACCACGCTGGCCATCCGGCGGTACTCGGCGAGGTCCGCCTCGTCGTCGCTGAGGGTCACGTCGATCTCGGTGCGCATCACCGCGAGCGGGGTCCGCAGCTCGTGGGAGGCGTTGGCCACGAACCGCTTCTGCGCCTCGAACGCGGCGCTGATCCGGTCCAGCATGGCGTCGAAGGTCTCGGCCAGCTCGGCCACCTCGTCGTTCGCGCCGGACCAGCCGATCCGCTCGTCGAGGGTGGTCTCGCCGAGCCGGCGCGCGGTGGCGGTGACCTGGTGCAGCGGGCGCAGGGCCCGGCCGGCCACCGCGTACCCCCCGGCGATCCCGACCATGCCGATGGCCACCAGCGCCACCAGGGCCTTGACCAGCAGCTCCCGCTCGTCGGCGGGGCGCAGCGCGTCGCGGACCAGCAGCCAGGCCAGCAGCACCAGGACCGCGCCGGCCCCGACCAGCAGCACCCCGTTGAGCAGGGTGAGCCGCAGCCGCAGGGTGGGCCGCAACCGGGTACGCCCGGTCACGCGGGCACCTCGCCGATCCGGTAGCCCGCGCCCACCACCGTGTCGATGAGCGGCGGGTCGCCGAGCTTCTTGCGCAGTGTCATCACGGTGACCCGGACGATGGTGGTGAACGGGTCGGTGTTCGCGTCCCAGACCCGCTCCAGCAACTCCTCGCTGGAGACCACCGCGCCGCGCGCCTTGAGCAGCTCGGCCAGCACGCCGAACTCCTTGTTGGTCAGGTCGACCGGCTCGCCGCCGCGGGTGACCACCCGGCGGGCCGGGTCGAGCACCAGGTCGGCCACCTCCAGCACCGGCGGGGCGGCCGGGGTGGCCCGCCGGCCCAGCGCCTGCACCCGGGCGACCAGCTCGTCGAAGGCGAACGGCTTGGGCAGGTAGTCGTCGGCGCCGAGCCGCAACCCCTCCACCCGGTCGGCGACCGTGACGCTCGCGGTCAGCATCAGCACCCGGGTGAGCGCGCCGGAGGCGGCCAGGTCGGCGCAGATCCGGTCGCCGTGCACCCCGGGCAGGTCCCGGTCCAGGATCACCACGTCGTAGCGGGTCACGAAGGCGGCCTCGTGCCCGGCGTCGCCGTCGTAGGCGACGTCCACGGCCATCCCGCGCTTGCGTAGCCCGCGCGCGATCGCGTCGGCGAGGTTCCGCTCGTCCTCGACCACCAGTACCCGCATCCCGGCCTCCCACCTCGTGACCTCCCACAACCTAGTGCGGGCCGCCAAGCGTCCCCCGCGCACCGTCGTTGCAAAAAATCTTCGGGTACGCGATGCTGCCCGGCAGTGAGCGACAAGCACCCGGCCACCGGCTCGGGTCCGAGCCCGACGGGAGCCCGCATGACCGCTGTCGACCCCGGCCGGGACGTGACGTACCACCGCTTCCGCTTCCCGGCGGACCTGCGCCTCGGCACCGCCGACGGGGTGGCCGCCGGACCGGGCGGGCTGGTGCTGGCCACGCCGGCCGACCGCCTGCACCACACCGACCCGCACTCCGGCGACACGGCCGGGTACGACGCGGGGACCTGGACCTCCCCGGTGGTCCCGGTCGGCTTCGCCGCCGCCGAACTGGTGCCCTCCTGGACCGCCGACGCCCCGCCCGGCTGCTGGCTGCGGGTGGAGCTGCGCGGCTGCGCCGGCGACGCCGCCACCACCGGCTGGTACGAGCTGGGCCGGTGGGCCGCCGACGACACGGCCATCCACCGCTCCTCGGTGCCGGGCCAGACGGACGACGCCGCCTCGGTCGCGGCCGACACCCTGCGCGTGACCGGCGCGACCGTCACCGGCTGGCAGGTCCGGATCACCCTGCTCCGGCGCCCCGACGCCCCGGCCGGCCCGGTGCTGCGCACGGTCGGCGTGGTCGCCTCCGCCGGTGCGCCGACCGGCACCGGCACGCCCGCCACCCGCGCGGGTGGCGCACCGGAGACCGGCCCGGTCCCGGCGCCCGCCCGGGGCGGCACGGAAGCCGGCGACGCGCGGGGCCGGGTGCTCGACGTGCCCCGCTACGCGCAGCGGCTGCACGCCGGCGGGGAGACCCGCTGGGGCGGCGGCGGGGACTCCTGGTGCAGCCCCACCTGCGTCTCGAT
>NZ_WBKT01000171.1 GCF_008868175.1 Micromonospora sp. AMSO31t
CGGCCGCCGCACCGCCCCTCCCGGTCCGGCCCGGTACGCCGTCCGTGCTGCTGGCCGGGTGGGTGCTCGGCTGGGCCGGGCACGGCGTGGCGCTGGCCCTGGCGGCCGGCTGCGCGCTGGTGCCGCTGGCTCTCGGGCGGGCGGCCGGGACGCCGCTGCTGGCCGGCGGTCCGCTGCTGGTGGTGGCGCTCGCCCTGGCCGCCGGAGCCCGGGCGGCGGGCGGCCGGACCTACCGGGCGATCGCCGCCGGGCTGCTCGTGCCGGTGCTGGCCGCCGCGCTGATCCGGCCGGTCGCCGTCCTGCGCCCCGGGTTGCTGCTGCTGGCAGCGGGCCTCGTGGTGGTCGCGCTGGCCGGCGCGGTCCGGGCCCTGCCGGCCGGGTCGCGGACCGGCCCGCGACTGGGCGCCGTCCTGGTGGCCGCCGGCCTGGGCCAGGTCGCCACCGTCCTCACCGGACTGGTCGCCGCGGCCACCGCGGCCGCCGCCTTCCCCGCCTGGCAGGGCGGGCGGCCCGCCGCCGTTCCGTCCTGGGGATGGCAGCTCCCGGTGGCCGTTCTGTGCACCGCCGGGGCGGTCGCCCTGCTGGCGCCCCGGGCGGGCCGGCCGCTGGTCGGGGTGGTCGGCGGTGCGCTGGCCGTGCTGGCGGCGCCGGCCGTGGCGGCCACGCCGTGGCCACTGGTGCTGGTCGCGGACCTGGCGGCGGCCACCGCGCTGCTGCTGGCGGCCGTGGGCCGGCCGCGCCGCTCGTACCCGATCGTGGTGGTGGCCGCGCTCACCGGGGCCGTCCTGCTCGGGCACGCCCTGCTGGTCGGCTGCGCCGCGCCGGCCGGCGCGGGCGCCGTGCTCGCCGTGCTGGCCGCACTCGGCCCGGTGGTGGCGGCGCGGGGCCGCCGGGGCCGGGGCGCGCAGCCGGTCGTCGCCGGGGTGGCGCTGGCCGTGGCGCTGCTCGCCGTGCCGGCGGGGGTGGCCGTCGCGCTCTTCGGCCTCGGCGCGCCGCCCTGGTGGCAGCTCCGGGGCGCGACCGCCGCCGTCGCGGTGCCGGTGGTCGCCGTGCTCGCCGTCCGTCGCCACTGGCCCGACCTGCACGGGTACGCCTCGACCAGCCTCGCCGTGGCGCTCGCGGCGGTCGGCCTCGGGCCGCTGGTCGTGGCGGGCGGGGAACCGGTGGCGCTCTACGCGGCCGCCGGGGCGCTGCTGGCGCTGGCCTCCGGGGGCGGCGTCCGGCCCGCTTCCGCCCCGCGCGCGGCCGGTGCCGTGTTGGCCGGCCTGGCGCTGCTGGCCGCCGCCCCGACCGCCCTGGCGGTGCTGCTGGACCTGCCCGTCCGGCCCTGGTCCGGGGTGCCCGCCGTCGAGCCCGCGCCCGGGGCGGGGCGCGCCGGCCTGGTGCTGCTGCTGCTCGGGGCCGCAGCGGCGGCGTACGCCCGGATGGCGCCCGCTCCGGGTGCCGGCGCGGCGCCGGAGACGCCGGGCCGGAGCGGTGAGCGCTGGCTGCCCGCGCTGGCCGGGCTGCCGTTCGCCGCGGTGGCGCTGCCGGTGCTGCTGGCGGCGGCCGGCGCGCCCTGGCCGGTGGTGCCCGCGCTGGTCTTCGGGGCCGGGGTGGCCGCGCTGGTGCTGGCCGCGCTGGGCGGCCCGCGCCCGGCCGCGCCGGTGGTCCTGCTGCCGCTGGGGTTCGCCCTCACCGCTCCCGGGCTGGGCGGCCTCGTCGCCACCCGCGCCGGGACCCTCGCCGGGCTCGGGGTGCTGGTCGTAGCGGCGGCCGTGGTGGGGGCTGCCGGACGGCCGGCCGAGGCCCGGCTCGCCGGCTGGCTGAGCGCCGTGGCGGCGGCGACCGGCTTCGCGGTGACCGCGGCGCTGGCCGGCGGGCTGCCGCTGCGTACCGCCGGGTTCGCGGTGCTGGCCGTCGCGGCGGTGACCCTGCACGCGACGCCGGCGCTGCGCGCCCGGACCGCCGGCTCGCCTGGACCGGCTGAGCCGGCCGGTGGGGCGTTGGCGGCCGGGCCGGCCCGCACGGGTGCCGCGGTCGGGGCGGTGGCGCTCGAGGCGGCGGCGCAGGCGGTGGCCCTGCTGGCGCTGCTGCTCACCGGCGGTGCGCTGCGGCACGCGGCCGCGGTCTGCGTGCTGTGGGGCGTGGTCGTGGCCGTCCGGGTGCTGCGCCGGGGCGAGACCCCGGCCCGGCGGTGGGGCCTCGCGGCGGTCGCCGGGGGCAGCGAACTGCTCGGCGGCTGGCTGCTGCTGGCCGCCGGCGGGGTGGCGGTGCTGGAGGCGTACACCCTGCCGGCGGCGGCGCTCGCCCTCGGCGCGGGCCTGCTGGCGCTGCGGACCCGGCCCGGGCTGAACAGCTGGCTGGCGCTCGGCCCGGGACTCGGCGCGGCGCTGCTGCCGAGCCTGGTGTCGGTGCTGGCCGCGCCGGACGCGCAGCCGGCCCGCCGGCTGGCCCTCGGTCTGGTGGCGCTCGGCGCGGTGCTCGGCGGGGCGGTCCGGCGCTGGCAGGCGCCGGTCCTGCTGGGCGCGGCGACCCTCGTCCCGCTGGCCCTGCACGAGCTGGCTCGGGGCTGGGACCTGCTGCCCCGCTGGATCTTCCTGGCTCTGGGCGGCCTGGCGCTGATCGCCCTCGCCGCGACCTACGAGCGGCGCCGGCGGGACCTGGCCCGGCTCCGGGCCGCCGTGGGCGGGATGAGGTAGGGCTAGCACCACCCCGGGCTGGGGGGTTGCCAGGATTACCCAGCGCAGTCGTTCCCCGCAGAATCGGTTACGCAGAGTCGTGCCGCCGGCGTGGCGGGCGAATCGAGGAGCGGGGGAGCGGATGACCTCATCGACGTTGACGGCACCGGCGGCGCGACGGGGCAGCGACTACGCGCGGCTGTCCCGCCGCGTGGCGGCCGCCGGCCTGTTCGAGCGGCGGCCCGGCCGGTACGCGGCCCGGATCGCGCTCACGCTGGGCGCCTACCTGGCCGGCTGGGGCGTGGTGGTGGCGGTCGGCGACTCCTGGTGGCAGGTGCCGCTGGCGGCGCTCATGGCGGTGGCCACCACCCAGGTGGCGTTCCTCGGGCACGACGCCGGCCACCGGCAGATGTTCCGCCGGCGCGGACCGAGCGAGGCGGCCGGCCTGGTCGCCGGGAACCTCGCGGTCGGGCTGAGCTACGGCTGGTGGGTGGACAAGCACAACCGGCACCACGCCAACCCGAACCACGCCGACGAGGACCCGGACGTCGGCGCGGGCGCGCTGGTCTGGACGTACGAGCAGGCGGCGGCGACCCGGGGCCTGAGCCGGTGGATGGCCCGGCGGCAGGCGTGGCTGTTCTTCCCGCTGCTGCTGCTGGAGGGGCTCGCGCTGCACGTGGCCAGCGTGCGGGCAATCGTCGGCCGGGAGCCGGACGGCCGGTGGCGCACCCCGGTCCGGCACCGCGCGGTGGAGGGGCTGCTGCTCCTCGCGCACGCCGCCGGCTACCTCGGCCTGCTGTTCGCGGTGATGTCGCCCGGCAGGGCGCTGCTCTTCGCGGCCGTCCACCAGGGGCTGTGGGGGCTCTACATGGGCTGCGCGTTCGCCCCGAACCACAAGGGCATGCCGATGCCCACCGCCGAGGACGACCTCGACTACCTGCGCAAGCAGGTGCTCACCTCCCGCAACGTGCGCGGCGGGCGGTTCGTCGATGTGGCGCTGGGGGCGCTCAACTACCAGATCGAGCACCACCTCTTCCCGAACATGCCCCGGGCGAACCTGCGGCGGGCCCGGCCGATCGTCCGCGCCTACTGCGCCGAGCAGGGCATCCCGTACGCGGAGACCGGGCTGTTCGAGTCGTACCGGCAGGCGCTGGCGCACATGCACGAGGTGGGCCGCCCGCTGCGGCAGGGCTGAGCCGCCGCCGGCGAGCAACGGGGTTCGATTTCCGGCGTGCGTCGCGGGGCGCCGGTCGGCGCTGCCGGTAGGGTCGTCGCATGGCAGACCTGCTCACCGCGGCGGCGGTGCGAGCCGAGGCGGGGCGGCCGGCCCCGGCCCGGCGGACCCACGACACCGTCCGGAGCGCGGCATGAGATTCGAGATCAGCAAGGTGCTGGACGCCATCGAGGGGCGGGTCACCACCGATCCCTCGCTGGCCCGGGCGGTCGTCGACCTCGCCGAGGTGATCCGCTGGCAGGACCTGGACGGCGGGCGCCCGGCCAGCCTGCTGCGGCTCGGCATGGTGATCGACGCGCTGTCCCGGCAGATGGAGGAGGACAGCGTCCCGGTCTACGCGATCGTGCACCGGGCCCTGCTCTCCGACGCGGACCTGACCTCCAACGAGCGGATGGTGGTCCGGCGCTGGGCGGACGACGGCCTCGTCGAGGTGCTCGACCACCCCGGCGACCGGATGCTGGAGGTGGCCGACCTGCTCGGCCTGCCGGTGCTCACCCGGCTCCGGTTCGACGGGCTGGGCGGCCGGTGGCCGTGGCTCGGCCAGGCCGGCCGGGTGCTCGCCCCGGTGCCGGGCGCCGGCGGCCCCGTCTTCATCGCGCACGTCGGCGGCGGGCAGAACCCGGCCACCGGCAGCCGCTCCCCGGTCGGCGCGAAGCTGCTCGCCCGGCAGTGGCGCTGCCCCGAGCCGGGCTGCGCGCTGTTCGGCGGCGGTGGAGGCGGCGGCGCCTTCGCCGACCTGGCCCGGGTGGACCGCGCCCCGGCCGGGCAGCCGCCACCCACGCTGCGCAACGGCGTGCCGACCTGCCCCCGGCACGGCACCCGCCTCGGCGACGCCGGGCCGCGGCCGCGTACCGCCGTGCTGGCGGTGCGGATCGGCGGGCTGGTCCGGCAGCGGTTCGCGCTCACCGAGAACCAGCCGGTCGCGGTCGGGCGGGCGCCCGAGGCCACCGGCGGGATCGTGCTCGGCCAGTGGCTCAACGACGAGGCGCGGCGCTGGATCAGCCGCAACCACGTCCGTCTGGAGCTGAGGGTGGGCGAGGTGGTCGTCACCGACACCAGCACCAACGGCTCCGGCGTGCGGCCGGGCGGCTCGATGGCCGAGCCGGACCGGATCGCGCTGGCCCCGCAGCAGTCCCGGGTGCTGGGCGAGGGCGACCTCGTCGAGCTCTACCCGGGCGTGCAGGTCGGCCGCGCCGACGAGATGGCCAGCGACGCGAAGTTCAGCCCGACCTCGGTGATGGCCGAGGCGCCGACCATGGCCATGCGGCTGCCGCGTCCCTGACGCGACGCGAAAGGGCGCCGGGACCGTCGTGGTCCCGGCGCCCCTCTCGTACGCGGATCAGCCGGCCAGCACGGCGGCGAGCTGCGCCACCGCGTGGTCGATCTCCTCCTCGGTGATGACCAGCGGAGGGGCGAGCCGGATGGTCGAGCCGTGGGTGTCCTTGGCCAGGACGCCCCGCTCCATGAGCCGCTCGCAGGCCTCCCGGCCGGTCATCAGCGCCGGGTCGATGTCCAGCCCGGCCCAGAGGCCCCGGCCCCGGACCGCGACCAGGCCCTTGCCGATCAGACCGCGCAGGCCGGCGTGCAGCCGCTCGCCCAGCTCGGCCGAACGGCGCTGGAACTCGCCGGTGGCCAGCAGCCGGACCACCTCGGTGGCGACCGCGCAGGCCAGCGGGTTGCCGCCGAAGGTCGAGCCGTGCTGGCCCGGCTTGAGCACCCCGAGCACGTCGGCGTTCGCCGCGACCGCCGAGACCGGCACGATGCCGCCGCCGAGCGCCTTGCCCAGCAGGTACATGTCCGGGACGACGCCCTCCTGCTCGCAGGCGAACGTGGCGCCCGTGCGGCCCAGGCCCGACTGGATCTCGTCGGCGATGAAGAGCACGTTCCGCTCGGTGCAGACCTCGCGGACGCCGGGCAGGTAGCCCTCCGGCGGCACCACGACGCCCTGCTCGCCCTGGATCGGCTCGAGCAGCACAGCCACCGTGTTCTCGTCGATCGCGGCGGTCAGCGCGGCCAGGTCGCCGTAGGGGACCACGGTGAACCCCGGCGTGTACGGCCCGAAGTCGGCGCGCGCGTCCTCGTCGGTGGAGAAGCTGACGATCGTGGTGGTCCGGCCGTGGAAGTTCCCCTCGGCGACCACGATGTTGGCCTGGCCCGGGGTCACGCCCTTGACCTGGTAGCCCCACTTGCGGGCGACCTTGATGCCGGTCTCCACCGCCTCGGCGCCGGTGTTCATCGGCAGCACCAGGTCCTTGCCGCAGAGCGCGGCCAGCTCGCGGCAGAAGTCGGCGAACTGGTCGTGGATGAACGCGCGGCTGGTCAGGGTCAGCCGGTCGAGCTGCGCGTGCGCGGCCTCGATCAGCTTCGGGTGCCGGTGACCGAAGTTCAGCGCCGAGTAGCCGGCCAGGCAGTCCAGGTAGCGCCGGCCGTCCACGTCGGTCAGCCAGGCGCCCTCGGCCGACGAGATCACCACGGGCAGCGGGTGGTAGTTGTGCGCCGTGTGACGCTCCGCGTCCCGTACCGCGGCGGGCGTCCGCAGCATGTCGTCGATGATCACTTGAGTGCCTTTCCCTGACGGAGTCGCAACGTGCAGCACTTCGGTCCGCCGCCGGCCTTGCGCAGCTCGGACAGGTCGATACCGATGGTCTCGTAACCTCGGTCGCGCAGCTTCGCGGCCAGGTCGGTGGCCTGCGCCGGCAGCACCACGTGCCGGCCGTCGCTGACCGCGTTCAGCCCCAGCACCTCGGCGTCGGCCATGGTGGCGTGGATCGCGTCCGGGAAGAGCCGGCGCAGCACCGCGCGGCTGCCCGGGGAGAACGCCTCCGGCAGGTACGCCACGGTCCGCTCGTCGAGCACGGTGAGCGCGGTGTCCAGGTGGTAGAAGCGCGCGTCCACCAGCTGCATGGTGATCACCGGGTAGCCGAAGACCTCCTGGAGCTGCGCGTGCGAGGCGTGCGCGGTGCGGAACCCGGTGCCGGCGAGCAGGTGGTCGCCGACCAGCAGGACGTCGCCCTCACCCTCGTTGACGTGCTTCGGGTCGTACATCTCGAAGCCGGCGGCCTCGAACCAGGCGCGGTAGGCGGGCGCCTCGTCGGCGCGCTGCGGGTCGCGGAACTGCACCGCCATGGCCTTGCCGTCGATGACCGTGCCGCCGTTGGCCGCGAAGACCATGTCCGGCAGGCCGCCGACCGGGTCGATCAGCTCGACCTCGTGGCCCAGGTCGACGTACGTCTGGCGGAGCTGCTCCCACTGCCGGATCGCCAGGTCGGCGTCGACCGGGGCGGTGGGGTCCATCCACGGGTTGATCGCGTAGTCGACGGCGAAGTACGTCGGCCGGCACATCAGAAAGCGCTGGCGGGTCGCGTCCATCGTCATGTCGTGCTCCCAGGGTCGGGCGCGCCCGGCCACCGTCGGCCCACGGGCTGGCGCCGTGGTCCAACGGTATGCGGCCCGGGTAGACGACATCCACCGCCGGAAGTTGCGTACGCCGTCGCTTCGTTGCGTCTGGTCCACCTTCGGCGGTGGATCGTTGCGTATGTGCCCCTGAGGGCGTCCCGCGGCCGACCGACCCCGGACGCACTTCGGGGGCGGCGAACCGCCGCCCCCGAAAGAGGTGTGCCCGGCTGGTGAACCACCAGAGCTGATCGGGCGTGCCGGCGCTGCGCCGGCGACCGGGAAACTGCCCGTCAGAAGAGACCCGCAAACTGTGAGTCGAGCCACCCCCGGAACCGCCCGACCCAGTCGCCGTCGGTGGTCGGCCAGTCGAACTGGCCGGTCATCGCCACGATGCCGAGCACCACGGCGGCGAGGCCGACGACGATGCCGATCAGCGCGTCGGTCTTGCCGGCCACGTGCCGGCGGCGGGTGGCGACCAGGCCGAGCACGGCGAGCACCGCGCCGACCGCGCCGAGGCCGATGCCGTAGCCGGCGAGGGTGCCGGAGAGCACGAACAGCGCGCCGACCACCGAGACGATCAGGCCGAGGGTGGCGAGCAGGCTGGCGCGGGGCCGCTTCGTGGTGACCGGCTCGACCCGCTCCACGGCCGCGTCCCGGTCGATCGGCCGGTCCGGCCGGCCGTCGCGGTTGAGGTCGACGGTGCGCTCGGTGGCCGGCTCCGGGTCGGGCGCCGGCCCCGCGGTCCGGTCACCCGCGGCCGGCCGGCGGCCGGTGGCCGCGCGGGCCGCCGCGGCCCGGTCCGCCGCCCGCCGCTCCGCGTCGGTGGCCCGCTCGCTCCCGGTCGCGGTGGCGCGCTCGTCCTCGGCCGTCGACGCGGCGTCGCGGGCGCGCTCGCCGTCGGTCGCGGTGGCGGCGCTGCGGTACGTGGTCCGCTCCGCGTCCCGGTCGGTGGCCACGGGCCGGTCGTCGCCGCTCCGGTCGCGGTCGTCGACCACCCCGTCGCCGTTCACGTCATCAGTACGCGCCGGGCCGTTCCGGCGGGACAAGATCTTCACTTCGACACCTCCTGAACTCCGGCGCGGAGACCGCGCGTGATGCTCATGAGGTACCCCGTGGCGGACACGTCGACACCCGTCGACGTGGCTGCCGCTCCTGGTCGGCGGTGTCCCGACCGCCGGGCTACCGTTGCCGTCGTGCCAGAGGGACACACCATCCACCGCCTGGCGGCCCGGCACGCCGAGCTCTTCGCCGGCCACAAGGTGCACGCCGCCAGCCCGCAGGGCCGCTTCGCCGAGGGCGCGGCCCGGCTCACCGGCACCGTCCTGGACGGCACCGAGGCGTACGGCAAGCACCTGCTGCACCACTACGCCGGCGAGCTGACCCTGCACGTCCACCTCGGGCTCTACGGCAAGGTCACCGACGGCCCAGGCGAACCGCCGCCCCCGATCGGGCAGATCCGCCTGCGGCTGGCCAGCGACGGCTCCAGGTCGCGGCGCGGCGGCAGACGCGCCGAGCTGGAGTCGCCGGACGACCGGCACTGGCTGGACCTGCGCGGGCCGACCGCGTGCGAGCTGCTCACCCCGCCCGAGGTGGCCGCGCTGCGCGACCGGCTCGGCCCCGACCCGCTGCGCGCCGACGCCGACCCCGAGCGGGCGTACGCCCGAATCCGGCGCAGCCCCACCCCGCTGGCGGCGCTGCTGCTGGACCAGTCGGTGGTGGCCGGCACCGGCCTGATCTTCGTGACAGAGGCGCTGTTCCGGGCCGGGCTGCCGCCGCTGCTGCCCGGGCGGAGCCTCACCCCGGCCGGCTGGGCGGAGCTCTGGGCCGACCTGGTCGCGCTGATGACCGTCGCCATCGAGCGGGGCCGGATCGACACCGTGCGCGACGAGCACCTGCCGGAGGCCATGGGGCGGGCGCCCCGGGTCGACCGGCACGGCGGCGAGGTCTACGTCTACCGCCGGCCGGGCGAGCCCTGCCACCTCTGCGGCACCGGGGTGAGCCGGGGCACGCTCGCCGGCCGGAACCTCTACTGGTGCGCCACCTGCCAGGCCCGCTGACCGGCCCGGTCAGCCGACGGCGCGGAGGGCGCCGTGGCGGTGGTACCGGAGCCGCTCGACCGCCCGCGCCGTCGTCTCGTCGGCGGGCAGGAGGACGACCAGCTCCTGGGCGTCCGTGCTCGGCAGCTCCAGCTTCTCCCGGTGCCAGCGCAGCTCGCCTACGGCGGGATGGTCGAGCCGGAGCGGGACCTGTGGCGGCGGCAGGTGCCGTTGGAGCCGCCGGGTGAACTCCGGCCCGGCGACGGGGGCGAGCTGGACCCTGAACCACTCGGAGCTTTCCGCGGAGGGCCCGAGCCACAGGTCGAAGGCCCGCTCGTCGGCCACCTGGTCCCAGTCGGGGAACACGCTCCGGGCGCGCGGATCGGTGAACACGTAGCGGGTCAGGTTCGGGTCGTCGGTGTCGAGCAGCCCGATCCCGCCCATGACCAGCCCGAACCCGCCCGTGTGCGCGAGCACGTCGCCCAGCCGGTTGGTGACGAACGCCACGCCGGGTTCGAGCAGGCGGAGGGTCTCCCGCACGGTGGGCCGTACCTCGCGGTTGGGCGGCGCCGGCGGCCGGTGACCCGGGCAGCCCCCGCCGGTGATCTTGGCGAGGTAGCGCAGGTGGTGCCGCTCCCCGGCGTCCAGGCTCAGGCCGTCCGCGAGCGCGTGCAGCACCGAGTGCGAGGGGTTGCGGTCCCGGCCCTGCTCGATGCGGGTCAGGTACTCCACGCTGATCCCCGAGCGGGTGGCCACCTCCGCCCGGGTCAGGCCGGGGGAGCGGCGCCGGCCCCGATCGGGCAGGCCGAAAGACTCCGGCTGGAGGCTGTCGCGCTTGGCGCGGACGAAGTCTCCCAGTGGCGTACCCATGGGTGGGAAGTCTAGGCCGGGTTCCGGCTGCCCCGGCCGGCGTAGCGTGGCCCTGCGGGGGCCAGCCTCCGCCCGGTCTGGTTGCCGCCGCCGCGGCGGCGGACCGTGGAGCGCATGAACGAGAAGCACAGGTTGGCCATTGTCATCGGAAGCGTCCGCGAGGGCCGGTTCGGGCCGGTCATCGCGTCCTGGGTCGCCGAGCGGGCGCGCGAGCACGGCGGGTTCGAGGTCGACGTCGTCGACCTGGCCGGGGTCGAGATCCCGCTGGCGTTGCCTGCGGAGTCACCGAAGGTCGCGGGCGACGCTTATCCGCGCCCGGCGGCCATGGCGCCGCTGACCGCCGCACTCGGGGACGCGGACGCGTTCATCCTGGTCACGCCGGAGTACAACCACAGCTATCCGGCCGCGCTGAAGGCCGCCATCGACTGGCACTTCGCCCAGTGGACGGCCAAGCCGGTCGCCTTCGTGAGCTACGGCGGCGCGGCCGGCGGCCGGCACGCCGTCCTGCACCTGGAGAACGTGCTCACCGAGCTGCACGCGGTGACCATCCGCGACGGGCTGGCCTTCCCGAACTACTACCTGGGCTGGCAGGACGGCCAGCCGCTCGACGCGGCGGCGTCCGGATACGCCAAGACCCTGCTGGACCAGCTCGCCTGGTGGGCCGGGGCCCTGCGGACGGCCCGCGAGGCGGTCCCGTACCCGGCCTGACCACCCCGTCCCGTGGCGTGACCGGTTCCCGGGCCGGTCACGCCGGGCCGCACGGCGCGGCGTGACCCGCCCGCGAGGAGCAGTCACGCCGCGTCGAGCAGCCAGCGGACCGTCTCGACCTGCTGCGGGAAGACCTGGTCCTCGCCGATGCTCCAGGCCAGCGTCTGCCCGACCGCCCAGCCGCGCACCCGTTCCCGGTCCAGGCCCAGCTCGGCGCTCAGCCGGTCGAGCCGGTGCCGCACCGCCGCGGGGGAGCGGCCCAGCTCGGGACCGCGTACCAGCGGCACCACGGCGAACTCCCGCTCGCCGACCAGGGGTTTCGGGTCGATGACCAGCCACGGCTCGCGGCCGGCCGACAGCACGTTGCCGGCGTGCAGGTCCTGGTTGACCAGCTCCTGCGCGCCCTGGCTGGGCGTCAGGTCGGCGAGCATCCCGAGCGCGGCGTCGAGCAGCCGCCGCTCGTACGGCCGGTTCAGGCGTTCCCACTTGGCCGGCATCCGCTCGACCCAGCCGGCCGCCTCCTCGGCGAGCGGCGTGAACGGCGGGCCGGCCGGCACGCCGAGCCGGGGGAGCAGTCCGATCGCCACGTCCAGCGCCGCATCCGGGGACAGCCCGTGCAGCGGGGTGCCCGGGTCGCACCGCTCGACCAGCAGCGCGCGGCGCTCGGCGTCGTGGGCCAGCAGCCGGATCGCTCCCCGGCCGGCCCAGTGCGCCAGCGCGGTCGCCTCGTGCACGCTGTCGTCGTCCGGGTACTGGAGCTTGAGCACCGCCCGGGTGCCGTCGGGCAGCTCCGCCGGCAGGGCCAGCGACGCGAACGCGTACGCGAAGGGTGGGCCGACCCGCAGCTCCCAGCGCGCCACGCACCCGGCCAGCCGGTCCGGCAGGGCGGCGAGCCACTCCCGGCCGGCCGGATGCCGCTCGGTCCAGCGCAGCCCCTCGGGGATCTCCAGATGCACCCGACCATCCTGGGTTCCGGTGGCGGTCGCGTACAACCGATTCCGGCGCGATGCCGTCTGGAACAGCGAACCCCACGGAGGTGGCCGGATGCCGGACGCATCGGACCAGGAATACATCGAGTACGTCACCGCCCGCCTGCCGGCGCTGCGCCGGCTGGCGTACGCGCTCTGCGGTGACGCCGACCAGGCCGACGACCTGGTGCAGGAGACCGCCACCCGGCTCTATCTGCGCTGGGCCCGGATAGGCGAGGTCGAGCAGCTCGACGCCTACGTCCGCACGGTGCTGGTGCGGCACTTCCTGGACACCCGGCGGCGCGGCTGGTGGCGGGTGCACCTGTTCGGCGGGCCACCCGACATGCGGTTCACCGAGGACCGGGGCGTCGAGGAGCGGACCGTGTTGCGCGACGCACTCGCCAAGGTGCCGCCCCGCCAGCGGGCGGTGCTGGTGCTGCGTTTCCTGCATGACCTGCCGGTGGAGGAGGTGGCCCGGGCGTTGCGCTGCTCGCCCGGCACGGTGAAGAGCCAGACCTCGCACGGCCTGGCGGCGATGCGACGGCTGCTCGGGGACCGCGAGCTGGCCGGCCGGACCGGAGAGGAGCGGTGAGCATGAGGACCGATGAGGAACAGGTCGCCGACCGGCTGCGGTGGCTGGACGACGAGCCGGCCGGCCCGCCCCGGATCGACCTGCCGGGGGCGATCCGGGAGGCCCGCCGGCGGCGGCGCAACCGCCGGGTGGCGGCGGCCGGGGCGGCCGCCCTGGGCGTGCTGGCGATGGCCGCGCTGCCGGCGGCGCTGGGTGGGG